>JAZNTV010000077.1:0-88140 GCA_045591985.1 Acutalibacteraceae bacterium
AGAGAAAAAGACACCGAGGAAATTGCCTACCTTAAAGCCACCACTATATGCGGGACGTGCGGGAAACATTTTACCCGCAAAAGCAAGTATAAGGTGCGTGAGCGTTGGCTTTGCTTGGGCGGTTGTCCTGCTACAACCCAATACTTGGATGACCCGCTGTTGTTTTCAAGGATAAAAACGGTTATGAATGCGGTGAGAAATCAGCCATACCTCATTATGCTGCCAAAGGGAGAAAGCACCTACGTACCGTCAAAGGATATTCGCCTTAAGGAACGGCAGATAAAGTATTTAATTACACAGCCAAACCCGATGTTTCATCCGATTATGAAGCTGATATACGAAACCGTGACGGACAAATTTTCGGAGATGGAGCTCGACCCTTCCGCCGCTGTTTCGGATGCGCTTTATGATTTATTCTCGGAATATGCACCTGAGGATGAACAGGTATTGGATATTCCGTTTATGAAAAAGACCGTGTCCGCTATTATCATTCAGCCGGATGGCAATATCCGTATCCGCTTTGTTAACGGTAAAGAAATCGGTAATGAGGAGGTGCGCGAGAATGGTTGAAACTGCTGAAAGAAGAAGGGTTGTTACTAAGATTCCTGCCGATGCCGGTAAAAGCTCACGCATTGAGTTTGGTAAAAGAATAAAAGTGGCTGCATATTGCCGCGTATCTACCGATGACGAGGATCAGCTTAACAGTTACCGCGTTCAAAAGGACTATTACACACGTTATATTGCCAACAATGAAAAGTGGGAGTTTGTAGACGTATACGCCGACGAAGGTATTACCGGAACGCAGGTCAAAAAGCGTGATGAATTTCTTCGTATGATAAAGGATTGCGAAAAGGGTAAAATCGATATGATTCTGACCAAATCGGTTTCCCGTTTTGCAAGAAATATCGTGGATAGTTTATCCTATGTGCGTAAGCTTAAGGCGATGGGCATTGCTATCTATTTTGAAGAGCAGAATATTAACTCGCTTAAAGAAGACAGCGAAACTTACATCGGTATTTACAGCGTTATGGCACAGACGGAAAGTGAGAATATCAGTGCCAACGTTAAATGGGGCATATCCAAACGGATGGAGAATGGTACATACTGCTCTAATATGAATATGTTCGGCTACCGCCGCGATAAGATTACCAAAGAAATAACCATCGTAGAAAGCGAAGCCGAGGTTATTCGATGGATATTCAATTTGTATCTTGACGGTAAAAGTGCATTTCAAATTAAACAATGGCTTGAAGAAAATAATATTAAGACCTACACCGGCAAAACCACTTGGCAAACAACGTCGATTCATGCTATACTGAAAAATGAAAAGTACTGCGGCGACGTTATGTATCAGAAAACCTACTGTGTGGATTGCCTAACTAAAAAGAAAAAGGTTAACAACGGTCAAAAGACAAAATACTTGGTGGTTAACGATCATCCTGCCATTATTCCACGTGACATATTTAAAGCGGCGATGGCAGAATTCGCTCGCCGTAATGCTTTGCGAAGCAAATCGGACAATACCATTTCCTGCCGAGGAAGATACAGTGCAAAATATGTGTTAAGTGAACTGCTCATTTGTGAGGAATGTGGCAGTCATTTCCGCCGCAAAACCGTTAAGAAAAAAGACGGTGTTCATCACTATTGGCGTTGCATCAGCCGACTGGACCATAAGGATAAATATTGTGATTTTTCAACGGGGCTTGAGGAGAAAAACCTGCAAGCTGCTATTTGTCGTGCAATCTCCCGAGTGCTGCAGGGGAGAGAGGACGGATACGAGCTTTTGAAAAGTAAACTCATTTATGCCACTTCTGATGTGGATACCGATGAATTGTATCTGGTCGAAAAGGGAATCCACGATGAGCAGGTTCGTATCGAGGAGCTTGCCGATCTGGCGATCCAGTCAAAATTCAATAAAGATAAGTACACCGAAGCCATCGCCGACTGTTCCCAAAGGATAAAAGACCTTAGGGAAAGACGGGATATGCTTATGACGCATATAAAGTGTAATGAAAAAGCCAGAGAAGAAATTGAACGGATTGAAAATTACACCAAACAGTTGAAACCGGTAATGACCGAGTTTGACGACGCCATTATTCACCGAATTGTGAATTCAATTCAGGTGACAAAAGATCTCAATTTAAGAATCTTTATAAAAGGTGGGGCAGAGATCGTCGAGCCTCTGCTTCCGCCTGAGGAAGAGTCGGCATAAATTTAAAAAAGTAACATAAAATGAAATAACTTTCTGCATTTTTTTATTGCGGAAAGTTATTTTTTGTGGTATAATTAATTTGTAAAGAAAAAGTGGGGAAAAGCCAGTAAAATTAAGGGTTTCTCACCAGTTCTTTTTCGAACAGGAGAGACAAAAAACTCCTTGAGATTTTCTCAAGGAGTTTTTTTAACTAAATCCGTCCTAACGGACGGGATAAATCCATCTTCGATGGGTGAAATCGCTTTGCGGTGAAATCCGACTTCGTCGGGTTACGGGACGGATTTAATTTCACCGAAACCATATGGTTTCGATTTCACCAAAGGTGAACGCCTTTGATTTCACCGTGCGTAGCACGATTTCACTTTACTTGCATTGTTTAAGCGTTTATGTTATAATATTTCCAGAAATGAGGTGGTTACTATGGCTGAAAGTAAACTTGCAGTTTCATCTATGGATTTTGCTGTGAAGATTTTAAAACTTTGTGACATTATAAAAGGTCATTATTCTATTGTTAATCAACTTGAAAGGTCGGCTACAAGCATTGGCGCAAATATTCGTGAAGCCAATTACGCTCATAGTAAACCCGATTTTGTTTCTAAATTACAAATATCACTTAAAGAATGCTATGAAACAGAATATTGGCTTGAACTTATGCTAAAAGCTGAACTTTTACAAGAAGATGTAGCAAAGGTTTTATTGCACGATTGTGGCTCGATTCGTAGAATGCTCGTTTCATCTATCAATACAATAAAAAGTAAGGAGTAATTTTGTGGAAAAATTAAATGTTGCTTTAATCAACAATGTTCAGTATTGTAAATTTCCCAATGGAATAAATAACATAAAGGACTTCATTGAATTTCTTAACGGAAACTATCATTCTTTTGTGGAATTAGAGTTTTTAATTGAGGAAGGTTGTGTTGCTCCGTTTTATATTGAAGAAGATTTAAAGACGGAAAAACAATATTGGAATCCTTCTAATATTCGACTTGTCAAAGAAGCTGAAGTATCCATTCTTCGCAGATGGGAATATGAAGAAAAACTCAAAAAAGTCATTGCAGAGAAATGTGTTCATTGTGTAAACTATTCTGAAGATGCGTGTGAGCAAGATCTCAAATCTCATATTGAGCATATTGATTTAAATGGCGAATGTTATGGATACGAAAAGAAAAAATAAAGAAAATCAGGTTTTTAGATCGGTTCCATTTTGAGTGTCGGTCCCAAACGAAAATCCGTTCTCGTAAGAGGGCGGATTTTTGTTTGTATTATTCATTTTTCATTATTCATCATTTATTATTCATTAAAGAAGAACGGATTTTCAAATGAATAATGAATATTGAAGTCGCTTACGGTGATGAATAATGAATAATTATTGCGCTTTCGCCTCAAATGCTTGCAAACCATTCTGTTATATGCTATAATAATATTGAAATAGGGGAAGAAACCCATAACAAAAAACGAAATTTCAATTTATCTATAAAGGGGATGACACCCATCGAAAAAAACATTAGAGTTGTAGATGAGCAAGGAAACGAATATGAAGCGACCTATCCTAAAAGGGCGAAAGGTCTTATAAAAAACGGCAGGGCACGCTTCGTTGATGAAAATACAATTTGCCTTGCGTGTCCTCCGGAAAATATGGAGGTTAATATGTCTATTACATTAAAAGAAGTTTGGGACCGCATTGTTGCTACACAAAATCAATTAGAAAGTATTGATAAAATTCTTTTCAAAGTACAATGTATTGAGGAATCTGGAAAATATGTTGAGATAGAGGATACGGATTCTGAACATTATGGAGAACCGTTAGAATATTGCTCAAAGGTTGCACTTGAAAAAATACAAACAATTAAGGAAATTGCCTGTACGCGAGAACATACTTTGAAGCAATTGCTAGATTTTTATATTCGTGAATATGAAGAATGTAAAATGAACAATATTGATAATAGCAAAGAAAATTAGCAGTTTTCAGGCACGTTTAATTCGTGTCATTAAGTTCAAACTACCCAAACGAAAATCCGTTCTCGTAAGAGGGCGGATTTTTGTTTGTATTATTCACTATTCATTTTTCATCTTTCATTAAATAAAAGAACGGATTTTCAAATGAATAATGAAGAATGAAGTCGCTCACTTTGTTCGCTGATAAATAATGAATAATTTCGGTGTGCTTCGCCACGAATTATTAAAACGCTCTGTATTGATTTGTTTCCGCTTTTATGCTACAATACACTTAAAGGTTGGTGATGATATGAAAAAAGTTGATGTGTTACAGTTGATTGCATCGATTTGTTTGTTCGTTGGTTATGTTATAAATATTTTCAATCTTTGTTTAGAAATCCCCCTTGTGTTGCGCGTATCTACACTATCTTTGTTTATAATTTCGGTCATTCTATATGGTATTGTTCTAGTCCAAAAATTAAAATCAAAGAAAAGTCAACAGAATGACGATAGAGATTGAACTCCTCGGTTTTTACCCGGTTCTTTTTCGGACACGAATGACAAAACAAAAAGCACTTTGAAAGAAGTGCTTTTTGTTTTGGAAACGATGTTTTCCCTTGCGGGCAAGTAATGCGCCTTACGGCGTGATGTTTTCTGCGGAAGTGATGTTACGCCTTGCGGCGTAGCGGGCAAACATCGCATCGCTGCGAAGCAATATCACTTTTTCGCTCCGCATTGATTTATTTTTGTCTTTATACTATGCTTGTGTTAAATTAGGGACAAGCCAATCACCGGCTCTCTCTGTCGAGGGAACTGGATTTTGCAAAGTAAAAGACTGAGGGAGAGATTGACTACCCCTCCGTCACGGCTTCGCCGTGCCACCTCCCCGACAAGTGGAGGCGTCTGTTTTCAACTTAATAAACCGAATGACAGGATCTGTTTTTTATGTGAAAAAATAAAAGAACAATTTATCAGCAACAGGGATGAAAGCAGAAACAAGAAACCGGAAGAGTTGTTCGCAGGTTGGGAAGAATAGAGGAGGTATCAAATGAACGAAAAAAACATGTTTTTGACTTCGGTGGTCAATATGATCAATTGATTGCTCGAAGAGTACGTGAGTTGCGCATGTGTATTATGTTTCCGAATTCGTCCCGGTATTTGCAAAAACTAGAACCCGCCGTGTCTTCGGACTTGGCGGGTTCTTTTGGTCAACCGCATTTTTGGCTTGTAAAACGGTGAAATATGTGGTATGATTTTGAGGAATAACAGATGACATCTTCCTTGTTTTTTATGTATCAACTAAAAGGGGAACAAAATGATGGATTTCACACGTTTGAAAACCTGTCTGGATGATATTCTGGCACATGGCCATACTCCGTCGGTGGATTGTATCGTGTATCAAGATCACATCCCGCTATTTCGTTATTATGCGGGACAGCGTGACATTGAAAAGAATGTACCGATCAACGGAGATGAGTTGTACCTTATCTTTTCGATGACCAAAATGCTCACGGTGACGGCGGCGTTGCAACTGCTTGAGCAAGGAAACTATACGCTTGAAGAGGAGTTGGCGACGTATATTCCCGCTTTTAAACACATGAAGATCACGCGGGAAGGGTTGAATACCCAAAATGCGGTCCGCATTACAACGGGTGAAAGTATAGGAGAACACGTGGACGTGTCGGAGGACGGCTATGCCCGTAACCCCATTCGCATCATCGACCTGTTTACCATGCAGGGCGGGTTGGATTATGACTTGTTTGATGCCAATATACAGGCCTCTTTGGCGGCGGGACGATGCCGTACGCTGGAATTAGTGGAAGCGATGGCGGGGAAAACGTTGGGGTTCGAACCCGGCACGCGTTTTCGTTACAGTTTGTGCCACGATGTGCTTGGTGCGTTGGTAGAGATCTGGTCGGGCGAGAAACTTGGTGTTTACATGGAGAAGAACATCTTCCGTCCTCTCGGTATGAAAGACACGTTCTTTGGCGTGCCGAAGGACGAAGCGCGGCTTTCGCGATTGGCGGCACGCTATTCCTACGAAAACGGCGTGCCTGTGCGACAGGGGACGGAATGTGTATATAACATTTCCGATGACTATCAAAGCGGTGGCGCGGGGTTATGTTCCTCAACCGCCGATTATGCGTTGTTCTTGGATGCGTTGGCGTGCGGCGGAGTGGGCCAAAGCGGCAACCGCATTTTGAATGCGGAAACGGTGCGGCTGATGAGCACCAACCATCTTTGCGGTCAGTCGCTCGAGGATTTCCACGAACTGCGCGCGGGCTACGGCTACGGACTGGGAGTGCGTACGCATATGGATCCGGCGACGAGCGGATCGCTCAGTCCTGTGGGCGAATTCGGTTGGGATGGTGCCGCGGGTGCGTTTTCGATGGTGGACGTTGAAAACAAACTCTCGCTTACGTATTTTCAACACAGTCATAGTTGGAGTGTGGAAATGCAAGGGAAGATGCGCAATGCGTTGTATATGTGTTTGAAAACGAAAGGCTAATTGACCATGGAAAGAGAACGTTTGGGAAGTCGTCTCGGCTTCATATTACTTAGTGCCGGTTGCGCCATCGGCGTGGGTAATGTATGGAAGTTCCCGTGGATGGCGGGACAGTACGGCGGCGGCGCCTTTGTGCTGTTTTATCTGGTGTTTCTGGTGCTTTTGGGGCTGCCTGTGATGTTGATGGAGTTTTCGCTGGGGCGTGCAAGCCAGAGCAGTCCTGTGAAATTGTATCAAAAGCTTGAGAAAAGAGGGCAGAAATGGCATCTTCACGGGTACGCCGCGTTGTTTGCCAACCTTCTTTTGATGATGTTTTATACGTCGGTCACCGGTTGGATCTTTTATTATTTTGTTTCGTTTCTTGCGGGAAATATGACGGGGATCACCAACGAGGCATCTGAGCAGATGTTCACCGCTATGCAAGCTGACCCGGTGATCATGGTGGGATTCATGGCATTGGTTGTCGTCGTTGGATTCGGTGTCCTTTCGTTTGGTCTGCAAAAAGGCGTGGAGCGTATTACCAAATATATGATGATCGTTCTGTTGCTTTTGATGGTGGTGCTGGCGGTACACGGTTTCACCTTGAGCGGTTCCGCCGAAGGTCTTGCGTTCTATTTGAAACCCGATTTCTCAAAAGTTAACGGCGAGATGATCGTGGGCGCAATGAATCAAGCGTTTTTCACTTTGAGTCTGGGTATCGGGTCGATGGCTATTTTCGGTAGCTATATCGGCAAAGAACGTTCACTTTTGGGCGAATCGGTGAACATTTTGGTGTTGGATACCTTTGTGGCGGTGGTTGCGGGATTGATCATTTTCCCCGCCTGCTTTACCTTTGACGTAAAGCCGAGTGCGGGTCCGAAATTGCTGTTTGTGGCCATGGCCAAGGTGTTCAACAATATGGCGGGCGGTCGTTTTTGGGGTTCGCTGTTCTTTCTGTTTATGGTGTTTGCGGCATTTTCGACCATTATTGCGGTGTTTGAAAACATCCTTGCGTGTGTGCGTGAACTTACCGGTTGGGGCCGTGTGAAAGCCTGTGTCATCTGCATGGTCTCGGTGTTGGTACTTTCGGTGCCTTGCGCACTTGGGTTTAATTTGTGGTCCGGTTTCACACCGTTCACTTCGACATCCGGTGTGATGGAACTGGAAGATTTCTTGGTCAGCAATTGCTTTTTACCGCTTGGCTCACTTTGTTTTGTGCTGTTCTGTGTGAGCAAGAAAGGGTGGGGCTTCGATAATTTCTTGAACGAAGTGAACACCGGTAAGGGCTTAAAAGTCGGTCGTTGGATTCGTCCGTACGTCACCTACGTCTTACCGTTTGTGATCGCCTTGATCTTTTTGATCGGTATTTTCACCTTTGAGTTTGCCGACGGATTTACTTTGCTTTCTTGGGTGAAGAGTTGGTTTTAAAAAGGGGGACAGCTGTGTGAAACTGATTGGCAGTGATTACGACGGCACGCTGAATTGGGGCGGGTTTGACGATGAAAAACGCCAAGCGCTGATACGTTGGGGCGATTCGGGCAATGCGTTTGCGGTAGTCAGCGGACGGCCGCTCGACAGCTTGCTTGCAATGCGTCGCGAAAACAGGTTGGCATATGACTATTTGGTGGCGGACAACGGTGCGGTAATCGCACATGTGGACGGCACCGTGATCGAAGAGACGCGCACAGCGGGGGCGTTGGCTTATCCGCTTATGGCACGAATGTTTGCTAACGGTTGTCCGTGGTGTGAGGTGCACGCGGACCGGAAGCTTTGGGTGTATGCTACGTCGTTTGACGGCATGGCCGATGATGAATACACGTTGGAAACCGTACCTAACGTTTCGTATTTTACCCAAATATCTACCATGTTGCCCGATTTTGAAAGGTCGGCAACAGTGACCGCTGTGTTGAAAGAGGCGTTTGGTGAGCATCTGAACCCTTTGCAAAACGGTATTTGTATCGACGTGGTGGGTCGCGACGTGAACAAAGCGGCGGGATTGCGCACATTGGCACGGCATCTGGGTGTTGCGGAGTGTGATATTATCGCTGTGGGGGATAACGTCAACGATACCGATATGATCGCGGCGTTCTTCTCTTATGCAATGGAAAACGGAGTGGACAGCATAAAAAAACTTGCCAACCGCACGACCCCGTCGGTGACGGCACTTATTCATTCGGAACTACAAAATATGAGGTGATAGCGATGTTGTTTCATTACATTCGTCATGGAGATCCTGTTTATGACCCCGATTCGCTGACACCGCTCGGTGAGCGGCAGGCGGAGGCGGTCGGTAAGCGCCTGGCACTCCACGGAGTGGATAAGGTGTTTTCCTCCACTTCCAACCGCGCCTATTTGACGAGCAAGCCTACCTGCGAGCTGTTACGTTTGGGTGAGCCGACCAAACTGGCATTTGCCGAAGAAGGAAACGCGTGGCGCCGTTTGACCGCCGAGAACGAAGATGGGGTGCGTACCTGGCTGTTTTACAGCGGTAAGCACGTGAATTTGTTCACTACGCCCGCTGTGGCGGAACTTGGTTTCCGCTGGTACGAGCATCCGGAACTTACTGAATTTAAAGACGGCATGGAGGCTATGTACGACGATGTGGATGCGTTTATGCTGTCGCTCGGATACGAACACGAGCGGTACACAGGACGCTACAAAATCGTAACTCCTAACAAGGAGCGGGTGGCACTGTTTGCCCACCAAGGATTTGGTATTGCATTTTTAAGTTGCCTTTTGGATATCCCGTATCCGCAGTTTTGCACGCGGTTCGATATCTGCCATACCGGCATGACCACCATCGACTTTTGTGAGCACGGCGATTTTGCCGTGCCGAAGGTGTTGGTGCATTCGTCGGATGCCCACTTGTATAAAGAAGGTCTGCCCACCAAATACAATTACGGTAAGACGTTTTAACAAAAAACAACGGGTTTGCACGCAAACTCGTTGTTTATTAAAACGATATGTGTTACACTAACGTTATGACATTGAGTGAGGCGCTGATGTAAGGAGGAATATATGGAACCGAAAGATTACGTTGTTTCGAAAATTGAGGGCGAATATGCATATCTGCACGACCTTTCCGGTGCGTGTGACGAAGATGTTTTCATCGCGCTCGCCCTGTTGCCGTCCGCAGTGGATGTGGGCGTGAAACTGCACTGCGAAATGTTTTCCTATGAGGTGATAGAATGATACGGTATGCCACCATCGGGCGCGGAACTATCGTAGATCAATTCATTGCCGGTGCCGCTATCAGCGGAGCATTTACTCTGGCGGCGGTGTATTCCCGCGATGCAGGGGCGGGGCGCGCCTTTGCTGAAAAGCACGGATGCGACACGGTGTATACCTCCCTTGCCGATCTTGCCTCATCCGACGTGGAGGCGGTGTATATCGCCTCGCCCAACAGTTGCCATGTGCCGCAATCGGAACAGATGTTGCTTTCGGGTAAACATGTGATATGCGAAAAACCGATCGCGACTTCGGCGGCGGAATATGCACGGCTGAAGGCGCTTGCCGATGAGCGCGGACTTATCTATATGGAAGCCATCATTCCACGCTATGTCACGGGGCGCGGGGCAATTCGATCGGCGCTCACCACTATTGGCAATATCGCCTCGGCACGGATCGACTTTGCACAACTTACCAGTCGTTACGAAGCGTTACAACGCGGCGAACACGTGAATATTTTCGATATGTCGCTCGCGGCCGGTACACTGATGGATCTCGGCGTTTACTGCGTGTATGCGGCGGTGGATCTGCTCGGTATGCCGCAAAACATTACGGCGACGGCATCGTATCTCGCGAACGGGGCGGATTGCGGCGGTACGGCGTTGTTTGATTACGGCCGTTTTTCCGCCGCACTGACCTACACGAAAGTAGGACACAGTGCCGTCGGGTCGGAGATCACGGGGGATAAAGGTACGTTGGTGATCGAACGGGTCGGCTTGTATGCCGGCGCGTATTTGGTGCAAAACGGTGTGAAGACCCGCTTGTTTGAAGATGAGCCGAAGGAACGGCTGATGAGTTACGAGGCAGCAGCCTTTGCTGCTTTTATCGGCGGTGAGAACCGCGAGGAATACGACGCGGTATCCGAATTGGCAGCCAATGTGCACACTTGCATGGATGCTATCAAACACACGGCCGGGATCGTTTACGGAGGGAATTAACATGGCGCTGGTAACATTGAATGTTTTTAGTGAAGCACTCGGTATGCAAACGGAAGTGAAGGTCATTCTTCCGCAACGTTCCGCACAAGGCGAGATTGGTATTGAAAAAGGGACGGAACAGACGGCGTATAAATGTCTGTATCTGCTTCATGGGTTGAGCGATGATCAGACCATTTGGCTGCGGCGCACATCCATTGAGCGATACGCCGCCCGATACGGCCTTTGCGTGGTGATGCCGTGTGCAGATAAGAGTTTTTACTGCGATATGAAATACGGCATGGCGTTTTACACCTTTATTGCCAAAGAATTGCCGCGGCTGATTCGCGAGTTTTTCCGTGTGTCGGACAAGCGGGAAGACAATTTCACGGCGGGGCTTTCGATGGGCGGATACGGTGCGTTAAAGCTGGCATTACGCGAACCCGATACCTTTGCGGCAGGGGCAGGACTTTCGCCGGTGGCGGATATCAAAATGCGCGGTTTTTCCGAAGTGATGCGTCCCGTCTTCGGGGACGATATGCAGGTGCCCGATGAGGATGATCTTTTGTGGTTGGCGGATCATTGCCGAGATAATCCCCACCGTCCGCGCCTGTTTATGGGAATCGGCACGGAGGATTTTCTTTATGAAAACACCCGCGGTTTAAAAGCCAAACTCGAACAAAACGGCTATGATTTTACCTACCGCGAATCGGCGGGCGGTCACACGTGGGAGTTTTGGGACGAATATATTCAATATGTGTTGGAATGGATGTTAGGAGAGACGGTATGAACAGAGAATATGCGGTCTATGCGACCGAACAAACAACAGAATTGCTTGCTATCGACAGCCCTACGGGCTTTACGGCAGCGGCCGCCGCGTGGGTGAAGGACGCGTTTACGTCGCTTGGATATGAAGCGACTCTTACCCAAAAAGGGGGCGTGTTGATCGATCTCGGCGGTGAAGGTGACGGGCTGTTACTGGAAGCGCACACCGATACACTCGGTGCCATGGTGGCACAGATCAAGAGTAACGGTCGCTTGCGATTGACCAACCTCGGCGGGTTACGTGCCGAGAATACCGATTCGGAAAACGTGCGAGTATACACCCGCGACGGTAAGGTGATCGAGGGAACGATCCAACTGTGTAATGCATCGGTGCATGTAAATACCGCATTTGCGGATACCAAGCGCACCTTTGATTCGGTAGAAGTGGTGTTGGATGAAGATACTGCCTCGGCAGAAACCACTCGTGCGCTCGGTATTGAAGTGGGGGACGTGGTGTGTGTGGACCCGCGTACGCATGTGACCGATGCGGGCTATATTAAAAGTCGCTTTTTGGATGATAAACTCTCGGTTGGTATTTTGCTTGGATTTGCCAAGTGGTTAAAAGATACCGCCACGGTGCCGCAACGGCGGATCTTCATACACATTACCGTGTATGAAGAGGTAGGTCACGGCGGAGCGGCTTCGGTGCCGGTCGGCGTTACCGAGGCTATCAGTGTGGATATGGGTTGTGTCGGCGAAGGGTTGCAATGCACCGAAAAGAAAGTCTCGATTTGTGCCAAGGATTCGGGTGGGCCGTACAGTTACGAAGTGGTCGGCAAACTGATCGAATCCGCCAAGCGCGAAGGTGCAGATTACGCGGTGGACGTGTATCCCAGTTACGGCAGTGACGTGGAGGCGACCTTGCGTGCAGGGTGCGATATCCGCCACGGATTGATCGGCGCGGGGGTGTATGCCAGCCACGGGTATGAACGCAGTCATATCGACGGCGTGTGGAACACCTTGAAAGTCCTGAAGGGATATGTAGAATAACGACAAAAAACACGGTTTCCATCAACGGAAGCCGTGTTTTTTGTTGAAAGGTTACAAAACTGTAACTTGACGGTGGGATCTGCGTGCGGTATACTGAAATCAGAAAGAAAAAGGAGGAATCGTTATGAAAAAATTCGCAATTTGGGCTTTGGTGTCGGCGATGCTGCTTAGTATGACCGCGTGTAATCCGACGGTTTCTCCCACACCACCGTCGGGAGATGGCACGACGACGGCAACCACAACGACCGTGAATCGGGCGGACGATCCGGCGTTTGCGTGGATAAAGCAACTCCCGAAGATGGATGGATCCACCTCTACCATCCCGCTCGAAGCGGGTATCCGCGCCGCACTCCTCGGCATTTCGATCGAAGAAGCGGAAGCGCAGGTCAACCACAACAGCACCTACGGCTCGTACGAAAACTTGCTGAACAAAGAGTGTGACCTCATCTTCACGGTGCAGATGTCGGAAGAACAGGTGCAAAACGCACGTGACCAAGGTGTCGAATTGGAGCAAGTGCCGATCGCGGCGGAAGGCTTCGTCTTCGTAGTGAATGCGAACAACCCCGTGGATTCGCTGACGCAACAGCAACTGCGCGATATCTATTCGGGTAAGATCACCAACTGGAAAGAGGTCGGTGGTAACGACGCTCCGATCGCGGCGTATCAGCGCAACGAGACGTCGGGCAGCCAGAACTACATCAAGATCTTCATGGGCGACACCCCGCTGATGGAGCCCATCACCGAATTTGTGCCGTCCAGTATGGGCCATTTAATGGATGCGGTGGCGTATTACGACAATGCGGAAAACGCCATCGGTTACTCGGTCTACGCTTATGCGGCGGATATGTACGGCAACGGCGATGAGATCAAATTCATTCATGTGGATGGCATCGAACCGACCAAAGAGACGATGGCAAACGGCACCTATCCGTTGCTCAGCTACAACTATATAGCGTTCAACAAAGAACAGCCCGCTGATTCCACTGTGCGCAAGTTGGTGGAATGGGTGCTGACCGACGAAGGTCAGCGTGCGGTGCAAGCGGCAGGGTACGTGCCGCTGTCGGATAAGATCGAGGTGGACGAATTGACGCCTGCGTATTACGATGCGGTGGGTACGGGTATGGAAAAGCCGACCGGCTTTATACCGGATAGCGTGGGATATTCCGTGCCGTCGTACGTGTTTATGGGCAACGACGGTAAGGTGCGAATCGGAAAGTTGACCAATACGCAGTTGCAACAGGAGATCAACGCGTTTATTGAACAGCACGAAAAGGAAAATGCGTCTCCCGCCATCGAAATTCTTAACGGATATCTCTCGGTGAAGGTGAGAAACGAAACGGTGTTTTATGACTTGTATACCGCAAAACGCATCGCTTTTACGGATCTCTATTTTAAAGGAACTGCGTTAGCACCGACGTTTCGCAATTGCGTTAAGAAAGCGATTCAAAAAGCGATGGTTCTTCACAATGAAGGGGATACCAAAAATGAGTTGGATGCGCAGGCGTTTGCGGGCTTGAAAAAGGATCACTCGTTGTTTTCGTTGAGTCGTATCTATCTGCCGGATGACGTTTATCACATTGGTGAGAATATCGTGGCTACGATTAGCGGGTTGGAAGAAAACACGGTGTTGTCGATTGCACGGGATATGCAGGGCATTTTCACGGAAGACGTCGTAACACCGGTTTTGAGCCACATCGCGGCACGCACGGTGAACGAGCGCCTGGAGAACACGAACGACGTGTTGGAATTGTTGGACGTGACATATTACACCGATTGTCCCGCGGAAAAGATCAACGCGGCGATTTTGGATGTTTGCGAAAAATACGTTTCGATTGAAGCGATGAATGCATGGCACGTACGCGCAAAAGGTGTTGAGCACCCGAATGGATCTTTTGGCTACGGTTATACCGGCTGCTCGGAGATAGGTGACCGCTACTTCGAATTCAGCATTAACCGCAATATCGGTTCCATGGGGGATCTTGATTACGGCGTGTTCGCGTACTTTGACCGTGCCACCGGTGAAGAAGTGCCGTACGATCATTTCTTTAAAGACGGTTGGGAGAGTGCGGCCGAGTGGTACGACTCAGCGGTTGACGGATTCTATTACTTCGGCACGCACGAGGAAGAATCACGTTTAGCTGAAATGCCCGATATCACGGGTGCGATCCCGATGTGTTTTACACTTACGAAAGACGGGTATCTCTTGAACCTGGCACCGCAAAGCGGCGACGTGCCGCTCGTGACAGCGGTCATTCCGTTTGAATACGTGGACTGGTTGCGGTAAATACGGGAAATTTTAAGGGAGGGTCCGTTAATGAAAAAAGTAAGTATCTGGATTTTGGCGTTAGCGTTGCTTTTGAGTATGACTGCATGCCATCCGACGGTTTCTCCCGCACCGCCGCCGGGCGATATCACCACGACGGTAAACGGCACGACCACCGATACCACCGCGACGGGTGCGGCAGACGACGGCTTGTACCACGCGGTGGGGACGGGGATGGAACGCCCCGAAAACCACACCCCCGCTATGTTGTACACCACCGTTTCGGGGCGGCTGACCGATGAAAACGACCGCATCTGTGTGTTGCAAAACCGTACGTTGCAAGACGAGATCAACCGCTTTATCGACGAGGCGGAACGGGAACTTGCGGTATCACCGAATTGCCAAGAAGTCAACGTCGAAACAGAGTGTATTAACGGGTATCTGTCGGTCATGGTGCGCGAGCGGACGAAAGATCACCGTTGGGGTGACGTGCGTACTGCGTTGTACGATCTCGTGACGGGGGAGGAGATCACCTATTCCGACCTGTTCTTCCGCGACACGGAGTACATGCCGCTCATCAACCGTGCAGTGCAACACCGTTTTCGCCGTGCGGAGATGTCTGCCGGTGTGTTCGGTGATGTTTTTGAATTAAAACACCCGTTTATGGGACTGCGTGCGGAACACGATACCTTTACATTACAGCAAGTGGTGTTTGGTGCGGACAGTTACTATACGAACGATTACGTCGCCGTATCTGTTCCCGACCTGTACGAACATTCGGTATTGTCGGTGCCGCGTGACATAAGTGATGTATTCACGGATGAGGTGACGGTGACACATCAGCTTTGGAGTGAAGACCCATACGGCGTCTGTTATCCGTTGTTACAAGAGTGGTACAGCGGAGAATTGCTGGATACGCGGTATTACGATGCGGCGATCGCGGAGAAGATCAACACGCGTCTGACGGAGATCTATACGCAAGAATTTTCGGCAGACTATTTTGATGAGTATTACAACACCACCTACAACGGTGCCGAGGGGACAGAGATGAATCTGTCGCTGTGGGGCGGACGTTGGCTCGTATCGTCGGGCGGGTTGTTCTGTCCCTTCGGCGGTGACAAGATGTTGCCCGCGACCTATGATGCGGCGTACTATTTCGATATGCAAAGCGGAGAGGAAGTTACATACGAAGCGCTCTTGGAAGACGGATGGGAGGAGGCAGCAACGTGGTATCGGATTGACGATGCCGATGTGGAAGAAGACTATTTCTCCTTTAACGCGAATGCCGCGGGCGTGGTCGTGTGTGACGACCCCGATACATCCGCATGGCGGTTTCGTCAGTTGAGTTTACGCACCGACACGGTGGTGTTGGAGTTTGAACGTATGGACGAGATGGCGGAATATCTGTGGGCGGAGTTGCCGCTTTCTTATCTCGGTTAAGTGAGAATATCTACAAAAAGCGCATGGAAAAGTGCGCTTTTTGTATTGTTGAGGGGTTTACAAAACGGCAACTATCCGCTATAATAAAGCATATATTGTCTTTAGGAGTGATTTTATGGGTTACACCATTGCACAGAAATTGATCGCATCGCACCTTGTCAGCGGTGAAATGAAAGCGGGCGCGGAGATCGGCTTACGTATCGACCAGACCTTGACGCAAGATGCCACGGGTACGATGGCGTATCTGGAGTTTGAGGCAATGGGCGTGCCGCGCGTAAAGACCGAACTCTCAGTTGCGTATATCGACCACAATACCCTGCAAACGGGTTTTGAGAATGCGGACGACCATCGCTATATTCAGTCGGTCTGCAAAAAGCACGGGTTGTATTTCTCCCGCCCCGGCAACGGCATCTGCCACCAGGTACATCTGGAGCGTTTCGGCATTCCCGGTAAAACACTGATCGGGTCGGACAGCCACACTCCCACCGGCGGCGGCATCGGCATGTTGGCATTCGGCGCGGGCGGTCTGGATGTGGCAGTGGCCATGGGCGGCGGCACGTATTACATCACCTATCCGAAAATGGTGCGTGTTAACCTTACGGGTGCGCTGAAACCGTGGGTTGCGGCGAAAGACATCATTTTGGAAGTGCTGCGCCGTCTGTCGGTCAAGGGCGGTGTCGGCAAGATCATCGAATACGGCGGCGAAGGTGTGAAGACCCTCACGGTACCGGAACGCGCGACCATCACCAATATGGGTGCCGAACTGGGTGCGTCCACTTCGGTGTTCCCGTCGGACGATATCACCCGTGCGTTTATGAAAGCGCAAGGGCGTGAAGCGGATTGGGTGGAACTGTCGGCGGATGCCGATGCGGTGTACGACGAGATCGTGGAGATCGATCTTTCGGCACTCGAGCCGCTTGCGGCGTGCCCGCATTCTCCCGACGCGGTGAAGAAGGTGTCCGAGATCGGAGAGATCAAGGTGGATCAGTGCTGTATCGGTTCGTGCACCAACTCCTCGCTTGCCGATATGTTGAAGGTGGCGGCGATCCTCAAAGGTCGCACGGTACATCCCGATGTGAGCCTGTCTATTGCGCCCGGCTCAAAGCAAGTGTATAATATGCTGGCGGAATGCGGTGCACTGGCCGACATCATTGCGGCGGGTGCGCGTGTGCTGGAGTGCGCGTGCGGTCCGTGCATCGGTATGGGTCAGTCCCCGAATTCGGGCGGCATCTCGTTGCGCACGTTTAACCGCAACTTTGAAGGGCGTTCGGGTACGGCCGACGGTCAAGTATACCTCGTCAGCCCCGAAACGGCGGCGGTTTCTGCCATCATGGGTGTGTTTACCGACCCGCGCAAGATGGGAGAAGCACCCGTGATCACAATGCCCGAAAAATTCCTGATCAACGACAATATGATCCTGCCGCCCGTGCCGGTGGAAGAGATGGACTCGGTAGAGATCCTGCGTGGCCCGAACATCAAACCGTTCCCCGCCACCGCGCCGTTGAAAGAGACGATCGAAGCCGATGTGATGTTGAAGGTGGAAGACAACATCACAACCGACCATATCATGCCGGCGGGTGCCAAAATTTTGCCGTTACGTTCCAATATCCCCGCGATTTCGGAACATTGCTTCGTGCGTTGCGATCCCGCGTTCCCCGGCCGTTGCAAGGCGGCGGGCAGCGGTATCGTGGTGGGCGGTGCCAACTACGGCCAGGGCAGTTCGCGTGAGCACGCGGCACTTGCCCCGCTCTATCTCGGTATCAAAGCGGTCATTGTGAAGTCGTTTGCCCGCATTCATGTGGCCAACCTTATCAATGCCGGTATCTTGCCCCTGACATTCAAGAACGAAGCCGATTACGATCGCATTTCGCTGGGGGATAAACTGGTGTTGCCCCATGTGCGTGAGCGCATTCAGAAAGGCGAGGCGGTAGTGCTTCAAAATATCTCTACGGGCGAGACGTTGGAATTGAACGCCGATTTCTCCGAACGTCAAGTGGCGATGTTACTGGCCGGCGGTTTGCTGGATTACACCCGTGAAATGAATAAGTAACCTCAACGAAAAGAGCAAGCGAAACCGTTTCGCTTGCTCTTTTTTTATCCCTTTACAGCGCCGCCGGTGACGCCCTCCACATAGTATTTTTGCAGTCGCAAAAACAGCAAGGTGACGGGAATGGCCACCAATACCGAACCGGCACAAAAGGCAGTGAAGTAGCGATAGATATTCTCTTTGGATACCATTTGATAGAGACCCAGTGCCAGCGTGTAATTTTGATAGTTATCCTTCATGATCACGCTGACGAATATAAAATCCGTCCACGGGATCATAAAGGCGGTCAGGGCGGTATAGGCCAAGATCGGGGTGGACATCGGTAAGGTAATGCGGAAAAAGATCTGGTTTCGTGTGGCACCGTCGAGTGTGGCCGCTTCGTCGAGCGAACGGGGAATGGTATCAAAATAGCCTTTGGCAATGAAATACCCCATACACGACCCCGCTGAATAGACCAATATCAGCGCGATCAATGATTGCGCCAGGCCCATTACCTTCAGCAGATGATATACAGCGATCATCGTCATAAAACCGGGAAACATACCGAGTATCAAGCCGGCATTCATAAATTTACGGCGAGAGGGGAAACGCAAACGACTGAAAGCATAACTCACCGACAGCACCAAAAAGGTGCTGATAACACAGGTGCAGATCGACACGATGAGCGTGTTCATATACCATCGCGGATAATTAAACAAGGCGGTGTCGGTAAACAAGCGGCGGTAATTATCCAACGACCAGCTTTTCGGCAAAAGATAGGGAAGATAGGCTCCGCTTTCACCGCGAAACGAAAGAATAACGAGATAGGCAATGGGGAGCACCCATAGAATACCAAGCACCGCGAGTAAAAGGTAGATCGTGGCATTGGCGGTGCGCTGTCGTGCGTGATAGCCGACCGTCATTGAAATTGCTCCTCCTTTCGTGCCGATGCAGACGAGTTGTATACCAACAAGGATAAACCAGCCGACACTAAAAACACGATGATGCCGATGGCGGATGCCAGATTGTAGTTTTGCTGGTCCACCGTCTGCTTATACAGCCAGGTGACAAGCAGATCGGTTTTACCGGCTTGAAAATAGTCAAGTGAAAGAGGTCCGCCGCCCGTTAAAAGGTAGATCACATTGAAATTGTTAAAATTCCCCACAAATTGCGTGATAAGGTAGGGGGTAGTCACAAACAACATATAAGGAAGAGTGATGCTGAAAAAAGTGCGAAACGGCCCTGCGCCGTCGATACGCGCACTTTCATACATATCCTCGGGGATGTTCATCAGAATTCCGCTTGTAATAAGAATGGTATAGGGAATACCGATCCAGATGTTTACGATGATGACGGTGATTTTAGCCAGCGTACCGTCGCTCAAAAACGGGATGGGACTTTGGATCCAACCCAGTTGTTGCAATAGCACGTTGAAGGCGCCGCCCGTGCCTTCCGATGAGAGCAGTTGTGACATTAACAACAACGTAACGAATTGCGGTACGGCAATGGGGATCACAAACAGTGTACGCCACAAACCTTTTAGGCGAATACCGCGTTTGTTGATCATCAGCGCGACCGCCATGCCAAGCAGATAGTTTAAAAAAGTGGCAAATATCGCCCAAACGACCGTCCAGGCAAACAAGCGAAAAAACGTGGTGGAGGTTTGGCCGTTTCCCGAAAAGAGATTGCGGAAATTCTCGAGTCCTACCCACGTGAAAAGATTGCCCGGCGGTTGATGTGCTTTGTCGAAATTGGTGAAGGCGATGAGCACCATAAATACCAGCGGCAATACGGTGAAGATGAACACCAAGATGATGGGAGGTGTGAGCAACAACGCGTGGTAACGGCGGTCGGTAAGCGATCGCAAATCGTCGTAAAAAGTGGGAAGGGGTTCCCCTTTACGCTTGGCGACTTGTGCTTCAAAGGACGCCCGTATATTCGCGGCATATAATCGAAAAAAGACAACGATGAGTACCAGTGTGACAACGCTGAAAAGCAAGATCTCCATCGAGTTGTCGCCGGCGGTGATAAGGTAGATCCCTTCTTCTTCGTCAAACACACGGTGTTGTGTTTCGGTGCCGAGTGTTGTAAACTTCATAAGATGCGGTGCGCCGAACAAGATGAGATATAAAACGGACAACACTTGTGTTGTCAAAAACAAGAGGCCTCGCCCGATTTGTCCGCGAAACAAACAGCCGCTTCCCATCAGCAAAAAAGACAGACGGGTGGCAAGATCACCTTGTCGCAGGGCGGTCAGCATGGTGCGCAACAGACCGCCCTTTTGCCTGCTGTGCCGCCGTTTTACGAGCGTCATGCACTCACTCCTATGCTGTGATTTGTTGCACCATGGTGTTCAATAGTTCTTCCACCGTACGGGAATAACTTTTGGCTTCCATTGCCGTGCCGAAGGCTTCCAGCGGATCCCACGTGCTGCTGAGCACTTCGCGTTGCGTAACACCGTAGGCATTCTGTTGTGCCAATGCCGCAAGAGCCACGTTGGCTTTTACAGCTTCGCTGGCAGCTGCCTTCAGATTCGAGGGACCGACGGCGCGTTTTTCAAATCGTTTGATCTGATTCTCTTCGTTGGTGAGAAATTCGGCCAGTTTCATAGCTTCGACAGGGTGTTTGGTGGCAGAATTGATACCCATCAACTTGTATCCCGCAAAACTCGCCATCTGCATTTGCACGCCGCCGCACGTAAAGGTTGGCAACTTTACGGCTGCATAGCCGTTCCCGAGTTTCTCTTTAATGGTTTCGGCGTTCCACGTGCCGGAAACGCCCGCACAGATCGTGTCGCCGATGCCGCCGGTCAATACAGCGTCGTTGCCGGTAACAAAGGCCGGATCGGCGCAAAACGCTTTGATGGCTTCACCGGCCTGAATACCGTTTTTATTATTGAAATCACAGGTTTGTTTTCCTTTGTCTGTCAGCCCCAACTTACAACCGGCCCCCAAAAAGAAGGCGGCATTATACCATCCGTTGGACACATCCATATACACACGTTTGCCAGCACGGTTGGCAGCGGCAAGCAAACCGTCGAGTGTCTGTACGTCTTCGGCACTCAACACACGGCTGTCGTAATACAAAAAATACCCGTTATCCGCTGTGATGGGGTAAGCGTACAGAGCATCACCCACCGAGGCCGCTTTGACCGAGCCTTCGCTGTTTTCGGTGGTGATGGTATCCTTATGACGTGTGATCTCATATAACGCCCCTGCCTTGTAAAGGTCGTTCATCTGGTCATCCGAAAACGCAAACAAGTCGCCGGCGGCGGCGGGGTCTTCCAGCACGCGGGTCTTCGCTTCGTCTTCACCGACTACGCCGAGTGTGATATTATACGTTTTGCCTTCTTCGGCGTTGGCTTTTTTAAACTCTTCGATCATTTCACCGAGCATCGCCTGATCTTCGCTGGATCCCCATACCTTCAGTGTGATGGTGCCGTTGTCGCTGTTTCGTCGACAGCTTGTAGGAAGCAGTAATGCCAGCGTGGCTATGATGGCCGCAAGATAACGAATACGTTTCATCTCATTCTCTCCTCGATTTATTCTTTGTCATAGTTTGTGCGGTCTTCGGCGGGTTATACCATGCTGTGCGGGGTTGATTCTTCTTTCCGTTGACAAAAACCGACGAATTCAGTATACAGGTGAAAAATGCACGATGCGGTCGTCAAGGTCGCCCGGCTACCGAAGAATTACATAAAAAAACAGCGCATCGCTTTATGATGCGCTGTTTTTCTGATCTTATACACCCCAAATATCCGCGGCGTATTCTTCGACGGAACGGTCGCTTGAGAATTTGCCGGCGGCGGCCGTGTTCAACAAGCATTTCTTGGTAAATGCTTCGCGGTCGCACCAATCGCGGTTGGTGCGCAATTTGGCATCGCAATAGGAGAGCATATCCGCCATCAAGAGATAATGGTCGGGCTGATGCCACGAAGCGCCTTCGGTGATGGCGCTGTACAGTTCGCGGAACATACCCGTGCCGCCGTCATCTACCGTGCCGTCCACCAAGGTTTCCAGCACGCGACGCAGACGCGGTTCGGCATCCGCCACAGCATTCGGGTCATATTGCGGTTTCAAAGCAGCAACCTCTTCGGCGGAAAGACCGAAGATATAGTTGTTTTCGCGGCCCGCCTGTTCCACGATCTCGATATTGGCGCCGTCGTAGGTGCCGAGCGTGACTGCACCGTTTAACATGAATTTCATGTTCCCGGTGCCCGAAGCTTCGGTGCCGGCAGTGGAGATCTGTTCGGATACATCGGCGGCGGGCATAATGAGTTCGGCGGCGGATACGTTATAGTCGGGCAGAAACACCACTTGCATCTTGTCGTTTACCGCGGGATCGGCGGCGATGATGCGTGCCCATTCATTAATATACTTAATGATGGCTTTAGCACGGAAATAGCCGGGTGCGGCTTTGGCGGCAAAGATATAAACGGTTGGGGCAAAATCGCGAATACGGCCGTCTTTCAAGCCGAAGTAGGTGTCGGCGATCGAAAAGGCGTTCAGGAGCTGGCGCTTATACTCGTGCAGACGTTTGGCTTGAATGTCGAAAATCCACGTGGGGTCGATCTTTACACCGCATCGCGCTTCGATAAAGGCGGCAAGTTGTCGTTTCTTTTCCGTTTTGATCGCGGCAAAATCGGCCAGGAAACGGCGGTCATCCTGTAAACTTTCGAGTTGTCGCAACTGTGAAAGATCACAAATCCAGCCCTCACCGATACGCGAGGTGATAAGAGCAGAGAGCTCTTTGTTGGCAAGTCCCAACCAACGTCGTTGGGTGATGCCGTTGGTCTTGTTGTTGAATCGTTCGTGGTACAGCGTATACCAATGCGGGAGAACTTGCGTTTTCAGCAGTTCGGTGTGCAACTGCGCGACACCGTTGATGGAATGGGAGGCGAAAATAGCCATACGTGCCATGTGCAGGGTGTTTCCTTCGATGATCCAGTATTTCACGGCTTCTTCGCCCACAAGGCGGTGGCGACGCAATTCCCGCTGCAGCGCGTGGTGCAATTGCTTGACGTACGGCATCAGGTGGGGGAGTACCCGTGAGAAAAGGTCGAGCCCCCATTTTTCAAGCGCCTCAGGCAACACGGTGTGGTTGGTATAGGCAAATACACGACGGGCCAAATTGAGTGCTTTGGTGAAAGATACGCCGTCTTCGCATAAGAGGCGGATGAATTCGGGAATAGCTACCACGGGGTGTGTGTCGTTTAACTGTATAGCGAAGCAATCGGCGAAACGATCGTATCGTGTGCCGTATTTCTTACGAAAACGACGAAGCATATCCTGTATGGAGGCGCTGGCAAAAAAATACTGCTGTTTCAAACGCAGAGTTTTGCCTTCGTCGGTGTCATCGTTGGGATACAGCACGGCGGAGATACGCTCAGCCTGCATCTTGTCACGTACCGCTTCTTCGTAGCGCTGTGCGTTAAAGGCGGCAAAATCAAACGGTGCGATAGCTTCTGCTTGCCATAAGCGCAATGTGTTGACGGTGCGTACACCGTAGCCGATGACCGGCATGTCGTACGGCACGGCCCACACCGCCTCGTTTTCACCGAAGCGAATGCATACGCGTTCCTCTTCGCGGCGGCGCGACCACGGGTCGCCGAAGCGGAGCCAATTGTCCGCCTCTTCGCGTTGAAAACCGTCTTCAAAGGATTGCTTGAACAGACCGTAGCGATATCGGATACCATAGCCGTCGAGCGGTATGTCACGCGTTGCGGCCGACTCCAAAAAACACGCGGCTAAACGACCGAGACCGCCGTTGCCGAGTGCGGCGTCTTCGATCTCTTCGAACACGCGCATATCTACTTTGTGGCGTGAAAGTAACGACGCCACCGTGTCGGTTTCCTGCATATTGTACAGATTTTGGTAGATCATGCGGCCGATGAGAAATTCCGCCGAAAGATAAGCCACTCGCTTACCTTTCTTGGGTCGCGACCGACGGTCGTCCACCGCTGCCAGTGCCGCTTTGGATACCGCATGATACAATTCGGTGGGGGTAGCGTTATCTATCCGCTTTCCGGCGTCGATCCGTAACAGCGTGCGGATATCTTTTTCTAAACTCATATATATAACTCCTTATCGATTATACAGTGTGACAAATTCTTTCAAATGAACGGCGAGTTCATTGGTGAGGGCATCGGGAGTCATTCGCCATTTCCAGTTTTCGCCGACGGTAGAAGGGGTGTTCATGCGGGCGCGGCTGTCCAGTGCCAACAGATCTTGCATTTGGAAGATAGCAAGATCGGCCACACTTTGATAGGCGGCGCGCAACATCCCGACGGGAATGGCGGCACGCCGCTTTACCCCGAGATAGCGCATCATATAGGCGATCTCGCGGCGGGTAGCGTGCGCACAATAGCCGACGATGGTGTCGTTGTCATGCGTACCGCCGTATACCGCGCGGTTTTTCGGGAAGTTGTGCGGTAAGTGCGGGTTTTCGGGATTGCCGTCGAAACCGAACAGCAAAACGCTCATGCCGGGATATCCCGTTTGCCGCAAAAGAGTACGCACTTTCGGGTGTAACACACCGAGATCTTCGGCCAAAATACGCATATCGCCTGCCGCTTCGTCAATGGCATCGGTCAGTAATCGTGCGGGGCCTTGTCGCCATTCGCCGCCGATTGCCGTATCCGATGAGGCGGGGATCGCGTAATAGCGCGCCATGCCGATGAAATGATCAATACGCAAAGCGTCGTATAGTGCGCGACAAGAGGCTACGCGTTTTTTCCACCAATCAAAACCGTCTTCGGCCATACGGTCCCAATCATACAGCGGGTTGCCCCAACGCTGTCCCGTCTCGGAGAACATGTCGGGCGGCACACCTGCTACCGCTGTGGGATGGCCGTGTGTGTCCAACTGAAACAGCGAACGGTTGGCCCACACGTCCGCACTGTCGGCGGAAACGTATAACGGAATATCGCCGATCAGCGAAATGCCGCGTGCATTTACATAGGATTTCAGCGCGTCCCACTGGCAACGGAAGAGATATTGACAAAAGCAAACGAAGCGGATCTCCTCCGCTAAAGCGGCGGTGTATCGAGCAACAGCCGTCTCTTCGCGCAAACGAATATCTTCGTCCCACTCGCTCCAGTCGCGATACCCGAAATGCGCTTTTACCGCTGTGTATAATGCGTAATCCGTCAACCAGTGTGCTTCGTTACGGCAAAAGGTATGAAATTCTTCGCTTGGTTTAAATCGCCGATATGCTGTGCGCAAAAGGTCGAATCGCGTGCGAAACAGGTACTCATAGTCGATATCGTTTACTGTATCGCGAGCGGCGTCGGCTTCTTCGGCCGTGAGCAATCCGGCGTCTACCAAACGATCGGGATCGATAAAATAAGGGTTGCCGGCAAAAGCGGAAAAGGATTGATACGGGCTGTCGCCGAATCCGGTAGGGCCTACGGGTAATACCTGCCAGTATCGCTGGCCGGCTGCGGCCAAAAAGTCGGCAAAGGCATACGCGGCGTCGCCGAGTGTGCCGATGCCGTAGGGGGAGGGGAGCGCGCTGACGGGCATCAGTATACCCGCGCCGCGTTTAAACGATTTTTTCATATATTCGACCATCCTTTACAGATGTTAGTATTGCCGTCAAAAAGCAAAAAACGCATCACGACGTGTGCGTTTTTGCTTTTTTATTCTTATTTCAGCGCAAATCCTGCTTCGTACAGCAAAGTGGATTCGGTGAAACGCAGGTTTTCATCGGCACAGCCCAGTACGATGGCGATCAGTTGGGTACCGTCTTTTTCCGCAACCGATGCCAGGCAGTAACCGGCTTCATCCGTATAGCCCGTTTTGCCGCCGATAGCGTTGACATAATACGTGGCGGGGAAATTGGTGTTGAGCAAACGGTTGGTGTTGGTATAACCGAGTTCGTGCCCGCTCGGCGTGGTGAACGAGGCACGTTGCGTACACAACGCTTCACGCACGGCATCGAATTCCCACGCAAAACGCAAGATCTTCAGCATGTCGTTTGCCGTGGTCACATGGAAGGTATGATACATGCCGTCGGGATTGACAAAGTGCGAGTCTTCGGCGCCGATGGCGGCTAACTCTTCATTCATCAGATCGCAGAAACGAGTGGCAGCCTCAAAGTTGCTGAGTTCTTCTTCGGGATACAACCGCTTTGCTGTGTGTACCGCGAGACAGTATGCTGCATCACCGCCCGAAGGAAGCAACAAGGCTTGTAACATTTGGGGGAGTGTGAGCTCCATTCCGAGTTTTAAGTAAGCGCTGCTGGCTTGCGGGTCGGTCAGATATACTTCCTGCCCGACAACAAAGTTTTCACCGTTGGAATATTTCGCGGCTACCGCAGCGGTCATGATCTTTGTCAAGCTGGCGGGAGAACAAGTTGCCTCGGCGTTGACATCATATAACACGCGCTCGTTGGTGACATCATACAGCAACGCGTTTCGGGCGCTCATAGCACCCGAAAGTTGCGACACGGTCTGGTCGGTAAACGACGGTAAGGTGGTTGCGACGGTCGTGGGGACGGTCGTGGTAGTCTTGTTGTCTCCCGATAACGGCGTGTTGCTGCCGGAATCGCCTGTACCGCGGCTGCTGAAATACCAGATGATACCGACAAGCAATGCCAACACAAGGACCGCAATGATGAACACGGGTAACAAGCGGCGAAGCGCGCGTTTGCGGCGCGAGTTACGGAAGGTTTGGGTCTTATTCATATCGTAAATTCCTCGCTTATTCTGTCTGATGTTTTGATTATACTACGAAATTGTGGTTTTGGCAATGTGTATATGTAAAAAGATTGACAAATTTTGCGAAACAAGGTACACTGAACATATTATGATAAAAGGATGCTGTTCGATGCCATACGATAAATCACAAATGATGCGCGGCACGTTGGAAGGTTGCATTTTAAAAATTATCCGTATGCGGGAAACATACGGGTATGAGATCTTAATGTTGCTTCGCGAATGCGGCTTTTCGGATATTTCGGAAGGAACCATTTATCCGTTGCTGCTTCGTTTGGAAAAGCAAGGAAGTATTCGCGCCGAAATGCGCCCGTCGCCGCTCGGTCCGCGCCGCAAATATTATACCATAACCTCGTCGGGCGACGAGTATCTTTCGGCATTTGAAGACTGCTGGAAACAGTTGACGAATGCGGTTGGGAATGCCATGTGCATCGGAGAGGAGGATCGCGGTGAAACGAAATGAATTGCGTACCGTTCGCACACAATTAACATCGGAAAATCGTCGTTCCTTGCGCCGAATCGAGCGGTTCTTGGATTCCTATTCCCTGAATGAGGTTACCCAAGAAGAGGTGCTGATGGACCTTACGGGTATGGCGTTGGAATGTCAACAGCGCGGTCAGTTGTTTTCGGAAGCGGTCGGGATGGACGAAGCGGTGTTTTGTCATGAGTTGGTTGCCAACTGTCCGCGCGAAACGTGTACCGAACGTGTGCTTGCGGTGCTGCGGTGGATGACGGCGTGGATCGGTTGCGTTTTGCCGGTAATGTTTTTGTTGGAGTGTATGTTTCCGTGGATGAGCGGCGAGATTGCCGACGGATTGTATCATGTACCGCTGCCGTTTCTTTGCAAATATTTGGCGGCGGTGATTCCCGTTGCAACGGGCATGTATGTATTTAAACGGTTTACCTACCTTTCCCGTTCGCTGGTGTGGACCTTATTTGTTGCGGCATTTATGTTTGTTTTTATCACCGTGTCGGAGGTGTCTGCACGGTTGATGAGTACGGTGACTTTGCCGCTTTCGCTGTGGTTGTGGCTGTGGTTGTTCGGCGGCGCTTTCGCTTTCTTCCACATTGCCAAGCGATGTGTGGCGTTGACGGTGGCCTATCGTCAAAAACGCAGTCGCTGACAAAGGGGGACAGACGATGTGTGAAAAGCCGGAATTGCTTGCTAGGCATCGCTTTACGCTGGGGGAGTGCCCTACGTGGGATGAGCGGTCGGGTACGCTGTATTTGGTCGATATTCCCGAGGGGTCTTATTGCACGATAAACTATGCGAGTGGCGAGATTAAAAAGGAAAAGGTAGCGAATATGCTCGGCTGTCTTGCCTTGTGCGAGAACGGCGACCTTCTGCTTGCCGCCGAAGACGGCGTTTATCGACGTACGGCGGACGGTACGATGCACTTGGCGCACGCGCCTTGTGTGTTACAGGGTTCCCGTTTCAATGACGGTAAGGTCGGTCCCGACGGTGCGTTTTATGCAGGAACCGCCGGCGGTGCTGGCGAGGGTGCGTTTTATCGATTGGCGGACGGTGTGCTTACGCCGCTGTTTGATAAATGCACCTGCTCCAACGGATTGGATTGGACAGCGGACAGCCGCACAATGTACTATTGCGATTCTTTGGAACACAAAATGGAACGGTTCAGTGTAAAGGGAGCGGCCTTGCACGGTCGCGAAACCGTATGGGATATTCCGCACGAAGACGGTTTGCCCGACGGTATGACCATCGATCGCAACGGTAACGTATGGTTGGCGTTGTGGGGCGGATGGGGCGTTGTATGTATCGATCCAGCGAAACGCCGCCTTTTGCGGCGGATCGATCTGCCGGTCAAACAAGTTACCTCATGCACCTTTGCCGGAGCGGACCTGTGCGATCTTGTGATCACCACAGCGGCACAAGGACAAGATTTGACCGAGCAACCGGAGGCGGGATATGTGTTTCGCGTACGTCTTGATGTGGGAGGGTATCCCACACGGCGATATACAAAAGGATAATGAGGAAACCACAGCTTGCATACAGCAGGCTGTGGTTTTTTAAAATATTTTTCGACGTGTGAATACAAACGGGGTGTTCAATCGTGTTGTAGGTGAAAGGAGGACTACACAATGCAGCGTATCGATACGGAAAAAGACATCAGAAGGGTTGTCAATACTTACACGGACACTCTGCAAAAATTGGCGTTTACGTATTTGCACTCGGTTGCAGATGCCGAAGATGCCGTACAAGAAGTTTTTGTTAAACTGTTGGTGAAGAGGCCGCGGTTTCAAGACAGTGAACATGAAAAAGCGTGGTTGATACGGGCGGTGATCAACGTGTGCAAGGATCGCTTGCGCCGTGCTGATTACCGAAACGTTCCGATCGAAGAAGCCTTGACGGTGGAAGGTGCCGACACCGACAGCGAGTTGTTGGCAGAAGTAATGCGGCTCCCGGAGACATATCGAACCGTTATACACCTACACTACTACGAAGGGTATACCGTTCGTGAGATTGCCGCCATTATTCGAAAACCGATCGGAACCGTTGCCACCTATCTTTCCCGCGGGCGACAACAACTGAAAAAACAATTGGAAGGAGATCTATATGAACAAGTATAAACAGGCAATGACAAAACTGCCGTTTGATCCCGCATTCTGTGAAAAAACCATTCGTGTATTGCAAGCGCAAACAGAAACCGTTCCCGCCAAGTCCGCCCGACAATCCCTGTGGGCATACGGACGGGTCGCATTGGTCGTGGGGGCGTTGATGATAACATTGACTACCGCTGTGTTTGCGGCCGTCCGCCTGTTGACGCCCAAAGAGGTTGCCGACCATTTCGGGAATTCCGCACTGGCAGCTGCCTTCGATAGTGAGGGCGCTGTAGTGGTCAACCAAGATGTTGTTGCCGGGGAATACACCATTACTCTCAACGGCATCGTACATGGTAACGATGTTGAGGAATACGTGGACAACACGGCGGCGAGTTATATTGTGCTTTCCGTTCGCTATACCGACGGACGAACGATCGCGGCCGAAGAGACATGGGAGAATGATCCGATCTGTCGCTTTACGGCGTCGCCGTATATCCACGGGAAACGACCGAGTGAAGTGAATTTGTTTACGCTCGAAAGTCGTGCAAGTAAATGTATTATCAATAACGTGCTCTACCTTCTTTTGGAAACAGACACCTTAGGGGCATTTGCAGGAGAAACGGCGTATTTGGGCGTAGCGGAAAGTGATACAATGGCCGTCTTTACCAACGACGAAAAAAGTCCGTTTACCTTGAATGCCGACGGAGCGGTAGTGCTGAAAGAGGCATTTGACGAGGAAATGGCGTGTGCGGTGTTTACGTTGCCGCTGTAATGGGCGAATACTTTACGAGGGGTTGCTTTGGCAACCCCTTTGCTTTTTTGGTTTTATGCAGAAATGCGGTTTACATTTCTTTGCGGATGTGGTAGAATATCCTCTGAGAGGAGTTGAACGCTATGCGTGACGATATTACCAGTATTCCCGTAAGCGAGGTGTTTGAACCGCGAGAGGGGTGCCCGATCTGTCGGATGCGCGATCGCTTGGAAGAACGTGTCGTGGAATACATTACCGGTGCCGCGATGATGGAACCGGACGTGCGTGAAGACACCAACAAGCAGGGGTTTTGCATTACCCATTACCGCCGAATGTTGAAGCGTCGCAACCGTTTGGGGGTGGCACTGATGCTGGAAAGCCATTTGGCCGAAACCGAAAAGAATGTGTTTGCGGGATTGCCGTTGGTTGGCAAACGCACGACCAAACAAGTGCGTGCGGCGGAAAAGGCGGCTGACAGTTGTTTTGTGTGCAGTCAAGTGGAATGGGGAATGGAGCGTATGCTCGCCACCGTTTGCCGTTTGTATGAGCGCGAACGGGATTTTCGCACGTTGTTTGCCGAGCAGGAGCATTTGTGTCTGCCGCACTTTTCGCGGTTGGCTGTTCCGGCCGGCGGAATGGAGAAGCGTTGGCAACAGGAATTTTTGAAAGCGGCATCGGGACTTTCACGCCAATATCTGAGGGAATTGCGTGCCGATGTACATCATTTTACCGAGATGTTCGACTATCGCAACAACGGCGAAGAGGCCGATTGGGGAAACGCGAAAGATTCCATTGAACGTGCCGTGGAATACCTCACGTCGCGGGAACCGTAAACCTGCGGTGTAAAGGTGAAAACAATTACCATATTTTTCGCCGAAACCTCTTGACAAAACACAAAATTTCGTGTATAATGAGTTGTAAAGTTTCGCGACTTTACAACTCATTTCACTTTACGAGAAGGAGGGAACCGTCGATGGCCAAGAATATGGAGATCGCGTTGCTGTTCGATTTCTATGGCGAGATGTTGACAGAAAAGCAACGGGATGTCATCGAACTGTATTACGAAGATGATCTGTCGCTGTCGGAAATTGCTGAAAATGAAGGCATCACTCGTCAGGGTGTGCGGGATTCCATCAAGCGTGCGGAAACGCAGTTGCTGGATATGGAGGAACGACTTGGTTTGGCTAAGCGGTTCCGCGAAATGCAGGAAGGCGTAACGGCCATTCTGGAAGCGGCTGACGACATTTTCGCTATCAATGAGCGGTTCGGCTATTCGCGGGAGATCAATGACCGTGCACGCCGTATTCGCGAATTGGCACAGCAGTTGACGAAATAAGGAGGACAGTTCCGTGGCATTTGAAGGATTGTCCGATAAACTTTCTGCCGCTTTTAAACGGTTACGCTCGAAAGGCAAATTGAGCGAATCCGATGTAAAAGAAGCGATGCGTGAGGTTCGTCTCGCCTTGCTTGAAGCAGACGTCAACTACAAGGTTGCCAAAGATTTTACCGCCAAGGTGGCGGAACGTGCGATCGGTGCACAGGTGATGGAAAGCCTGACGCCGGCGCAAATGGTGGTAAAGATCGTCAATGAAGAACTTACCGCGCTGATGGGCGGCGATGCGACATATCTCGCTTCGCCGGGCAGTCGTCCGCCGTGTGTCGTGATGATGTGCGGTCTGCAGGGCGCCGGTAAGACCACCCACGCCGCCAAGTTGGCCAAGATGCTTAAAGGTCGCGGACATCGGCCGTTACTCGTTGCGTGTGATATCTATCGTCCTGCGGCGATCCAACAGTTGCAGGTGGTGGGCGAGAAAGCGGGAGTTTCCGTGTTCACCATGGGTACGGAAGATCCTGTAAAGATTGCACAAAAAGCCATTGCTCACGCCAAAGACCACGGTAACGATTACGTGTTGCTTGATACAGCCGGCCGCTTACACATCGATGAACAGTTGATGGACGAGCTCAAAAACATGAAAGCGACCGTCACTCCGCAGGAGATCCTGTTGGTGGTGGATGCGATGACCGGTCAAGATGCGGTGAATGCTGCGTCGGCATTTAACGAGGCGCTCGGCATTACCGGTGTTATCCTCACAAAACTTGACGGCGATACCCGCGGCGGTGCGGCGCTGTCGGTGCGTGCCGTGACCGGCCGACCTGTAAAATTTGCGGGCGTCGGTGAAAAACTGGATGATCTGGAAGTATTTCATCCCGGGCGCATGGCTTCCCGTATTCTGGGCATGGGCGACGTGCTCTCGCTGATCGAAAAAGCGGAACAGCAGATCGATGAAAAGCAGGCGGAAGAACTTGCCCGCAAGTTGGAACAGGATCGTTTCGATTTGAACGACATGCTTGATCAATTCCGTCAAATCAAAAAGATGGGCGATATCAAAGGGTTGCTCGGTATGATTCCCGGTGCAGGCAAACAGTTGCGCGATGTGGAAATCGATGAGCGACAGTTCGACCGCTTGGAGGCCATTATTCTTTCGATGACGCCGACCGAACGGGCGAAACCCGAAATTCTGAATGCTTCGCGTCGGCGTCGTATTGCGGCGGGGTGCGGCATGAAAGTGGAAGATGTTAACCGTCTCATCAAGCAGTACGATCAGATGCGTCAAATGATGAAGCAGATGAAAAAGATGGGGAAGGGCAAACGTGGTATGCGCGGTATGCCGCATTTCCCCGGCATGTAAACCGTATTCATTTCCGCAAAGCGGATGAGAATAAACAATATTTTTTAATTTATTTTTTTGGAGGTACCCTAACATGGCAGTGAAAATCAGACTGAGCCGCATGGGCGCGAAGAAAGCTCCGTTCTATCGTATCGTGGTGGCGGATTCCCGTTATCCCCGCGATGGCCGTTTCATTGAAGAGATCGGTTACTACAACCCGATGGAAGAGCCCAAGGTTATCAAAGTGGACGCCGAGAAGGCGCAGAAGTGGATCGCGAACGGCGCTCAGCCGACCGATACGGTCCGCGATCTGCTGAAGCAGGCGGGCATCTGATCCCTCGATAATCGGAAAGGACGGTCTCACACATGAAAGACTTGTTGTTGACGATTGCCAAAGGTTTGGTGGAAGATCCGGACGCCGTTACGGTGGAACAGGAAGAGGTTGCCGAAGACGGCACCATTGTTCTGCATCTGCATGTTGCGGAGGAGGATATGGGCCGCGTGATCGGCAAACAGGGCCGCATTGCGAAAGCGATGCGTACTGTGATGCGTGCCGCCGCTACCCGTCAGGATGTCAAGGTTTCGGTGGAAATCGACTAAGACGTAAAAAAGCGGGCTGTATGCCCGCTTTTTTTACGAGAAGAGGAGAGTGTTTGCGGTGAAAAAACGGTATCTGGAAGCAGGCGAAGTAGTCAGTACCCACGGTGTGCGCGGCGAAATGCGTGTGCAACCATGGTGTGACAGTCCCGAGATGCTTGCGAAACTTCGTACATTGTATTGGGATGCCGAAGGGCGTCAGCCCGTGCGAGTAAAATCGCGTCCGCACAAAACGCTGGTACTTGTGAAGGCGGACGGCATCGATACCGTACAGGATGCCGCCGCACGGCGTGGTCATGTGCTGTATCTCGACCGTCAGGATGTTAAATTGGAAAAAGGCCGGTATTTTATTTGTGATCTCATCGGCTTGCGTGTTGTAGATGCCGATACCGCCGAGGAATACGGCGTGTTGACCGATGTGAGTGCGACCGGTGCCAACGATGTATATCATATGGACTATCACGGTCGTGAAGTGTTGATTCCCGTGATCCCTCCGGTCGTTGATGAAGTGGATGTGGATGGCGGCGTTGTAAGGATTCATCCGTTGGAAGGGTTGTTTGACGTATGAGAATTGATTTTTTGACCCTGTTTCCCGAGATGTGTGAAGCGGTGATGAGCGAAAGCATCATCGGTCGTGCGCGTGCAAAAGGCGCGCTGGAGGTGCACTGCCACCAGATTCGGGAGTATACGTTGAATAAACAAAAGCAGGTGGACGATTATCCGTACGGCGGCGGTATGGGGATGGTACTGTTTCCGCAACCGATCGCGGATTGCTTCCGTGCGGTATGTGAACAGACGGGAACGCGTCCGCATCTTGTATACATGTCGCCGCAAGGGGCGGTCTTGACACAACAGCGCGCGAAGGAACTGGCGCAGTTGCCGAATTTGTGTATCCTTTGCGGCCACTACGAAGGCGTGGACGAACGCGTGTTGGAGGCATTGGTTGACGAGCAGATCTCCATTGGCGATTACGTGTTGACCGGCGGTGAGCTGCCCGGCTTGGTGCTCGCGGATTGCGTTGCCAGATTGACTCCCGGCGTTTTGTCGGACGAAGAGTGCTTTACGGATGAAAGTCACTATTCCGGGTTGCTGGAGTATCCGCAATATACCCGCCCCGCCGAATGGGAAGGACGAGCCGTGCCCGAGATCTTGCTTAGCGGTCATCACGAGAATATTCGTAAGTGGCGGCGAGAACAAGCCGTGCGCCGCACTTTCCTTCATCGTCCCGATATGTTGGAAAAGGCGGAACTGACCGAAAAAGAACGCGCTTTGGTGGACGAGTGGCGGCGAGAAGATGTCGAAAATGCCGAAGTGTGACAAAAAAGTATATGTCACATTAAACAAAGAACCCGTTTGCTTTTTAGTAAATATAGGGCAAAAAAACAAAAATGTGGATTTTCATGACGAAAATCCACAAACGCGATTGACGAAGCAGTTATTTGTGATATAATATAGCAAGAACATATACACATTTGAAACTTTGCTCATAGGCGGGGAAGCCCGTCTTGAATCGGGAGGAGACTTTTTTCATGTTTGTGAAAGATGTTGTGGTCCAAAATCAGGTCGGTCTTCACGCGCGTCCCGCGACTTTCTTTATTCAGAAGGCGAACGAGTTCAAGTCGTCCATCTGGGTGGAAAAGGAAGAGCGGCGTGTGAACGCTAAGAGCTTGCTGGGTGTTTTGTCGCTCGGTATTATCGGCGGTACTCCCATCCGTATCATTGCGGACGGCGCCGACGAACAGAACGCGGTCAACGCGTTGGTGGCTCTGGTGGAATCGGGTTTTGCCGAATAATTTTTGCAAAGCAAATCGGTGCAGTCAAACGACTGCACCGATTTTTGTTTATTTCATTTCGTGACGGTGGAGCCAATCCGCTTTGCAATAATATATTGTCAACGCGATCGTACTAAGTGCCCATGTCAGCGGATATACCCAGTTGACGGGTAGGATCGAATCGGTAAACTGTGCTGTTATTACGAGGAAAAGTACGCGTATGACACACCAAAACGCCAGCATGGTAACCATCGGTATCGAAGATAACCCTGCGCCGCGCAACACGGCCGAAAGGCAATGCGAGGCGGCAAGTAAACAATAAAACAACGCACATATGCGTGCTTTATCCACGCCGAATTGCAGCGCTTCGGGAGTGTCTGTAAAGGCGGCAATCAGAAAAGGTGCCGTTATAAAGAAGATCATACCGATGCATTCGGCAAGTAATATCGAGCAAATTACGCCGAAACGAGCCCCTTTCTTGGCGCGGTCATAGTGTGCGCCGCCGAGGTTTTGCCCCACAAAAGTCGTGAGAGCGGCGGTGAAACTGGTGATGGGAAGAAAGGCAAACCCCTCGATTTTGGAATAGGCACCGCATCCCGACATGGCCATGGGGCCGAAGGCGTTAATATTCGATTGTACACAGACGTTGGCGATGGCGATAACGGAGTTTTGCAAACCGGAGGGGAGACCGTAGCGAATAATTTCCCACAACAACGAACGGTGAAAACGAATCTTTCGCAAAGAAACCCGATAGTCTTCCTTGGTACGCAGCAGACGCCATCCGCAAAGGACAACGCTGATGCATTGTGCTAAAACCGTTGCCAAAGCGGCGCCTTCCACATCCATTTCACAAGCAGCGATAAATATGATATCCAATATGACGTTGAGGACGGAAGAGACTATAAGATAGTAGAGCGGATGGCGGCTGTCGCCCAGTGCCTGCATGGTTCCCGTGCAGGCGTTATAAAGCACTAAGGCGATGCTGCCCGCGAAATAGATGCGCAAATAAGCAATCGCTTGCGGCATTACGTCGGTCGGTGTTTGCATCCACCGAAGGAACAACGGCGTCATGGTGGTGCCGATCACTGTGAGTAAAAAACCGATTACGAAACTGAAGGCCAAATTGGTGTGGATGGCTTTTGGCATGCGGTCGTTGTCTTCGGCGCCGAAATAACGCGAGATGACCACACCGGCGCCGATGGCGATCCCCTGAAACAAACCGACCAACAAAAAGATCAAACTTCCCGTTGAACTGACGGCGGCCAGTGCGGTGTCGCCCAAAAGATTGCCGACGATCAGCGCGTCGGCCGTGTTGTACATTTGCTGAAACAGGTTGCCTAAAAACAAGGGGATTGCAAAGCGGACCAGCGTTTTGCCGATGGGACCTTCGGTCATGCGTGTGGTAGTGTGCATCGAGGGTTCGCCTCCTTTCAATGATATATACAAAAGCCGTCCTCGATGAGGACGGCTTACACTTTGTATGCGGGAGACTCGATTACACCGCGCGGGTAACCTTACCGGACCGCAAGCAACGCGTGCAGGCGTTCACCCGCTTCGGGGAGCCGGCAACGATTGCCTTAACGCGCTTCACGTTGGGTTTCCAAGTACGGTTAGAACGTCTGTGCGAGTGAGAGACGTTGTTACCAAACACGATCGCTTTTCCGCAGAAATCACACTTAGCCATTACTTCTGCACCTCCTTTTGAACCAGCAGGTAGTTTACAACAGAAGTATGATAACAGATTTCACGCAGAAATGCAAGCCTTTTTTCGTCTTTTTTTAATGTTTTTTAGAAAGTTGTAAAAAAAGTGCAAATTCCATGCAAATATTCCCGTTTGAATCTTGTAATTTGCGGTAAAATCCTTTATACTATATAGGAATATGAAAAAAGGAGCGACGATCATGTTGTGGTCTGTCTTGGGCGGCGGAATCGGCTCGTTTGGAGAATTGCTGTTTTTGCTGTTCGGTTATATTGTTTTGCTCGGTGTGATGATGCCGGTACACGAAGCGGCACACGCATGGGCGGCGGTAAAGTTGGGCGACGCGACGTCGAAATGGCACGGACGCTTAACGCTTAATCCTCTCGCACATTTTGATCCCATCGGTTCGTTGATGATCTTACTTTTCGGCATCGGTTATGCAAAACCGGTGCCGGTGAATCCGTATAATTTCCGCAACCGTCGGCGTGATATGGCGCTGACAGCGTTGGCGGGGCCGCTTTCCAATATCGCCATGGCCGTTCTCAGCATGGCGTTGTTTCGTGTGATATTGGTTTTCGGCTACGCACAAATCGTCCTTTATGCGAACATCGTACTGATCGGTGTGTTTGCACGCGTCAATCTGTCGCTCGCCGTGTTTAATCTGTTGCCGTTGCCGCCGCTTGACGGCTCACGTATTTTCGGCGCACTGTTGCCCGAAAAGTGGACATACTGGATGGATCAATATCACCAATACGTTCGTATGGCGCTGTTGCTGTTGATCGTGACGGGTGTATTGGATGGACCGCTGAACTTTTTGATTCGTTTGATCGGCAATGCGGTGTGTATATTGTTCCGTTTACCGAATTTGTTTTAAGGAGTACCGCTGATGGATATATCCTATAAGGTCGGCGACTTTGAAGGGCCGCTCGATCTGCTGTTGCACTTGTTGCAAAAGAATAAATTAAATATCTATGACATTCCCATTGCACAGGTGTTGGATCAGTATATGGATGCTATCCATGAGATGCAGGAATCCGACATGGAGGTCGCCTCGGAGTTTTTGGAAATGGCGGCGCGTTTGGTGCAAATGAAGTCCTATATGCTGTTGCCCAAGCACGAAGAGGGTGAGCAGTTGCGCGCGGAATTAACGGGTGAGTTGATTGAGTATCAATTGTGCCAAGAAGCGGCACGTCGCCTGGCAATGCAGGCGGTCGGCGGAGATCTCTTTGTGCGTGAACCCGATGAACCGGAACCCGATCCGACCTATCGGCGTACCCACTTGCCCGACGAGATACGCGAGGCATATTATGCTGCCGCGGGGCGCGGAAGACGGCGTCAGCCGCCACCCGTGCAAGCGTTCAGCGGGGTAATTTCACGCAAGATCGTGTCGGTCTCATCTAAAATTGTATTTGTTCTGCGTCGCTTGCGTGAACGGACGGCGGTGTCTTATCGTTCGCTGTATGACGGTGCCAAGAGCCGTTCGGATCTGGTGGCTACCTTTTTGGCAGTGTTGGAACTGATCAAAGCCAACCGCATTCGTGTGGACGGAGAAGGCGACAGACAGATGGTACGTGTCGGTGCGGTGACGGAAGGGGAAGAGATTCCTTTGACCGTGGCGGATGAAGAAACTATAATGACTGAGGGTTAAAACATGGAGATAAAACAGTATCAGGCGGCACTGGAGGCGGTGTTGTTTGCCAGTGGCGAGCCGGTCGCGCTTGAACGTCTGGCGGCGGCACTGGAAGTGGATGCGGAAGATGCCGAACGGTTGGCGGAGGATCTGGCACAGGATTACCGCACGCGCGGCGGTGGGTTGATGATCGTGCGTTTGGATGATTGTTATCAGATGTATACCAAGCGTGATTTCGCTCCCTATATTCGCCGTGCCATGGAAATTCGGCGTAACACACCGCTCTCACAAGCGGCGATGGAAGTGCTGGCTATCGTGGCATACAACCAACCCGTGACCAAAGCGGTGATCGAACAGGTGCGCGGTGTGGATTGCAGCGCGGTGTTACAAGGGTTACAGCAAAAAGGGCTGGTAGAAGAAAAGGGGCGTTTGGAACTACCCGGTCGTCCGTTGCTTTACGGCACAACGGTGCATTTTCTGCGTTGTTTCGGCGTGTCGAAATTGGAAGAACTGCCGCCGCTCCCGCAGAAAGAAGGCGGCGAACAGGTGGAGGTTGAAGAACCGACACTCGACGATATGATTCGTGAAAACGAAGAAAACGAGGCGGCGTTGTGATCGCGTTATACATTGCGCTCGGCATACTGCTGTTGTTGTTGCTTCCGCTGACTGCTCGTTATCGTTTCGGCGGCGAAGGGCGACTTGTCGTTCGCTATTTGGGGATTCCGGTGTATGTATATTCCACTCAAAAAGAGAAAAAACCCAAAAAGAAACCTAAAAAACGCTCTTCCAAAAGCAAATCCAAAAAAGAGAAAGGCAGCCTTGTCAAGCGTGTGACCGCTCTGTTGAAAGAAGAAGGTGCCGCCGGTGTACTTACCCTGTTGCAAGAGGTGATCGCCTATGCGGACACCACGATGCGCCATCTGTTTCGTGTATTGCATTTCGGCCGTTGTCGCATTCATGTTGTATTCGGTGCAAGCGAAGCGTCCGATGTGGCTTTGCGCTACGGTCGTCTGGCGGGTCCGCTCTATTCTGCCCGCAGTTTGGCCTTGTCGCTTTTGCGTATCCGTCGCCTGGATTTGACGATGTATCCCAATTTCTTGGAAGAAAAGGATACCGTGACGGCGGATATACGCTTACATGCTTGCCCGCTGTCGGTATTGGTATGGTTGCTTCGCGCCTTATGTAATGGAACAGGGATACTTTCGCATTTTTCAAATACAAAAAGTGAGGATGATAAAAATGGAAAAAAAGGTCAGTGAATTACTCGGCGTCACCATGGAAAAAGTGAAGGAAATGGTGGACGTGGATACCGTGATCGGTACGCCGGTCGTGGTGGAAGGAATGACGTTGATTCCTGTGTCTAAAGTGACCTACGGTTTTGCGGGAGGCGGTTCGGATCTGCCGAGCAAAAGTAATAAGGAACTGTTCGGCGGCGGTTCGGGTGCCGGCATTACCGTTACGCCCATTGCGTTCATTTGCGTGCAGGAAGGCCGTGTGAACGTGCTGCCTATGGTTACACAACCGAACGCTGTAGATTCGCTGGTGAGTAAGTTGCCGGATGTGATCGATCGCATTTCGGATGACGTTGCTCGTCGTCGCGAGGGGAAAACGCGAAAATAACCATCGGAATGATGTTGCGCTGCCACACATAGAATATGTGTGGGGGGCGGATATATGAAAACGACGTTTGCTGCAATACTTGTTTCGGCATTTCTCTGTGTGACACTTTATTTTCCTGTAAAGGCAGATGACATTACAGTGTCGGCGCAATCCGCCGTTTTGCTTGACGTTGCTACCGGAACGGTGTTGTATTCCAAAAATGCCGATACACCGCGTGCTATGGCCAGTACCACTAAGTTGATGACAGCGTTGGTGGCGGCCGAAAACGGCGACTGGTCACAGACGATAACGGTAACTGCCGAAATGGTAGCGGTAGAGGGCTCTTCGCTTGGGTTACGGGCGGGGGATACGTTGACACTGTGTGATGCGGTGTGCGGTATGCTGTTGAGTTCCGGTAACGACGCGGCGAATGCCGTGGCATTGTCGTTGGCGCCCACGCTTCCTGATTTTGCTGCCATGATGAATGAGAAGGCGACGGCGCTTGGTATGAAGGATACCTCCTTTGTTACTCCGTCGGGGTTGGATGCGGAACAGCATCTCTCTACGGCATACGATATGGCGTTGCTCGGAGCGGCGGTCTTGCAAGAACCGGTGCTCGCCAACATTTGCAAGCAAAAAAGTGCCCCCATCACTATTAACGAACGGGAAATTACGGTTAAAAATCACAATCGCTTACTGTCTCTGTATTCCGATTCTGTCGGCTTGAAGACGGGATATACCAAAAAAGCGGGACGTTGTTTGGTGTCGGCGGCGGTGCGAGATGGGCTTGTTTTGGTGGCGGTGACTCTGAATGCGCCGAACGATTGGGAGGATCATGTCGGTTTGTATGACTACGGTTTTGCCGGTTGGCGTTCGCTTGTTTTTCCGAGAGTGGAATTGACGCCGCTACCCGTTGTCGGCGGCGTGGCAAGTGAAGTCGCTTTACAAGTCGACCCTCCTTCGCCGCTAACAGTACCCGCCTCGGAAGCGGGTGAGGTCACGGCTGTGATACATTTACCCCCTTTTGTTTTTGCGTCGACCTCTTGTGGTGACGTAGTGGGACGTGTGGAGTATCGGTGCGGTGAAAACGTCATACAAACGTGTTACATTCGTGCGGCTGCGACCGTAGCGGCGCGACCGTCAAAAGATGCAGAACCGCATTTTTGGAGATATGTGTGTTTGCTATGGAACGGATTGTTCGAATGAAAACGGTTGTTTATAAGGAGTAGTTATGGCAGAAGAACGGTTGCAAAAAATCATAGCTGAACGTGGCCTGGCTTCCCGTCGAAAGGCGGAGGAGTTAATTGCACGCGGTAAAGTAAAAGTAAACGGACACGTGGCTACGCTCGGCGACAAGGCGGATCCGCGGCGGGATGTGATTTTGGTGGGCGGTAAGCGGCTGACGGCGGCGGAAGCGGCCACCTACATCATGTTGAATAAACCGCGCGGGTACGTTACGACTCTAAACGATGAGTTAGGGCGAAAGTGCGTAGCGGAATTGGTCGCTAATGCCGGTGTGCGTGTGTATCCCGTGGGGCGTTTGGATCGTGATTCCGAGGGTATGTTGTTGCTCACAAACGACGGCGATTTTGCCAATGCCATTATGCATCCTTCTACACATGTTCCCAAGCGTTATCGTGTCACTGTACGCGGAAAAGCAGATGATGCGGCGTTACAGACGTTTCGTGACGGCATTGTGTTAGACGGACGGCGTACACTGCCGGCAGACGTATCGGTCGTTTCCGAAGAGCCGGAGCGCACGGTGTTGGAGGTCGTTTTGTATGAAGGGCGTAATCGTCAGATTCGCCGCATGTGCGAAGCGTTGCAGCTGCAGGTCATTCGGTTGCGCCGCACGGCGGTAGGGTCGGTCAAACTGGGGATGTTACCGGTTGGCAAATGGCGGTATTTGACTCCGAAAGAAGTCAAAGCTTTGGTACAAGCCACGGGCGTTCCGCAAAAAGTGGCGGCCGAGTATATTAAGCGGGGGAGTGTGCCGAATGATCCGTATTCTACCAAACGCTGAGCGAGACGGCGAATACATTTTGTGGGACGGCGATGTTGCTTGCGGTAAGGCGTTGGCACGGTTTGACGATCGCGTGCATATCCTCTCGGTAGAGGCACCGGATGCTTTGTTGGCGGAGGGAATGGTGCGTGCCGTGCTGAATGCCGGGCGGGTACGTGAGCTCGCTTGTGCGGTTTGTGCAAACGAAGAATTGTTCCCGTTGCTTCGTCATCTGGAATTCACACCGTGTGATGAAGGGATGACCGTGAGCATTCCCGATTTCTTTTTTCGCGGGTGCCAAGGACATTAACAGGCAGGATACTACAAACTTAAAAGGGGTTGTCCGTTTGTCGGATAACCTCTTTCTGTATGCGATAGAGTTTGAGTAAAATGTATATTTTATGTTGCCTCAAGGTGGGAAATTTCGTTTTTTCTGTTGACAGCAAGAGGGAATATACTGTATAATATAATTAACTTTGTAACGGAAAGGAAGTAGGTTATGAAAAAACGCATTTTGGCAATTGTCCTGTGTGTATGTCTGTTGGTGCCGTTTATGGCAACAGCCGGCGGTCAGGTCTTTGCTGAAGAGGCAGAAGTGAAGAAGGAGTATATCCTCAGCGAACTGAAAGGACGCGTATCCGTGGTTATGGATCTGGGTTCGGTCAGCGCCGGCGGTGGCTTGTTGTACACTTCTCCTGAATTTGATTTCGGTCCGATTGATGTGTCCGGCGAAAACGGCGCTCCGAATTTTAGCGACGTCGCTATTCAGTTTGACACATACATCCAGGGAACCGATTCGTTCATCGAATACATGACGAGCGGAAAAATGGGTGGACAGTTGGAAGTGACGAGTAGCGGTATGTGCGACGAAGATGAACTTGGTATGAAGCCCGGAACGGCTTTGAAGTTCACCCCCGGTGAGTGGCGTCGTGTGACTGTCCGCTTGTCCGACTTCTATAAGTCCGGCGGTGATTTCGACAGAAAGAAATTTAACTTTGTTCGTATCTATCTTGAAGGTGGTGGGGAAGCGTATACCGGCGCAAGCGGCACCTTGAAGATCGTGAACTGGTGCATTGTTGATCTTTCCGTTCCGGCGGAAGAGCGGCCGACCGAAGAGGATCGTCCGCTCGGTGACGGCACGTTCCGCGCCGATCCGCCGGTGTATGAAAAGATGACGATTGCCGATGGTTACGATAACCGTGTAGACGTGTTTGCGGGTTATAACTTGGAAGAATACCTGAAGAACCATCCCGAAATTAACATCAACGGCAGCGAAGGCAAGGACTATTCTCCGGTTATCAACTCCTTGTTGGAAAGTCTCGGCGCGAGCGGCGGCGGTGCTTTGTTTATTCCGGCCGGCAGATATCCCTGTCGCACAGAGATCAACATACCTGTCGGCACTACGATCGTGGGTGAATGGGCGAATCCCGACCAAAACCCCGAGATCCGCGGTACGATCTTCGAAGTATACTGCGGCGCAAATGCGACGAACGGCGCGCCGTTTATCTCGATGGATCACCACACAAAGATCAACAACGTGGCGTTCTGGTATCCCGAACAGACGGTGGCCTGTGACATTCAGTATCCGCCCACGATCGATATGTATCAGTACACCTTTGTGGAGAACGTGACTTTTGTTAACTCGTTCTTTGCTATCCAGCAGCAGCGCGGCGCAAACTGCCCGAACGCGTGGAACATCTACGGCACGCCTTTGAATATCGGTGTTGACTTTGATATGGTCGTTGATATTGCCCGTATTCAAGAAGTGCATTTCTCTCCGGACTATTGGGTGAATTCCGGTTTGCCCGGTGCTCCGACTACGGCCAATGAGATTCAAACGCTGGAAGATCAGCTTTACAACTATGCAATCGGTATCACCTTGCGTCGTATTGACTGGTCTTACGTGACGTATTCCGACATCACCGGTTACAACGTCGGTCTGATGTTTGCCGAATCGATCGAAGGCAACCTGCCGAACGGTCAGTGTGTCGGTTTGAACTTTACGGATTGTAAGTACGGTCATTTCTCCTATGGTACGGCGGGTTCGACCGAGTCGATGCTCGATATTACCATGAAGAATTGTGAGTACGGTGTGTATGTTACCGGCGAACACGACGGTGCTCTGCGTTACTATAACGCAGATATTCAGGCAACCCAGTATGCGGTGTATCAGGAGTCTGCGTATACGAAGTTGACGTTGATGGCATCCACCGTGCGCGGCGGTCGTGTGTACACCAAGAACGGTAACAACACCTTTATTAACAACAAATTCTACACGGCAAAACCGCAGATCGAACTGGATTACGGCACCATTTCGGGTATCGTGATCGGCAACACCGACGTGTATGGCGATCCGATCAAATGTGAAAACCCCGGTTCTTGTACTTACAGCTATGTAGAAAAGCCTGTCAAGTTGAATGCGTATACCGAAATGACGCGTGAAGAGGCGTATGGTAAAGTGCCTGCTCCCGCAAGCGAGAACTATCGTATCCCGACCGATATCGATGTCACCGGTGAGACTGATGCGACCGAAAAGATCCAGTCTTACTTGACGGAACTCGGTGAACTCGGCGGTGGTACACTGTTCTTGGTTTCCGGTAAGTATCGCATCGATGGCACGCTTTCGGTGCCGACGGGTGTGGAATTGCGCGGTTCGGCCGACTTCGCTTCGATCCCGAAAGCAGTCAACACCATGTTCTATGTGTACACGCCTGTGGAAGCGGGTAAGGATGAATACACCTCGACCGCTACCGTGACGCTTGCGGAAAACAGCGGTATCCGCGGTATCATCTTCAACTATCCCGAGCAGCACAGCACGTATCATGCGACCGAGAAGGTGTATGATCCGATCGCTTCTGCCGAACTTGGTGTCGAAACCTATCAGCAGTATTATGAATTTGATTTCCATCCGTATCCGTATGCCATCCGCGGTGCGGGCGCCGATGTGTACGTTGTGAACGTGTCGGTGCGTAACGGTTGGAATGGTATCGATCTCAAGACCTATCGTTGCGATAACCACTATGTGGATTATCTCGCGGGTCACTTCTTCAACCGCGGTCTTGTGGTTGGTAACGGTTCGACCGGCGGTTACATCCGTAACTACCAGTTCAACTACAACTCCATCTGCCAGGCGCATTCGGAAGTTTGGAACGGATTCGGCGGCGAGCCCTCCAGTGTGCAGGTTACTTCGTGGTTCCATCAGCCGATGCAGGCGCAGTTCCAGAACAACTCCATCATCCTGCAGCTCGGTTATGTAGAAGACCAGCTTGTTTACAACTGCTTCAACTACGCATCGTATATCGGTGTGCATCTGGTTGACGAAGGCGGCCGTGCGGCAAACGCCCGCATCTTTGGTCACGGTGTTGACTACGGTAACGTTTCCTTGCAGATCGAAGCGGCTGAAGACGTAGAGTTCACCAACATGCAGTTGACGGCGTTCAACCAGTGCGGTGATAACGGCAATACCGGCCGTTGGGCGGTCAATCAGGAAGAAAAGCCGATCTATGATATTTGGCTGAAGGATACCTTTGAGGGTGAGATCACCATCACCAACTTTGTGGAATGGGCCCCCACCCCGACGTCCGGTGTGCGTGTCGACAGCGGTACGCTGAATATGTATAACGCCCAGTTCAGCCACACCAAGTCTCACTTGTTCGAACTGAACGGTGACGGCAAACTCAACATCATCGGTTTCTGCTGCGATCGTGCGGATAACCCCGCATTGGTGGATAACGATCCCAAGAATCTGCATATCACTGCCGGTTACTATTACAGCGAACCCACGGCGACCAAGAATCTCGGTACGTATGAGCATGTGTATCAAGTGGAATATCGTTATTCGGTTCCGAAGAACGTTATTTTCACGGAAGATTCCGAGATCATGTTTGTGGAATCCTTTGATAGCTATGAACTGACGGAGAATTCGATCATCTCTGTGGACAACTTGAAGTATGGTTCGATACGCCGTGGTGCGATCCGTACGCGTTTGTTGGCAAACCAACTGTCTCAGGGTATTAAAGCCGGTCAGGATCGTTACGCGGAAGAGATGCCGTTTGTGCTTGAGAGCGGTAAGAAGAACGACCTGTATCGTTTGGAATGGCGTGTTATTGTAGATGAAATGCGCGATACGGAAGACAGCGAGATCTATTTGATGCTTTCGAATGCGCAGATCAAACAGCAGACGATGTTGACCATTAAGCGTGACGGTTCTGTATACGATCAGAACAATGCCAAGATCGGTACGATCCAGTTCGGTGAGTATTATCGTTTGGCGGTCGAAGTAGATGCACGTAATGCGAATAATAAGACGGCCACGATCTATCTTTTGAACGACGACAGCCGTGTGATCGGTAAGGGTACCACCACGGCAATGAGTGCCAACTTCCAAGGCGAAAACACCGTGACCGGTTTCTATTTGGCATCGATGACGACTTGCTTCGACGATGCGCCTGATACCGAGACGGATATGTCGCTTGACTACTTCTACATCTGCCGCAGCGAAAAGAGCACGATCGGTCGTAATGTGGATCCGAACAGTGTGATGATCGGCGATGTCAGCAGCGATGGCAAGGTCGATTCGACCGATGCACGTATGGTGCTGCAGTATTCGGTGAAGAAGATCACCACGTTGCCCGCAGCGGACGCCGCGGATGTAGACGGCAACGGCAAGATCGATTCGACCGACGCGCGTTTGATCCTGCAGTATTCGGTGAAGAAGATCAGCGCTTTCCCTGCCGCGTAAAAACAGATAATCTTTTATGAAATCCCCCGACAATGCGTTCAGGCTCGTTGTCGGGGGATTCTTTATATGTAAAAAATTGTTTAAGATATGTAATATATTGTTAATGTAATTCTTGTTTATTGACAGCGGCCGGGCCGGGGGAGTATAATAATTACATTACTTGAATTGAAATTAGGGAGAGGATATACGAATGAAAACACGTTTGGTATCGTGCTTGCTGTGTGTATGTTTGCTTTTATCGTGCTGCGGCATGACGATGGGTTCGGTATACGCGGCGGAAGAAGGAGCGAATTATATTATTCGGACATTCTCTGTGCGTTTTGCCGAAAATATTGTGTTGGGATCGGCCAACGGTGTTCTTGCGACAAAGGGAGAGATGGTTGAAACGACCGACTTGACAAAATACGGTTACGGAACAGATCCCGATCGCTTGGCTATTCAAGTGGACGTGTACGCCGAGGGAGATGACCTCTTTTGGAGTTTTATAAAAGCAAAGGCGCTACAAGGACAGATGGAAGTTACCAGCGGTGGCAAATGTGACGTGGAAGAGATCGGTATCAATCCCGGTATGGCGTTTGCGTTTGAACGCGGTGTGTGGAAACGTGTGATCATCCCGCTCTCTCAATTCAACTCCAAAGTCGGCGGTGAGTTTGATCCCACATCGTTCAATTATTTTCGGGTATATTTAGAAGATACGTGCGCGCCTGCCTTTGCGGGCGGTGTCGGTGTCATTAAACTTCATAACTTTATGTTGGTAGATACAGCGGCCGAGGCGCCCTCGGAAGAGGATCTTCCCGTCGGCGACGGCTCGTTTGTTCCGGCGCCTCCTGTGTTCCGAAAAATGAATGTCACTCCCGGGTACAATAAGGGAATGACGGTGTTTGCGGGATATAATCTGAAAGACTATCTTGAAGAACATACCGAGGTTTCGGTGTTGAATGCCAAAGGGGAAGAGGACTACAGTTCAGTCGTCAACTCGTTGCTCAGCGGTTTGGCATCGGTGGGCGGCGGTTCGCTGTTCATTCCGGCGGGCGAATATGCTTTTCGCCGTGATATTTACGTGCCGGACGGCACCGCGATCATCGGCGAATGGGTGAGTCCCGATGAAAACCCGGAGGCACGCGGTACCATACTTAAAGTATACAGCGGTAAGGGGAGCGAAAACGGCGCGTTTATTTCCATGGGTGCTCATACCGTGGTGCAAAACGTAAGTTTTTGGTACCCTGAACAAACGGTAGACGAGTTCGCGGTGTATCCGCCGACTATCGATCTGAACCAGTATACCTTTGCGAAAAACATAACCTTATATAACTCGTATTTCGGTATTCGTTCGCTGACAACGGCAAACTGTCCGAATGCGTGGAACATCTATGGTACGCCTTTGAATATCGGTCTGGATTTCGATATGGTTATCGATATCGCGCGTATCGAGGAGATCCATTTTTCTCCCGACTATTGGATCGAATCCGAATTGGACGGTGCTCCGACGAGTGCCGCCGATATTAAAGCGTTGGAAGATCAGTTGTATAACTACGCCATCGGTATCACCTTGCGCCGTATCGACTGGTCGTATGTGACCTATTCGGATATCGAAGGGTATAACACGGCGTTGATGTTTGCACAGTCGATCGACGGCAACTGGCCGAACGGTCAGTGCGTCGGTTTAACCTTTACCGATTGCAAATACGGTCACTTTGCGTACGGTGTTGCCAACACCACCGAATCTCTGCTCGATATCACCATGGAAAACTGCGAGTACGGTGTGTACATCACGGGCGAAGCGGACGACCGCATTTATTATGACGGTGCGATCCGCTACTACGACTCCGATATCGAAGCGTCCCAATACGCGGTATATCAAGAGAGCAATAATCAGCGGTTGAACATAATCGCCTCGGTTATTCGCAACGGTCGTGTATACACGAAAAACGGCAACAATGTTTTTATCAACAACGAATTCCAAACCGTAGTACCGCATATTGAGTTGGATTACGGTACGGTGACAGGAATTATGATCGGTAATACCGATGCTTACGGCGATCCGATCAAGTTTGAAAACCCGGGACGGTGTGAGTATACCTATAAAGAAGAGCCGATCGAAATAGATACCTATGAGAAGATGACACGAGAGGAAGCGGCCGCTCGCGTGGTCGGTCCCGCCAGTGACAACTATCGCATCCCCACCGATCTGGATGTGAGTGGTGTGACGGACATGACCGAGAAGATACAAAACTATTTGACCGAACTCGGCGAAAACGGTGGCGGTACTTTGTTTTTGATGCCGGGCAAATATCGTATCGACGGTACACTTTCTGTTCCGAGCGGCGTGGAACTGCGCGGTTCGGCGGAATATGCGTCGATTCCCAAAGCGATCAACACCATCTTCCAGGTGTATACGCCTGTGGAAGCAGGGGAGGATGCCTATACGTCGACGGCGACCGTTACTTTGGCGGAAGGCGCTGGCCTTCGCGGCATTATCTTCAACTATCCCGAGCAAGGTCAGACCTATCGTGAAGGTGAAAAAGTGTTGGATCCGATCGTGTCGGAACAGACCGGTATCGATACGTATGTGCAGTATTACGAGTTTGATTTTCTGCCGTATCCTTATACCGTGCGCGGTACGGGTGCCGATGTGTATCTTGTGAACGTAACGATGCGGAACGCATGGAACGGTGTGGATTTTATGACCTACCGTTGCGATAACCATTATATCGACTATTTGGCAGGCCATTTTTATAATCGCGGCATGGTGGTCGGTAACGGGGCTGTGGGCGGTTATATCCGCAACTATCAGTTCAATTACAATTCCATTATGATAAACGCGCAAAACTGGTCCGGCTGGGGCGGTATTCCCAATTCGGAGATTACCACTGCAGATTTCCATCAGCCGATGCAGGCGCAGATCATGAACAATACCATCATTCTGCAACTCGGTCACGTGGAAGATCAACTTGTGTATAACAATTTCAATTACGCTTCTTATATCGGTGTGCATCTCATCGCAGAGGACAGCGGCGCGGCTGATGTGCGTATTTTCGGACACGGCGTGGACGGCGGTGTCGTATCGGTGCAGATCGAAGAGGCCGAACACGTGGAGTTCACCAACTTGCAGTTGACTTCGTTCAACCTTTACGGTGACAACCGTAACACCGACCGTTGGGCGGTGGATGAAAGCAAACAACCGCTCTACACTATTTGGGTGAAAGACACCTTTGACGGTGAAATTTCCATCTATAATTTTGCCGAATGGGCGTACGGCCCGCATGCGGGTATACGTGTCGATAGCGGTGTGGTGAACGTGTATAACGCACAGATCAACCACGAAAACGACCAGAAAGTGCTGTTTGAGTTGCACGGAGACGGTGAACTGAACGTGTACTCCTTTGCTTCGTGGCGTGAAGACAAACCCATTGTGGCAGTAGGCTCTCCCGAAAATTTGCATATTACTGCCGGTTTCTATTACAATGAATTTCAAAATACCGATTTGCTCGGCACGTTTGACGCGATGTATCCGTATTCCCGCGAATATGCCGTGCCGAAAAACGTGCGTTTCACCGAAGATTCCGAAGTGGTGTTCGCGCAGTCGTTTGATACCTATGAATTGACCGAAGACAGTGTCGTTACGGTGGATAATCTGAAATACGGTACGGTACGGCGCGGTACGATTCGCGCACGGTTAACGGCAAAGGATATCGTGCAAGGTTTCAAAGCAGGGCAGGACAAGAACGCATCGTTGCCGTTTGCATTGGAAAGCGGCCGCACGAACGATCTTTATCGCATGGAATGGCGTCTGGTTGTCGATGAAATGCGCGATGCCGAAGAAAGTGAGATCTATCTCTTCCTTTCAAACGCTAACGTGAAGACACAGAATATGCTGACGGTCACATCGGACGGCACGGTGTACGATGCGAGCCAAAACAAGATCGGCACGATTCGGTTCGGTGAGTATTATCGCTTGGCGGTCGAAGTTGATGCGCGTAATGCAAACAACAAGACTGCTACGGTCTATTTGTTAAACGATGATAGTCGTGTGATCGGAAAAGGGGCTGCTTTGAGATTGGATAACGCCTTCCAAGGCGAGAATACGGTGACAGGTTTCTGGCTTGCGGCTACGGCTATGCCGAACGATATGCCCGAAACCGAGACGGATATGTCGCTGGATTATTTCTATATCCTCCGCAGTGAAACAAGTACGATTGGCCGTAACGTAGATCCGAACAGTGTGATGATCGGCGATGTCAGCGGTGACAGCAAGATCGATTCGACCGATGCACGTATGGTGCTGCAGTATGCGGTGAAGAAGATATCGTCGCTACCCGCTGCGGATGCCGCGGATGTGGACGGTAACGGCAAGATCGACTCGACCGATGCACGCTTGATTTTGCAGTATTCCGTGAAAAAGATCAGCACCTTCCCGGCTGCATAGACTCTCAAATACATCCATCCCACCCCGAGAAGTACTTGTCGGGGTGGGATTTTTTCACTTATCAACGGCCATATGCAAAAAGTTATCAAAAGTATGCAATTTCTGCTTGGATATTTATATACATATTGACAACGCGTGGTGATACAATGTATAATTGTTTTATCCTAAGAAAAGTGAGGACGACCAATATGAAAAAGCGACTCCTGGCGTTGCTGCTCTCGATTTGTTTGCTGATTCCGTTTATGGGTATCTCGGCAGGCGACGTGTTTGCGGCTGAGGGGGAAAAATCGTTCATTATCAAAGAACTTTCTCCCTATGTTTCTACCACGATCGATCTTAACGGCAACGGTGTGTTGTTTACCGCACCGGCGGCAAATTTTGATGCAATGGATCTTTCCGGTAAAGGCGAGTATGATTTTGAAGATGTCGGTATTATGATCGACACCTATCTTGCCGGTTCCGAAAAGTTTATGGATTATATGTACAAGGGGCGTTTCGGCGGTCAGTTTGAGATCACTTCCAGCGGTACTTGCGATAAACAGGAGTGGCGCTGTAACCCAGGCTCGGTTGTTAAGTTTGAAAAAGACGGTTGGAAGCGGGTTATCATTCCGCTGACGATGTTCAGCGGCACCGCGAAAGACGATTTTGATAAGTCCAAATTTAACTATATTCGTTTGTACTTCCAGGGCGGCGGCCTGGCAGGGGAAAGCGGTACGGTAAAGCTCATTAACTGGGCGCTGGTCGATCTTACCGTACCCGAAGAGGAACGTCCTTCTACAGAAGAACGTCCGCTTGGTGACGGTACGTTTGAGGCGGATCCGCCTGTGTTCAAAAAGGTGAACATCTCTGCGGGCTTCGACGACAGTGTAGCCGCTTTTGCGGGCTATAATCTGCAGGAATATATCAACGAGCATCCCGATGTAAAGATTACCGACAACAACGGTAATCTCGATTACACCTCGGTTGTAAACTCGTTGTTGGAAGGCTTGAATGCGGCAGGCGGCGGTGCGCTGTTTATCCCTGCCGGTGAGTGGCCGTTCCGCGGTAACATTATGTTGCCTGCAGGCACCTCTATTTTCGGTGAGTGGGCCAATCCCGACGAAAACCCCGAAGTGCGCGGCACGGTGCTCGAAGTATACACCGGTGCGGGTGCTTCGGACGGCACACCCTTTATTCAAATGATGCAACATTCGCAGGTGAAAAACTTGGCGTTCTGGTATCCCGAACAGTCGGTGGATACCTTTACCCAGTATCCGCCTACGATTTCGACCTATCAGTACACCTTCGTGCAGAACGTGACGTTGGTCAACTCCTATTTCGGCATTCAAAATAACACGGGCGCTAACTGCCCGAATGCGTGGAACGTCTATGGCACGCCGCTTAACGTCGGTTTGGATTTTGATCACGTTATCGATATTGCGCGTGTGGAAGAGTTGCACTTTGCTGCCAAATACTGGATGTATTCGGGCCTGTCAAATGCACCGACTTCCAAAGCTGACGTGCAGAAACTGGAAGATCAGCTGTATAACTACGCGATCGGTATCACTCTGCGTCGTATCGACTGGTCCTATGTGACCTATTCGGATGTCGTGGGTTACAACATCGGTCTGCTGTTTGATCTTTCCACCAACGGCAACAACTACCCGAACGGTCAGTGCGTCGGTCTGAACTTTACCAATTGTAAATACGGTCACTTCTCCTATGGTGCGTCGAGTTCGACGGAATCGTTGCTCGACATCACTATGAAGAACTGTGAATATGGCATTTACTCGACAGGTACGGTCAGCGGCGTTATTCAGTATTACAACGCGGACATTCAAGCGACCGAATACGCCGTGTATCAAGAAAGTTCCGGTGTAAAGCTGAGCTTGATGGCTTCCACTGTCCGCGGCGGTCGCGTGTATACCAAGAACGGTAACAATATTTTCATCAACAACAAGTTCCTGACGGCAGCACCGCAGCTGGAACTGGACTACGGTACGGTGGCGGCTATTGTGCTCGGTAACACCGATGCATATGGCGACGAAATCAAGTACACCAACCCCGGTCGTTGCACCTTCAGTTATGACAAAACAAAGGTGGATTTGAAGCCGTATACCAAGATGACGCGTGAGGAAGCGAAGGGGTATATCAAAGCTCCCGAAAGCAAGAATTATATCGTTCCGGATGATTTGGATAACAAGAATCAAGAGGATATGACCGAAAAGATCCAGGCGTATTTGACCGAGCTCGGTAATAACGGCGGCGGTATCTTGTTCTTGAAACCCGGCAAATATCGCATCGACGGTACTTTCGTCATCCCCACGGGGGTGGAACTGCGCGGTTCGGCGGACTACGCTTCCGTGCCGAAAGCGGTCAATACGATGCTGTACATCAACACTCCCATTGAAGAAGGTAAGGACGAGTACACCTCTACCGCTACCATTACAATGGAAGAGAACAGCGGTATCCGCGGTATCATCGTGAACTATCCGCATCAGAACGAGAAGTTCCGCAAGATCGATACGGTAATCGATCCCGTCAAGTCCAAAGAGGAAACCGATAAAGCACAAGAAGCGGAAAACCTCGCAGCAGCGGCGGCCGGTCGCAAGCCTGTTGAAGTCGCTCCCATTGACGTGATGGTGGATTACTACGAATTCGATTTCGTGCCGTATCCCTACACCATTCGTGGTACGGGTGCGGATATCTACGTGGTGAACGTGTCTATCCGTAACGGTTGGAACGGCGTGGACTTTATGACCTACAAGTGCGATAATCACTATATTGATTATCTGGCGGGTCACTTCTTCAACCGCGGTATCGTTGTCGGCGGTGGCTCGGAAAACGGCTACGTCCGTAACTTCCAGTTCAACTACAACTCCATCTATCAGGCGGCAGGTGATATCTGGTCCGGCTTCGGCGGTGAACCGGCGAAATCCGGTGTTGCCAGTTACTTCCATCAGCCGATGCAGGCACAGTTCAACAACAACTCCATCATTCTGCAGCTCGGTCACGTGGAGAACCAGCTCGTGTACAACTGCTTTAACTACGCATCCTATATTGGCGTTCATGCGATCGCCGAGCCTACGGGTGCGGCGGATGCCCGTATCTTCGGCCACGGTGTGGACTACGGTACGGTGTCGTTGAAGGTTGAAGCCGCTGAACGTTTGGAATTCACCAATATGCAGCTTACCTCCTTCAACCAGTGTGGTTCGGACGGTAATACCCAGCGTTACGCGGTGGACCAGAGCAAGATCCCGCTGTATGATATCTGGTTGACCGATACCTTTGAAGGTGAGATCACCGTTACCAACTTCACCGAATGGGCACCGTCCCCGACAGCGGGTGTGCGCGTGGATAGCGGTCGCTTGAATATGTATAATGCGCAGTTCAGCCATACGGTGAGCCATTTGTTCGAATTGAACGGCGATGGTGAACTGAATATCGTCGGCTTCAGTTCCACTCGCGCCGATAAGCCGAAGATCGTAGATAACGAACCGGAAAACCTGTTCATCACGGCCGGTTTCTATCAGAGCGAATTGCAAAATCTGGATGGTATCGGTAAATACGAGCACGTGTATCCTCGTGTGACCCATTATTCCGTGCCGAAGAACGTGACCTTTACCGATGATTCGCAGATCGTCTTCGTTGAATCCTTCGATGAATACACCTTTAACACATCCTCGACATTCCAGACGGATGATACGCGTTATACCACGTTGCGTCGCGGTGCTGTGCGTATGCGCCTGACCGAGAGTCAGTTATCAAACGGTCTTAAGATCGGTCAGGATAAGAATAAAGAGAAACCGTTCGCGCTCGAATCCGGCAAGAAGGATTCGCTGTATCGCATGGAATGGCGTATCAACGCAAGTGAGATGCGCGGAACCGAAGACAGCGAGATCTTCCTGTACTTCTCCAATGACAACGTTGACCGTCAGATCGTATTCACTATCAAATCCGATGGTACGGTATACGATCAAAACGGCACGGCGTTCGCTAAGATGAACATTGACGGCACGTATTATCGTTTGGCAATCGAAGTGGATGCCCGCAATGCCAATAACAAACAAGCAACGGTGTATTTGTTGGATGATAACAGTCGTGTGATCGCGAAGAGTACGACCTCGTCGCTGAATAAAAACTTCCAAGGCGAGAACACAGTTACCGGTTTTTGGTTTGTAACGATGGCTTCGCCCTACGACGCGCCTGACACCGAGACGGATTTTTACGTTGATTATTTCTACATCTGCCGCAGTGAAACGAGCACTATCGGCCGTAACGTGGATCCGAACAGCGTGATGATCGGTGATGTCAGCGGTGACGGTAAGATCGATTCGACCGATGCACGTATGGTGTTGCAGTATTCGGTGAAGAAGATCACCTCGTTGCCCGCAACGGATGCCGCAGATGTGGACGGCAACGGTAAGATCGATTCGACCGATGCGCGTTTGATCCTCCAGTATTCCGTTAAGAAAATCAGCGCATTCCCTGCAGCATAATCTGTAACTTTCAAAGAACTCCACAGACCCGAAGGTCTGTGGAGTTCTTTTACACGGGCGTGGATTTGTGGGTTTAACATAAGTTAAACTAAATTTATCACATTTGTAAAATCGGAACAAATTTCAGAGTTTTTTCTACTGTAACTTTATAAATTCCATTGACAGAAAGACGGAATTGTGGTAAATATAGTATGCAGGGAAGAGTGGCATTTCGTGCCGCTCTACACAGTTTATATCGAAAAGGAGAACACAATGAAAAAGCGTATTCTTTCGGTCTTGCTTTCGGTCTGTCTGTTGCTTCCGCTGGTGTCGGTGGCAGGCATTCAGCCCGTGTCGGCAGCCACCAACTCGGATTACATCATCAAGGAACTTCCGGCGTTCCAAGCCAACGTAACGGCGACGTTGTCGGCGGGTGGCAGTTTGTGGACGTCCAGTAACGTGAAGTTCGATCCGGTCGATCTGACCAAATACGGTTACAATGAAGATCCTGCCAACGTTGGTTTCCAGATGGACACCTTCGTGACGGGTGATGCCGCGTTTATGGACTATATGAACAGCGGCTATCTCGGCGGTCAGATGGAGATCACTTCCAGCGGCGTGGCGGATAAAAACGAAGCGATGGCGTGGCCGAACAATCTGAGTTTCGGCGAAGGGGAATGGATACGTATCACCATTCCGTTCTCCAAATATTCGGGCAAAGATTTTAAACCGAATAGTTTTAACTTTACCCGTGTATATTTGAACGGCCCCGAAACGCACGCACCTGCCAAGTATTTTGGCGCTACCGGTACGTTCAAGATCGCCAATCTCTGCATCGTGGACTTGCGCGTTCCCGAAAACGAGCGTCCCACGGCGGCGGAGATGCCGCTTGGCGACGGTACGTTTGAGCCCGAAGCGCCTGTGTGGAAAGAAGTGGAGTTTTCGCCCGGTTACGACGACAGTGTGAAATACGTAGCGGGTTATAACCTTGCGGAATACGTCGCGGAACACGAAGCACAGTTGCGCGAAAAGGGCTTCGACGGCAGCGACTACACGGCGGTGGTCAACTCGCTTTTGGAAGGCTTGAACCTTGCGGGCGGCGGCACGCTGTTCATTCCTGCGGGTCATTATCCGTTTTATGGTGAGTTGCGTGTGCCGGCCGGTATCAGCATCGTTGGCGAATGGTCGAATCCGGATGAAAATCCCGAGATTCGCGGCACGGTTTTGGAAGTGTACGGCGGCCGCGGCAGCATGGACGGTGCGGCGTTCATCAACATGGGGTCCAGCAGTAAGGTGAGCAACCTCAGCATTTGGTATCCCGAACAGTCGGCGGAAAACATTGTACAGTATCCGCCCTCCATCAGCACAAATGGATATGCTGTGGTACAGAAAGTGACTTTGGTCAACTCCTATTTCGGCATTCAGAACGTAAACACCTGTAACTCTCCCAACGCATGGGACGTGTATGGCACTCCTTTGAATATCGGTATTGATTTCGATAACGTCATCGATATTCACCGTATTCAGAACATTCATTTCGCGGCAAAATATTGGGAGCGTTCGGGGCTTGCAAACGCTCCGACCACTGCGACACAAAAGCAGTTGCTGAAAGATCAGTTGTACAACTACGCCATCGGCATCACGGTGCGCCGTATCGACTGGTCGTACGTTGGGTTCAGTGATATTAAGGGCTACAATATCGGCTTGTTCTTCGACGTTTCCGCCGGCGGCGGTTACCCGAACGGTCAATGTATGTCGATGACGTTTACCGACTGCAAATATGCCGTGTTTGCCTACGGTATCAGCAGCTGTTCGGAAATGTTGTCGGATTTCGTGATCAAAAACTGTGAATACGGCATTTATACCGACGTCGATGCCGACGGTATTTTGCAGATGGCGAACATGGAGATCTCGGCGACCCAAGAAGCCATTCATCAAGGCGGCAAGGTGCGCATGAGTATCGTGAACTCCACCATCCGCGGCGGTGAAGTGGTGCTTGAAGGCGGCAACAACATCTTCATGAACAACACGTTCCAAACGGCTGCACCCCATATTACGATGGATTACGGCACGGTGTCGGCGGTGGTGATCGGCAATACTGATTCGTACGGTGACGAGATCAAATACGATAACATTGCGTTGTGTACCTTGAATTATGAAGCCGAAAAGGCGGATATTGCGGAGTATACGCCCGTTACGCGCGAAGAGTTGTTCAAGGATGAGGATTACGCCCCCAAAGGGGACACCGTACTTTTCCCGCAGGAGATCGATACGACGGGTATGACCGATGTGACCGAAAAACTGCAGGGTTACCTGACGCAGCTCGGCAACCTCGGCGGCGGTACGTTGTATCTCATCCCCGGTATCTACCGTATTGATGGTACTCTTTCGGTTCCCGAAGGGGTGCAACTGCGCGGCTCACTCGATGTGGGCGCACAGCCTGTGGCAAAGAACACTATCTTTATGGTATACACACCCGTCGAAGCGGGTAAAGACCAGTATACTTCCACCGCTACCATCACCTTGGCGAAGAACAGCGGTATCCGCGGTATCATCTTCAACTATCCCGAACAGAATGCGACCTTCACCAAAGAAGCGGTGACGGTCGGCGAAGGGGATAAGGCGGTCACGGAAGATTGGTATTACTTCGATTTCGTGCAGTATCCCTTCCTTGTGCGCGGTGCGGGCGAAAACGTCTACCTCATCAATACCACCTTCCGCAATGCGTGGAACGGTGTGGACTTCAAAACCTACCGTTGTGATAATCACTACATCAGCTATTTGGCAGGTCACTGCTATAACCGCGGTGTGGTGGTCGGTAACGGCACCACCGGCGGTGTGATCCGCGACATTCAGTTCAACTACAACTCGATCCTCAGCGCGCCCGGTAAGTGGGCAGGCTTTGGCGGGTTTGAGAACAGCGGTGCGATCTCGGGCGGTTTCCATCAGCAGATGCAGGCGCAGTTCAACAACAACTCTATTGTCATTCAGCTGGGTGACGTAAACGACCAGATCGTGTACGATTGCTTCAACTATGCAGGTTACATCGGCACGCATTTGGTGGAGGAAAACGGCGAAGCCGCCAACGTGCGTCTCTTTGGTCGCGGTATCGACTATAACACGGTCGGCACCAAAATAGAAGCAGGGGAAAACGTGGAATTCCTCAGTTATCAAGCGTGTGCGTTTAACCAGAACGGTTCCAACGGCGGCACCGGCCGCTGGGCGGTGGATCAGGAGACCACCCCGATCTACGACATCTGGGTGACCGATACGTTTGAGGGTAAACTGTCGCTCGTCAACATGGTGGAGTGGGGTCCCTCGGCGAACGCGGCGATCCGTGTGGATAGCGGTGAACTCATCGTCACCAACGCCACCATTCGACACGACAATACCAAGCGTTTTGAAATGAACGGTGACGGTGTTCTGAAGATGTATGCCCTGCAATTGGATGGTAACTGGGCGGATGAACTGGCCGATGCCAATCAAGATCAACTCTTTATTAAAGGTGGTTGTTATGCCATCGCGCCGCCCGAACAGGCAAAAATGGGCGAATTCCTGTATATGAACCTCAACCGTACCCGTTGGTCGGTACCGAAGAACGTGTCCTTTGCAGAAGGAACCGAACTGATGGTTACCGAAGCTTTTGACGGCTATGAATTCAACAGTGAGAGCGGATATCGCGTTTATGACGCGACCGGGGTGACGGAACGTCGCGGCGAAGTGCGTTTGCGTATGAATGCGTCGCAATATATACAGGGAATCATGACAGGTCAAAACGCCAAAGAGGTACCCGCATTTGAACTCACAAGCGGTAGCGAAAACGATCTGTATCGTTTGGAATGGCGCCTTAAGGTGGACTCGATGCGAGATACCGAAGACAGTGATATTTCCTTGTCTGTCTCTACGATCGATCGTAATGTACGCAGTGAAGAGGTGTTTACTATCACGCGCGACGGTGCGGTGTATCTGAAGGACGACACACTCCTGGGAACGATTACGTTCGGTACTTACTATCGGGTAGCAGTGGAATACGACGCGCGTAATAAAGATCAAAAAACTATGACGGTCTACTTGTTGGATGACAATAACGGTATTGTCGGAAAGGGGACTGCCACAGTAATGCCCGACGTTTTCCAAGGAGAAAAAAACATTTCCGGCTTCCTGCTTAGCAGCATGTCGATGTCGGACGATGCACCGGAGACCGAGACCGACTACACCCTTGACTATTTCTACGCTCTGCGCGGCAAAGAAAGTACGATTGCGGCAGGTACTCTGGGCGATGTGGACGGTAATGGTACGGTCAACTCTACCGATGCACGACTGGTGTTGCAGTATGCGGTGAAAAAGATTGCCGCACTACCGAATGCCGGTGTTGCGGATGTGGACGGTAACGGGGACGTGAATTCCACCGATGCGCGTCTTATCTTGCAGTATGCGGTGAAGAAGATCCATAAATTCCCGGCGGCATAAATGAGAAAAAAACAGAGAAAATCGTTTGATTTTCTCTGTTTTTTTATAAATTTCTGTTTTTTTGGTTGCGGTATGCAGCTTTATCTGTTATAATAAATCTATGTATAGTTATCAGTAAGGAAAAGGAGCTGATCCCTGTGAAGGTGAAACTGATCACACATACCCCCGATCCGGAACAGACGATTGCGGTTGCCGCCCGTCTTTGCTATTCGCCCGCTACGATCGACGAAGTGAGCGAGGCTCTCACACCCGAAAAAGCGGCCAAATTTGTGGAAATGCTTGGCGATCTCGGACATGACAGTCCGGTAGAGCACGCAACCTTTACCTTTGGTATCGAGGGAGTTTCCCGTTCGCTGTTGGCGGAAATTACGCGCCATCGTATCGCTTCGTTCAGCGTGCAAAGTCAACGTTATGTGGCAGAAAATAATTTCTCGTATGTTGTGCCGCCCGCCATTGCGGACATTCCCGAAGCAGCCGAAGAGTTTCAGCTTGCCATGGCCGAGGATCAAGCACACTATGAACATTTGGCAGACATCTTGCGTGCAAAGCACCGTGCCGCCTTTGAAGCCGAAGGGATGACTCCCGAAGCGGCGGCCAAAGCGGCGGAAAAACGGGCAATTGAAGATGCGCGCTTCGTATTGCCGAATGCTTGTACCACCAAGATCATTATGACGATGAATGTGCGTAGTTTGCGCAATTTCTTTCATCTGCGTTGTTGTAATCGTGCCCAGTGGGAGATTCGCGCATTGGCAACCGAAATGCTGCGCCTGTGCTATGGTGTGGCGCCGCATTTGTTCCAAAAATCGGGTCCCTCGTGTGTGTCCGGCCCCTGTCCCGAAGGGAAGATGTGTTGCGGAAAAACGGCCGAGGTGCGAGAGAAATTTGCCGCATTGAAAGGATGAGTCGGTAATGGGACGTTTGATCGTGGTTGACGGCTTGGACGGGTGCGGAAAAAGCACCCAACTGGAACGTTTGAACGTGTATTTAGGTCAAAGCGGGATATCCTACAAACAAATTTCGTTTCCGGATTATCAAAATCCGTCTTCTGCTTTGGTGAAACTGTATTTGGACGGCAGTCTCGGCAAGACGCCGGCGGATATCAACGCCTATGCGTCTTCGTCGTTTTATGCGGTGGATCGCTATGCCAGTTTCAAACAGTTTTGGCAGACAGAATATGAACGCGGTGATCTGATCGTGGCAGCACGTTATGTGACATCCAACGCGATTCATCAGATGTCCAAATTGCCTCGCGAAGAGTGGGACAACTATCTTTCGTGGTTGGCAGAATATGAGTATGATCGTCTGGGACTGCCGCGTCCGAACAGTGTAGTGTTTTTAGATATGCCTCCTGCTGTGGCAGATAAACTGGTTATGTCTCGTTATGCAGGGGATGCGGCCAAGAAAGATATCCACGAAAAAGATACATCGTATCTTGCGGCTTGCCGTCCTGCGGCGTTATACGCGGCCGAAAAATGGGGATGGCATGTTATTTCCTGTGCCGAGGGGGATGTGCCGCGTGCCGTGGAAGCAATTACCGAAGATATTATCCGTGCGGTTAAAGGGGATATGGCATTTTGATGTTTAGCACGCCGTTTCATACGCCGACATACGCGGAGGCTGCACAGTGTATTCCGCTTCTAAAACAGGCGCCGTCTCGTTGTTGTGAATATTCGTTTGCCAATATGATGATGTGGCGTGAATATTTCGATACGCAGATAGCGTATAACGACGATGCGATCGTTGTGCGTTTCGGTGGTGAAATGCCGCACTATCTAGCACCGGCCGGCGGCGCGGCCATGCAGACGCTACGCGGGTTGTATGACGACGCCGTGTCCCGTGAAGAGCCTCTTCATGTATTCGGATACGATGAGGAGGATATTCGGCGTTTGCAGAATAATTTTTCGATCGAATCCCGTACGGAATACCGCGACGAATTTGACTATCTCTATCTTGTTGAAGATTTGGCAAACTTGTCGGGTCGGAAATATCATGCTAAGCGCAATCATATTGCGGCCTTCTCGCGAGAGTATGTGTGGCAGTATGAAGAGTTGGATGATAAGAACGTTGTTGATGTTGCATCGGCCGCCGATGCGTGGTATCGGCAACGGGTTTCGGCTTACGGCGATGCCGACGGAGCACTCAGTGCGGAAAACCGCGCGATACACGAATTGTTGGAGCATCGCCGTGAACTCGAACTTGTCGGCGGGCTGATTCGTGTGGAAGGGAAGGTGGCGGCGTTCACATTCGGTGTATCGTTGACCGACGATACTTTTGATACACTGGTGGAAAAGGCGCTCACGCCTTACGATAAAGCCTACGCTGTGATCAATCGTGAGTTCGCCCGTAACACCTTGCAAGGGTATACCTATGTAAACCGTGAAAACGACGTGGGATCGGAAGGGTTGCGACGTGCCAAACTGTCGTATTATCCTGTAGCGCTGGTAAAAAAGATCATGTGTACGATCCGCTAAAGGAGGCGTATGCCGTGAATGAATTCGTTTGGGCGGGTGAGGAACGCCTTTCGGATATCGTTTCATTGTGGAAACAGGGGTTCCCTGCCGATAGTGAAGAGGATATACTCACGTTTTGGAACGCCCTAAAAGGGGAGGCGCGCTGTTTACTTTTCATAGCAGAGGGAACGCCGTGTTCAATGGCATTTGTCATTCCGGCCACGATGAACGGTTGTGCAGTCTGGTATGTATACGCGGCCGCAACAGCTTTAGCCTATCGCAGACAAGGGCGTTTTGCATCGCTGCTTTGTGAATTATCCCGTCGTGCACAGTCCGAAAAGGTGGGCGGCCTGTTCCTGCGGCCGGCCACACCGTCATTGTTTGGGTATTATGCGCGTTTGGGGTTCGTTCCGTTGTTTTATGTCGAAGAATCTTTCTGTAAAGTCAATGACCTTTTCAGTGACGATGCCATAGTTTGGGAACCGGTGACACAGAGTTATGCTGTGCAACGCAACGGTTGGCTTGCGCGTCTTAACGTGCCTGCGGTTAAATGGTCGGAGAAGACAACAGAATACGCCGTAGATCTGCTCGAAAACGGCGGTATGTTGGTTTCTGACAAGGGGTTGGTGATGTATCGCCGACTGGATGAAAGAGTGGAAATTACAGAGTTGTTGTGTGCACCGAAGGATTCTTTAAGGGTTATCGAATCGCTGTCAAGGTATTTCGCTTGTCAGAAAATACGCGTTTATCGGCCGCCGTCGGCAGAGAAAACTGCACAAGCATACGGTATGTTTTGCGTAATCGATGGATCATCGGTTGCGGGTGATATGTGGTACATGGGATTTTCATTGGAATAGAAGAAGGTGCATACATTATGGTATACGTTTTTTTGGCAAACGGTTTTGAAGAGATCGAAGCGTTGGCTCCTGTAGATATCATGCGTCGAGCGGGCCTTTCGGTTCGGACGGTCGGTATCGGCGGCCGCACGATAACGGGGGCACACGGCATTGCCGTAACGGCGGATATGGAGGACAAGGCGTTTACGGCAGAAGATATGGAAGCGGTGGTGCTTCCGGGCGGTATGCCGGGCACCGTAAATCTGGAAGCCAGTGAAATGGTTTTACAAACTGTGGATACGGCGGCGAGTCGGAACATATGGATCGCCGCTATCTGTGCCGCACCTTCTATACTAGGGCACCGTGGTTTGTTGCAAGGGAAAAACGCTACGTGTTACCCCGGGTTTGAATCGGCATTACACGGTGCCGTGTTGTCGTCGCAAGGGGTCGTTCGCGATGGACATATCCTCACTGCGTGCGGTGCCGGTGTGGCGTTGGAGTTCGGTTTCCAACTGGTAGCCGCTCTGTGTTCCGATGAAAAGGCGGACGCATTGAGGGGGGCGATGAGATGCCTGTAGCAGATATTCGTCCCATTAAAGAAGGGTTGCGACAGAAATATAAACAACAGCGTGCCGCAATGACACCGGAAGAAAAGGCGCGAGTAGATGAAATTATTGCCGCACGCGTAGCGTCGTTGTGGCAATACCAGCGTTGTCGTTTGTTGCTTGTCTATGTGTCTACTAAAATCGAAGTGGATACGTTTCGGATAATCGAGCGTGCGTTGGCGGATGGGAAAACCGTTGCGGTTCCGCGATGCGTGCCGGGTACACGTCAGATGGAATTCTATCGCATTGATTCTGTAAACGATCTGGCGCCCGGTACATTCGGTGTTTTGGAGCCGATCCCGGGAGTCCACGAATTGTTACGCGAATTTCCCGACAGTTTGTGTATTGTTCCTGCACTCAGTTACGATTGGCACGGATACCGACTGGGATACGGCAAAGGGTATTACGATCGGTTTTTGTCAAAATATGACGGTGTGATGATCGGTATTTGCTACAGCGATTGTGTACAGCGCAAATTACCCCACGGTCGGTTTGACCGCCCGGTGGAACTGTTGGTTACCGAACGCTATTTGCGCCGTACCGCTACACACACCCGCCGTGAATTTTACGGAACACGCTAAATTTATCACTCATATAGGAGGTAACGCCTCATGTCGGATAATTTGGAAGAGATTTTGACCGAGTTGGAATTGAACAGACGCGCTCGTGAGTCGGCCGATACAGATCCTTTGACGGCCAGTCAGGAAGAACGCCGCGAAAAAGTGGCGTCATTCCGCCTGGAGATGGATCTGGACGGAGAGTTCGGTGAATACGAAGAACCGACAGTCTCAACCCCTGTTTCGGAAACGGAACATAGCGAGGAAGAAAAAACAGAAGAGACGACAGAAGCGGTAGAAGCAACGGAGCCTGTTCCCGCGAAAAAAGTTCCGCAAGCGGCGGAACCCCCAAAAGAGAAACCCGCTCCTCAAAAAGAGAAAAACGCAAAGAAGCGCCCACGTATGGATGCGAAAGAGCGTGAAATGTTGGGGTGCGCCGGCGGTATTTTTTATGTGTTGGCGATTTTGGGCGTTTCGTTGGTGTTGGCGTGTTTAATCATTATGGCTGCTCTGGATCTTACCGGGCTGAACAAATCGGGCGTGGATGTGCGCGTGACATTGGAAGAAGGCGCAACTACCGCAACGGTAGCGCAGACCTTGAAGGAACATGGTTTGATCGACCACACGTTCTTCTTTAAACTGTACTCCAATCTCACCGGCGACGACAGCGAATACCGCTCGGGTGTGTATACGTTATCTGCCAACATGGGGTATGGTAATATTGTGGACCGTTTACGCGCCGGTGTGCCGCGCACGGTGGTGTCCGTCACGATCCCCGAAGGATTTACTATCGACGATATCGCGCTTCTGTTGGAGGAGAAAGCCGTATGCACGAAGGGGGCGTTTTATGACGCGGTGCTCACCGGGGATTACTCCGACTATTCGTTTGTCGCCTCTCTTCCAAAGGAAGAGGGAACGTACGCGGGGCGTGGCTATGCTTTGGAAGGATATATGTTCCCGGATACCTACGAATTTTACACGGGTAGTACAGGCGAAACGGTCGTGCGTAAATTACTGAACAATTTCGATAACCGTGTGGATACGACCTATAAAACGACGATTGCCGCTATGGGAATGACGGTTAATGACGTTGTCACCTTAGCCTCGATCGTACAGGCGGAAGCCGGTAGCGATGAATGGTCACGCGTTGCGCGCGTCCTGATCAATCGTTTGAACAATGCGGCGGAATTCCCGTGTTTACAGTGTGATGCCACCATCAACTATTACAAAGGACTGGATCTTTCGGTAAGCGGATTGACAGTCGATCAGAACGCCTATGATACGCATGTGCGCAAAGGGTTGACACCGGGCGCGATTTCCAATCCCGGCATGAAAGCCATCAAAGCGGTGCTTTCGCCGTCCGAAGCCGATGATGTCAAGGATTGCTACTATTTTGCGACCGATTTGGAAACCGGTATCACGTATTATTCGCGCACCTATGCAGAGCATCAGGCAATCTGTGCCCAGTATGGAATTTAAGGGAGAAACGATAATGCATTGTCCGAAATGCAACTGTGAACGGGAGACGCGTCGCGGCGCGTGTCCCGTTTGCGGTTACAGCCGAAAACGGCTGATTTTGATTATTATTGCGATCTGTGTGGCTGCTGTGATGTTGATTTCCCTTGCCGTGTGGGGTGTTGCGGTATTGTTCGGGCGCTTGAACGGTGCGGTAACGCCGCCGACGGCGGACAAGCCGGCAGACCCTACCGCGACGGTGACATGGCCTACACTTTCACGTACCGTGACGGTAACGATTCCCGAGGGGTATACCCTTTTGAAGATTGCGGATACCCTCGAAGAAGCCGATGTCTGTGACGCCGAGGAATTCATAAAAGCGGCGCAGGAAGGCGACTATTCCGATTACGCTTTTCTAAACGACGTTACGACCGTGAATGAGGACGGAACGCCGAACGGACGACATTTTCGTCTGGAAGGGTATTTGTTCCCCGATACCTATGAGTTTTATCGCCATAGTCACGGTGAGGCGGCCGTGCGTCGTTTTTTGGATAATTTTGAGCGGAAGGCGGAAGCGTGGCGATCTGCCCTGGAAACGAGCGGCCTTACGTTGGACGAAGCGGTAACGTTGGCATCGATTATTCAGCGTGAAGCGAAAACACCCACGGATATGTATCGCGTGTCGCGTGTGTTACACAATCGTTTGGAAAGTCCCGCTTATCCGCGGTTGCAATGTGACGTTTCCACGGCGTATTTGCGCGAATTGGAAAGTGTGGGGGAGACACCCGATCGGACGGTATACGATACATACCATTGTAACGGTTTGCCTGTTGGTGCAATTGCCAATCCGGGCGCTGCGGCTTTGGCGGCCGCCGTTTCGCCCTCGACCGAAGAGATTTGTGCGGGCTGTTATTTCTTTGTGATCGATCCTGCCGACGATGTGGTATATTATTCCAAAAGCTATGCTGAGCACTTAGCGGTATGGGCCGAGATCCAAGAGCGACAGGGGGAATGACGAATGCCTAAAAAACCGGAAGTTTTAGCTCCCGCAGGGGATGCCGAACGTTTGGATTCCGCGCTGCAATACGGTGCGGATGCCGTGTATCTATCCATGACCGAATTCGGTATGCGAACAGCTCCGCAGAATTTTGACGAGACAGCGCTTGTAACTGCTGTTCAAAAAGCGCACAACAAAGGTGTTGCGGTGTATTTGACCTGCAATATTTTACCGCGGAATGATGAGATCGAACGACTGCCTCGTTATTTTGAAGCGGCGACAGCAGCAGGGGTCGATGCGCTTATTGCGGCAGATTTGGGCGTTATCGGCATGGCTAAACGCCATGCACCGCACATTCCTCTACATATCTCCACGCAATTTGGTGTGGTGAATTATCAAACCGCTTCGGAACTCTACGATATGGGGGCTTCACGAGTGGTGCTTGCACGGGAACTTTCCATGGAGGAAATTGCTGAGATCCGTGCGAAAACCCCTTCCCAATTGGAACTGGAGGCTTTTGTACACGGCGCTATGTGCATGTCGTATTCGGGGCGTTGCTTGATCTCCAACTATCTTGCGGGACGCGATGCCAACCATGGGGATTGTGCACAACCTTGTCGCTGGCGTTATGAAGTGGTGGAACCGTCCGCTCCCGAAGCGCGCTATACGGTGGAAGAGACGAAAAACGGGTCGTTTATTTTCAATGCCAACGATTTGAATATGATCGAACATTTGCCTGCGTTGTATCATGCGGGGGTAACATCGTTTAAAATTGAGGGGCGCGCGAAAGCGGCGTATTATACCGCCGTTACCACCAATGCCTATCGCGTGGCAACCGATGGATTTGTTGCCGCAGGATATGCTGCGGATTATCGTCCCGAAGAATGGGTGATAGAGGAACTGCAGAAAGTCAGCCATCGTCCGTATACCACCGGCTTCTATTTCGGTATACCGAATCAAAATCTGGCATACGGCGGTTACGTGCGGGAGTATCAAGTGGCGGCGGTTGCCGTAGATTGGAAAGACGGTGTTCTCACGGTAAGCCAGCGCAATCGTTTTTTAAGAGGGGACATGTTGGAAGTGTTGGAAGCAGGGCGACAACCGTTTTCGCTTTCGGTTTCTGACTTGTTTGACGAAGAAGGGACGATCATCGATGCGGCACCCCACCCGACGATGATATGTCGGATCCCGTGTGAACGACCTGTTGCAGCAGGCAGTTTACTTCGCAGAGCATTAGAATAATAAAAAGCATCTGCCCTCGGCAGATGCTTTTTTGTATAGCGGGGAGCGGGAGTGTGCACACTGGATAATAAGGAGTGTGTAATCATGACCAAACGTGCAGTGTGTATATGTCTTTTGTTTTTCGGCGTTTTTTGCGGGCTGACAGCACGATATCTCTCGCTTTGTGAAAATCCGTCCGCCGATGCGGTGACCGAACAATCGATGGCCTCGGTGACCGTTGCCGTTTCACGCGGGACGATATACGACCGCCATGGGACTCCGCTTGTGAATCGCCAAAAGGAGTTGCGCCTCTGTATTGCACCGTATACGCGTACAATGAGTGCGTTGGCGGAACAACTGTCGGATGAAGTGTTTTTGCCGTTGTCGGAACGCTTAAAAAGCGGACGGCCCATTGTGACCATAGCGGATGAGTCTTTTCCCGATGTGCGCGGTGTGTTGCGCTTTCATACACCGACACGCTACGGCGAGCGGGTATACGCTCCGCATCTTTTGGGATACGTAAGCGGCGAGGGACGCGGCGCGGTCGGTTTGGAAATGGCATACGATACGTTTTTGGCCGCTTGTGAGGGGCGTGTGACCGTTACCTATGAAATCAACGCGGCGGGGCATCTGCTGACCGACAAAGCACCGCTTGTGAACGATACGATGACAAACGCGCGCGCAGGATTGGTGCTTACGTTGGATCGGGATATTCAGCAATACGCCGAACACACGGCGGAACAGATGCTGCCCAAAGGGGCGGTGCTGATTGCCGATGCATCAACCTCCGAGATCCTGGCTGCTGTCAGTACTCCTTCGTTTCAACCTTCAACGGTAGCTTCGCTGTTGGAAGCAGAGGATTCGCCGCTTCTGGATCGTACACTGTGTAACTATAATTGCGGATCGGTATTTAAAATCGTTTCGGCCGCGGCGGCATTGGAATACGGTATTCCCGTTTCACGGCAGTATGCTTGCCACGGTGCGTGTGAGGTGGACGGTGTAACGTTCCATTGCCATAATCGTTTAGGTCACGGCGTGCTGGATATGACGGAGGCATTTTCGCTTTCTTGCAACTGTTATTTTATTCAGTTGATCGCCGATGTCGGTGCAGAATTGCTGTATCAAACGGCTGTTGATTTAGGATTTGACCGTGCGGTCATACCGGCCGAAAACTACAAAACCGCGCGCGCGGTGTTACCGACTTTGGGAGAATTACAAAGCGGTGCGGCCGCATTGGCAAACCTGTCGTTTGGGCAGGGAACGCTGTTGGCGACGCCGTATCATATGATACAGCTGTTATCGGCGGTCGTAAACGACGGCGAGATGCACCGTCCGTCGGTGGTATACGGCACAATGGATATTGACGGAGTTGTAAAGGCAAATGACATTACACCTCCGCAAACGGCATTTTCGCCCGCAACGGCAGCCGTGTTGCGGCAATTGATGGTAGCGGCTGTGGCAGAAGGGGCAACAGGGGAGGGGGCGGCGCCCGCCAACGGTGGTGCCGGCGGAAAGACCGGAACGGCAGAGAGCGGGTGGATCACCGAAAACGGCGAAACGGTACAAAACTGGTTTGTCGGTTATTATCCCGCCGATGAGCCGCGATATCTGATCGCGGTTTTGGCCGAGGATTACAACAATACCAATACGGCGGCAGCGACGGTTTTCAATCGTTTGTGTGACGGATTGTATACAATTTCATAAGTTTTTTCATGTTTTCGGTTGCAACACGGCGGGAGTTGTGCTATGATTAACGGTAGGTTATCGGAAAGGAAGTAGAGTATAATGACTAAGATCGATATATTTTCCGGCTTTTTGGGTGCCGGTAAGACCACACTGATCAAAAAACTGATCAAAGAGGCGTATAACGGCGAAAAACTGGTGTTGATTGAAAATGAGTTCGGTGAAATCGGTATCGATGGCGGTTTCCTGCAGGATGCCGGTGTCGAGATCACCGAAATGAATTCGGGTTGTATCTGCTGCAGCTTGGTGGGCGATTTTTCCGAAGCGCTTAAAAAAGTCTTGGCGGAATTCGCACCCGATCGCGTATTGATCGAACCTTCGGGGGTGGGCAAACTCAGCGATGTTATTCGCGCTGTTCAAGATGTGAATGACGCCGCTATGCAGCTCAATGCGTTTACCACGGTTGTGGACGCGGGAAAAGCCAAAATGTATATGAAGAATTTCGGTGAATTCTTCAACGATCAGGTGTCAAGTGCGGGCGCGATCGTGTTGAGCCATACCGAAAAGTTGAGTGAGGACAAGTTGGAAGCGGTCATCGCCTTGTTGCGTGAACATAATCCTTCGGCCGTAATTGTGACTACTCCGTGGAATGAACTGGATGGCAAGCAAATTTTGGAAGCTACCGAGCGCACACACACCTTGGAAGCGGAGTTGCATCGTTTGGCGGAAGATGCCGATGTTTGCCCGACTTGCGGTCATCATCACGACCACGACCACGATCACGAGTGCGGATGCCACGAGCATCATCACGACCACGATCACGAGTGCGGATGCCACGAGCACCATCACGACCATGATCATGAGTGCGGATGCCACGAGCACCATCACGACCATGATCACGAATGCGGGTGTCACGAGCATCATCACCACCATGCGGAGGAGGTGTTCCAGAGCTTTGGCCGCGAAACGGCACGTCGTTACACGGCAGAGGAACTGAATGCCATACTGAAGGCGTTGGAGGACGAGCAGACATACGGTCACGTTTTGCGCGCGAAAGGGATCGTTAACGGCCAAAACGGTTGGTTGCATTTCGATTACGTTCCCGGCGAAGCCGATGTGCGCGACGGTGCAGCAGGTGTTATCGGTCGTTTGTGTGTGATTGGTGCCGGTCTGAAGGACGCGGCACTGGAAACGCTGTTCGGTCTGTAAGAAGGTGAGAAGATGGAAACTCCCGTATATTTGTTTACCGGCTTTTTAGAGTCGGGAAAAACACGGTTTATCCAAGGTACGCTTGAAGATAAGCGGTTTAATGCCGGGGAATCCACCCTCCTTTTGCTGTGTGAAGAAGGAGTGGAAGAGTACGATCTTTCCCGTATGCCGAACGGCGGCAAGAACATCACCATACAAGTGGTGGAAGAGGAAGAAGAACTCACACCTGCGGCGTTGTCCGACTGGAAAAAAGCGTGTAATGCCAAGCGCGTCATGGTGGAATACAACGGTATGTGGATGTTGGATCGGTTGTATAATGCGATGCCGCCGGAGTGGGTGATCTATCAGGAACTCTGTTTTGCCGATGCAACTACGTTTTTGACCTATAACGCCAATATGCGCAGTTTGGTAGTGGATAAGTTGAACAGTTGCGAATTGATCGCGTTTAATCGCTATCGGGCAGATATGGATAAGATGGCTTTTCATAAGATCGTGCGTGCCACTTCGCGTCGTGCGGATATTGCGTACGAATACGAGAACGGTAATGTCGAATACGACGATATCGAAGACCCGTTGCCGTTTGACGTTAATGCTCCTGTTATAGAGATTGCGGATAACGACTATGCGCTGTGGTATCGTGATTTGAACGAAAATATGAATACTTATGCAGGGAAAACCGTGAAGTTCAAGGGCCTTGTAGCGGTGGAAGGGAAGATGCCGCCCGACAGTTTTGTGATCGGTCGACATATTATGACTTGCTGTGAAGACGATATTGCCTACGGAGGTTTGATCTGTGACTGGAAAGGAGCCAAAACGCTTAAACAGCGTGATTGGGTGATGCTGACAGCACGCCTTGCGGTGGAATATCATAAGGCGTATCGCAAAAAGGGCCCCGTCTTAAAGGCCGTCAAAGTGGAACATGCCGAAGTGCCCGAACAGCAGATTGCCACCTTCTTTTGATAATTTTCAAAATTTCGGACATACTGTTACCGATCCTAGGAAAGGGCGGTAACGGTATGTCCCTCTTTTTTTCAAAAAATCTGAAAGAAAATACAACGTTGTTGCGTCAATTGCTTCGTGTTTCGGCGAGTTTTGACATTGTTTTGCGTGACATAACGGTGGCAGATCTTTCGGCGGCCATTGTGTTTGTGGATGGATTCGTAAAAGATGAAACCATGTCGAAAATGTTGCAGTTTTTTGTGAATCTGCAACCCGAGAAAGTGAAGAAACTGAAGAGCGCCGATGAGTTTGCGGCACAGTTTGTTCCTTATACCGAAGTGGCGGTTTCGGATCAACCCGATGCCGTGGTGACGGCAGTCCTTTCGGGGCAATTGGCGCTGTTGATAGACGGATACGACAAGGTAATATTGGTAGATTTGCGTACTTACCCTGTACGCGGCGTATCCGAGCCCGAGTCGGATCGTGTGTTGCGCGGCTCACATGACGGTTTTGTGGAAACGTTAGTATTTAATACTGCATTGATACGTCGTCACCTGCGCGACGCTCGTTTGACAATGGAGTATCGACAGATCGGCGACGTTTCCAAAACCGATGTGATCATGTGTTATCTGGACGGTGTTGCCCCGTCGAAACACGTAAAGACGCTGCGCGAAAAGTTGGACGCGATTACGATTCCGAGCCTTACGATGGGGCAGGAGAGTTTAGTGGAATGTCTGTTTCGTAAACAGCAATGGTATAATCCCTTCCCGAAAGTACGGTATACCGAGCGTCCCGATGCTGCTGCGGCGGCGGTGGCGGAAGGGCGTATTTTGATAATTGTGGACGGCACACCGGTGGTGATGATTCTGCCTTCCGGAATTTTCGATTTTGTGCAAGATACCAACGATTACTACTTCCCACCGTTGGTGGGATCGTATCTTCGGTTGGTGCGTATTATCGTTTTCGGTTTCACTATTTTTGTAACACCGGTTTGGTTTTTGCTGATAACCAATCCCGATTGGATCCCTCCGTGGCTCGAATTCATTCGTATCAAAGAGCCGAATACCATACCGGTCATCATCCAACTCTTGATGGTCGAGGTGATTATTGATGCCATCCGTTTGGCATCGTTGAACACACCGAGTGCGTTGAACAATGCATTCGGCGTTGTCGGTGCGTTGATCCTCGGCGAATTTGCCGTAACGGCAGGGGTGTTTGTGGCAGAGGTGTTATTGTATATGGCAGCGGTCGCAGTAGCCACGTTCACACAACCCAGTTTCGAATTGGGGTATGCTTTTAAATTGTCACGAATGCTGTTCTTGGTATTGACCGCCCTGTTGGGGATTTGGGGGTTTATCGGCGGAATATTGCTGGTGTTATCGGTATTGGCTACCACACAAACAGCGCTCGGTACAGGGTATCTGTATCCCATCGTACCGTTCGATAAGGTGGCATTTCGCCGATTGGTGATGCGGCGCATATTGCATCGAAACAATGCGCTGAGAAAATGATTAAAAAACGATCCTACAGGTTTTTCCTGTGGGATTGTTTTGCGTAGGGGTATTGACATTTTTCGCGGTTTCTATTATATTAATATAAATAGTGCTAACAGCATCTAAGCAACATATCAGCGGTATCCGGCAACGCCGCAGTCGCCGAAGAAAGATCTTTGCAGACGACTGTGAAAAACCCTTTGCGGAGGGCGTTGTTCAAAGTATCGCGTTCTCCGTGGAAATCGGGGGATCTAAACCGCAAAGGGGGATGCTTCTTATGGAAGACATTATCAAACTGCAAGACATTGCCGTATCGTTCGACGGCGAACCTGTGCTGGAGGGCTTGAACCTCAACATTAAAAACGGTGAATTCGTAACGTTACTCGGTCCTTCCGGTTGCGGAAAGACAACGACGTTGCGCATCATCGGCGGGTTTGTTACGCCGGATCGCGGTGATGTCTTTTTTCATGGCCGTCGTATCAACGATATTCCGCCCCACAAGCGTGCGCTGAATACGGTGTTTCAGCGATATGCGTTGTTTCCGCATCTGAATGTGTATGAAAACGTGGCGTTTGGTATGCGGATACAAAAAAAGAAGAAGGCAGAGATCGACGAAACCGTGCATCGCATGCTTGCTTTGGTGAACCTGAAAGGGTTTGAAAAGCGTGCGGTATCCACTTTGTCGGGCGGTCAGCAGCAACGTGTGGCGATTGCGCGCGCATTGGCGAACAATCCCGGTGTATTGTTACTTGACGAGCCGCTTTCGGCGCTGGATCTTAAATTGCGCAAGGATATGCAGGTGGAACTGAAGAACATCCAAAAAAGTCTCGGTATCACTTTCGTATATGTCACCCACGACCAGGAAGAGGCGCTTTCGATGTCGGATACGGTGGTCGTGATGGACGGCGGCCGCATTCAGCAGATCGGCTCGCCGCAGGATATCTACAATGAGCCGCAGAACGCTTTTGTGGCGGACTTTATCGGTGAAAGCAATATCTTAGACGGTGTGATGCACGAAGACTATTTGGTGGAGTTTTTCGGTCGTAAGTTCAAGTGTCTCGACAGTGGGTTTGAGCCGATGGAACCGGTGGATGTGGTTATTCGTCCGGAAGATATTGATATTGTGGATCCGGAAAAGGGCAATCTTGTCGGTACGGTGACCGAAGTGACTTTTAAGGGCGTGCATTTTGAAACGATCGTCGATTTCAAAGGTTTTAAATGGTTAATTCAAACGACCGATTATTACGCTCCCGACAGTGTGATCGGCATCGTACTCAATCCCGAGGATATTCATATTATGAAGAAATCCGAATATTCCGGTATGTTCGGTGACTACAGTTCTTATTCCGAAGAGTTCGAGGAATTGGCCGACCCGAACGCCGGAATAGCGGAAGAGCCGACAGAGGAGGAGGACCGATGAAAAGCAAAAGCGCTGCTGCTCCCTTCGGGCTGTGGATGCTGATGTTCACCGTCGTGCCGTTGGCTATGGTGCTGTGGTTTGCGTTTACCGATGAAAACGGCGCGTTTACCATGGCCAATCTGTTCGCAGTGAAGGATTTTATCCCTACCTTTTGGAAATCCATTTGGATGGGTGCAGTATCTACTCTTCTTTGTCTGGTTTTAGCGTATCCGCTGGCATACAGTATTTCGCGCACATCTGCCCGCGCACAAACCGTAATGGTGATGCTCGTTATGCTGCCGATGTGGATGAACTTTTTGCTTCGCACATATGCCTGGATGTCGCTGCTTGAGGATAAAGGGCTTATCAATCAGATGTTAACGAACATCGGGTTGAAGCCGGTACATATGATCAATACCGACGGTGCGGTCATTCTCGGTATGGTGTACAACTTCTTACCGTACATGGTCATTCCGCTGTATTCGGTGATGATCAAGATCGATAATCGCCTGATCGAAGCGGCGCAAGATCTCGGTTGCAGCGGTGCGCATATTTTCCGCCGTGTGGTATTGCCGCTCTCGAAACCCGGCATCGTTTCGGGTATCACAATGACCTTCGTTCCCGCAGTAAGCACGTTTGTGATAACCAAACTGCTCGGCGGCGGTAAGGATATGCTTATCGGTGACGTGATCGAACTCCTGTTTATGGGCAGCAGCAAGAACTATAACGTTGGCGCAATGCTCTCTTTGTTGCTCATGGTATTGATGGTTGTATGTATGACCGCGATGCGCTTTGTGGACAACCAAGAGGATGAAATGGGGGGGCTGATGGTATGAAATGGCTCTCTCGTGTATATAACGGTATCATCTTCCTGTTTTTATATTTGCCTATCGTGGTGTTGGTCGTTTTCTCGTTTAACGATTCCAAAAACCGTGCCCGCTGGGACGGTTTTACCCTCGATTGGTATAAAGATCTGTTCCAAAATGAGCTGATCTTGGAATCACTCAAGGTCACCTTAACGGTGGCGGTGCTTGCGGCATTGGCGGCAACCATCATCGGTACGGCGGCGGCTGTTGGCATTCACGGTATGAATCAGCGGATGAAACGGACATTCTTGTTTGTGAACAACATTCCGATGGTCAGTCCCGAAATTGTCAGCGGTGTGGCGTTGATGCTGATGTTTGTGTTTATCTATCGGGCAACGGGTTTGCTTCGTCCCGGTTTTGCCACCTTGTTGATCGCACATATCACTTTCTGCATACCGTATGTTGTGTTACAGGTGATGCCGAAATTGCGCCAAATGAATCGCCACATGTACGAAGCGGCGTTGGATCTCGGCTGTTCGCCCGTCAGCGCCTTTTTACGGGTGGTAATGCCTGAAATTATGCCGGGTGTTGTAACCGGCGCGTTGATGGCGTTCACTATTTCGCTCGACGATTTCGTTATCAGTTATTTTAACTCGGGTTCGACGGCACAGACGCTGTCGGTCACCATTTATTCAATGACCAAAAAGCCGATCACACCCGAAATCAACGCACTGTCTACGTTGATGTTCGGTGCGGTATTGCTTTTGTTGTTACTTGTAAATCTCGGACAGATCCGCGATGACGCCCGTAAGACAAAGGGCGCGCGGCGATAAGAAAGGACGGCATACGCAATTGAAAAGACTGGCACTGTTTCTGATTGTGGCACTGTTGTTGCCGTTCGTATTGTGCGGATGCTCGAAAGAGACAAAGAACACCTTAAACGTTTTCAACTGGGGCGAGTATATCGACGACGAGATTTTGGATGTTAACCGTGCGTTTGAAGAAGCCACCGGCATTAAAGTGAATTATAAAACGTTCGATTCCAATGAATCGATGTATACACTTATCAGCACGGGGGCGGCAGATTACGATGTGATCTTTCCTTCGGATTATATGGTCGGCCGCATGATCGACGAAGGGTTGCTTGCCGAACTGAATTTTGAGAACATCCCCAACTACCAATATATCGATGATAAGTACAAAGGGATGGTGTATGATCCCGAAAACCGTTATTCCGTGCCGTATATGTGGGGAACCGTCGGTATCTTTTACAACACAAAGTATGTGTCACGCGAAGAGGTTGAATCGCAGGGATGGGGAATTCTCTGGAACAAGAAATACCAAGACAAAATCTATATGTTTGATAATCCGCGCGATGCCTTTGCCGTTGCCGAAGCGTATCTCGGCTATTCGCTCAACACGACAAATGAAACCGAAATACGGGCGGCATATGATAAGTTGATCGAGCAAAAAGAACTGCTCCAAGGGTATTATATGGATCAGATCTTCCAAAAAATGATCAACGAGGAAGGCTGGATCGCTCCGTATTACGCGGGCGACGGCAGTGTAATGATGGATCCTGACGAAGGAAACACCGATATCGCGTTTTATGCACCACCCGGCACCAATATGTTTGTGGATGCTATGTGTGTACTGAAAAATTCGGATATGAAGGCGGAAGCCGAGGCATACATCAATTTCTTGTGCAGTACGGAGGCGGCCTTGGCCAACGCGGAATACATCGGGTATTCCACGCCGCATACCGAGGTGCTGGCGTTGCTGGATCCGGAATTGGCGGAAGATCCGATGTATTATCCCGACGCGGCCTTCTTGAAGACGACGGAAGTGTTTATCACGCTACCCGATAAGACGAACAAGCTGATGAATGAGTTGTGGATCAAATTGAAGATCCATTAAGAGGTGTTGTGTTATGAGCAAACTGCCTTTGTGGGAGACCGTTCCGGGATTTTGTGAAGAAACACCCGCCATCCTTCCGTACGTTCCCGCTGAAAAGAAGAGCGATGCCGCCGTGGTGATCTTTCCCGGCGGCGGTTACAGCGGTCGTGCCGCCGATCATGAAGGAGATCAGTTTGCACGGTTTTTCAACGAGGCGGGGATTACAGCCTTTGTGGTGGAGTATCGTGTATATCCTCATCATTTTCCGTCGCCGATGCTGGATGGTCGCCGTGCTGTGCGTTTTGTGCGTGCTCATGCGGCGGAATTCGGTATTGCAACCAATAAGATCGCGGTGATGGGTTCTTCGGCCGGCGGTCATTTGGCAGCGACAGTGGCCACCTATCAAGGCGAAGAACCACGAGATACACTCGATGCCGTAGACGGCGAAAACGGGGTTCCGAATGCACAGATCTTGTGTTATCCCGTAATCTGTGCGCCTGCAGAGGATGGTGTAGCACACGTGGGGAGTTATGAAAATCTCCTTGGTAATGCCCCGTATGTTACGGCGGAGGCGGTAGATCCTTCAAAAAACGTGACCGATTCGACACCGCCTGCTTTCATCTGGCACACAGCGGATGACGATGTGGTTAATGTAATCAACAGTTATACATATGCCACGGCATTGCGTAACCGTAATGTGTCGCTTGAAATGCACATCTATCCGCACGGTTCCCACGGATTGGGGCTCGGTGCAGGCGAACCGTATGTACGCCCGTGGGCTGACAACTTGCTTCGTTGGTTCGGCTGGCTTGGCTGGTTATAAAACAAAAAACACAGCATTGTGTGACATCCCTATGAGAAGTTTCACAATGCTGTGTTTTTATTTAACGACCGAACGAATGGCATGAGCAAGGGTGGAGGCATCGGCATAACCGCACAGTTCGGCGGCTTGCATTTGCGTGTGTGTGCCGCCTCGTAACAAGGATAGCGCAATATTTACCCGATGGCTTTTGATATATTGATAGGGTGTGGCACCGGTATATCGCTTGAATTTACGAATGAATACGTTGGTTTCAAGATGATAGCGAGCGGCCAGGTCTTTGACGGATAATTTTTCGGCATAATGTTTGTGGATATATTCCACTGCGTCTTCTACGTCGCGATCGCCAATAGCAGAAAGGCCGAATTCATCGCGAATCAGTGTCAGTAATCCTTCTAAATACCGAGTTGTCAGTGCACGATAGTGGTTGTCGCTTGTGAAAAACGGATGTTGTTCCGCAAGAAGCGCTAAAGGCGAAAAAGCGGCCGACAACAGCGGGTAATCGTTGAGCGATACGGCCAGCACTTCGTTGTGATATAAAGCAGGGGAGGCGATGAAATCAAAATACGTATGATCCACACACGTGGATTCATCGGTGTAGGGGCGAAACGCTAAGTTTTGCGGATACAGATACAATATGTGCGGTTTCATCGTCATTTCGCGTCCATTTACATTACACAGTATCGTGCCGCTGTGGATGTAATGTAAACGACATACGCCGCCGCGCGGAGCAATATACCACTCGCGCCCCATGGTTTGTCTGCCGTAAGTTAAAAAGGATATTTGGCGCATAATTCTCTCCTCATACTATTTCTAACAACAAGTATAGCAAACACTTTGCGATTAGTCAACGTATTCTATACAACGAAGTCGATTTTGAACAATAAATGGGTTTCTTTTTACCATTGCGTTTTCTGAAGATGCACAGTACCATAAAAGGGTAATCTAAAAAGGGGGCAGAAACCATGGATAACAAACAGTGGTTTAAAGAGGCACAGTTCGGTATGATGATCCATTTCGGTCTGTATTCGTTGCTCGGCGGCGAATGGAAAGGCGAGTGTATGGAGCCGATTGCCGAATGGGCGCAATCGTATTTCCGTATTCCGAACAAAGAATACCATCGTCTGGCAGAAGCATTTAATCCCATCTATTTTGATGCAGAAGAATGGGTGAAGATCGCGAAAGAAGCAGGGATGAAATATTTTGTTGTGACCTCGAAGCATCACGAAGGATTTGCCCTGTTTAAGTCCGAGGCGGATTCGTTTAATGTGGTAGATGCCACGCCATTTGGCCGTGATATCATTGCGGAATTGGCTGAGGCGTGTCGAAAGCACGATATGAAGTTCGGCCTTTATTATTCGCAGGCGATCGATTGGGCGCATCCCGATGCGATTTGTTACGACGGCTCGAAAAATCTGGATGTGATGTCTTGGGGCAACGATTGGGATTTCCCGGATGCTTCGGTAAAGGATTATCGCCGTTGTTTTGAAGAGAAGATCCGTCCGCAGGTAAAGGAGATCTTGACGAAATACGGCGATCTGTGCCTTATTTGGTTCGATTGCCCCGCAGGTTTGCCTACCGAGTACAGCCAAGAACTCTACGACATGGTGAAACAGTATCAGCCGAACTGCCTTATCAACTCGCGCATCGGTGTCGGTCAGTGCGATTATGGTTCGGCCGGTGATAACGAGATCCCCGACGATGACAAAGGTTGCGAGTTGTTTGAAACGCCCGCGACGTTAAACGATACGTGGGGTTTTAAGCCTGTCGACCAGAATTGGAAATCGGCGGATGAGGTGCTTCGTTTGAAAGAACATCTGAACGATCGCGGTATCAACTATCTTTTGAATGTCGGCCCGGATGCACTCGGTCGTTTCCCGGCAAAGTCGGTAGAGATCCTGCGTGAAGTCGGTCGTCGCAGCAAATAAGAAAAAAAGACAAGCAGTTCAATAAAAACTGCTTGTCTTTTTTGGTTCATTCTTCTCCGAAACATTCAGGGGAGCGCATCATATTGGGTGCGGTAATCAAACCGGCTGCTCCGCAGAAACCGCAGTTGGCAACCGATGCATCCGCTACCTTAACAGTGGGACTGTATTGCAGAAAACCCGCAAGGTTCAGTTGGGCATTTGCCCCTACGCGGGAGAGTTGCACTTCGTCAACGTAGGTGTTTCCCATCGTGACACCGCAACCGGAGTTGATGTTGGTCACGTTCACGGTACCACCGTCCACCCAGAAGATGACATGCGGCTGTGTCCACGGTTCGATATTCGCCACGTCGAGCACACCCTTAAAGGTGTCGCGGGTGCGAATGGCGGCGATCTCGGTCACGGGGGTGAAGGTGTAATTCTTATAGGCAAACGGCGTCATTTGCGTGTTCAGCATAACGATGCGCTTGCCGCCGTGTACGTCCACGGGTTGGGTAACGTAATCCGCCGCGAAACCGATGGTGACGGCGGTGGTGTCGTCGCCCGCGATCTTCAGCGCTTTGGCGCTGCCGTAGGTGAAGCACCCGAACACCATCTCATCCTGTACGTTGTTCAGCACAAAGGTGTAGCATTCGTGTTGCAGATGCTCGAAGAAGTGCATTGCTACCATGCCGCGGAAATTCAGATCCTGCGGCCAGCCGTAGCCGCGCATCAGCGGTTGCAGATTGAACTGCGCATCGCGAATGATGCCGTCTCGACTGTTCATCACCACCGCACCGCGGTTCATATACAGACCGGACAGGCCGTCGATGTAGTGACGGTCGCACCCGTCAAACAGCACACCGTTGTAGGTGTTAAAGGATGACACGTTAACGGCATACACGTCGGGGGCATCTTTGGCATAGATGTTGTAATCGAAGGGGATGAGTTTGCCCGTCTCGTCCGCGTTTTTGGCGGTTTGCGCAGGATTGCAGAAAGTGACACCGCGAATACCCGCGTGGGCAGACAATTCAAACGCATGACCGTAGAAGTCCACGTCGATCACCGTGCCGATATTATAGGGTAACTGTGCGAAGTTGGCCGCACCGCACACTTCGGTGTCGGCGGGAACATAGACTGTGTTCAACAGCAGATAATGGCCCGTCGGCAGGAAGAGCGTGCCGCCCGTTTCACCGACTTTTTTAAGGCAGGCATTCAATGCGGCGGAAGCGTCTGCTTGACCCGACGTGTCAAGAGTGACCCCCAATTCGTTTGCCAGTGCATCGGCCGTGAAGGCGTTGCGGCAGGCGGGCGCTTTTATCTGCATTTTTGCCTGTTCGATTTGTTTTTGATTCAAACGATAAGAGACAGCGTGCGGCACGATATCCGCCGTGAATTGATACACGACATCTTCACCGTTAACGGCGATATGGTGTTGGGCAAGACCGCTGTTGCCCGCAAAATTGGCGTTAACTTTACCTTCTAACGTAATTTTGATCGCATCCGTCGTTTCGAAGCGGCTGTTCATTAGGATCATCATACCGATATTACTATAGATACGACCGCTTTTCACCGTAGAATCGATGAGGGTCAGCTTCGAGGCGTTGTGCACCGAGATCGCTTCGGTCTTGGCGTCTATTTCCACATCCTGGAAAGTAACAGCGGTATAAGCGCTGTCGGCGGGGATATACAGACCGTATTCGCAGTTTTCGATGCGGGAGGAAGTGATCTCTTGCCCGTTGCCATGGGTAAACGGCGCGTAGATAGCATAAAAACAGTTGCGGATCGTGATGTTGTAATTCTGTCCGTAACAGCCGCCGGCGTCCATATAGAAACCGTTGCGATACCCATCAATGCAGGTATCGGTACAATACGACCAGTCGGTACGGTTTAAGTGAATGCCCGTTGCATTTTCATAAAGGTAGGTGCGCAACGTCGTTTCGTCCTCGGTGAATTTGCCGGAATTCACCCAGTAATCAGGGGCAAAATAGGTTTCCTCGATACGCATGATATCCGTAACCATCGGCACACGAATACCGATATGCAACGGCGTACCGTACACGTTGTGGATATTCGGGGAATCGCAATCGCGCGGTGCCACACCGATCCAAGGGTTGATAAGGGTGATTTCTTTTACGATCGACCACCACGACGGGCGCAGTGCGGGGGGATAGGGAAGGGGATCGGTAACCGATTGGTTAGGATACCACACGGCAATGCCGCGCACTTCACAACTTTGATTTAACACGATAAACGGGGTGTTAAACGACTCGGAAGCCGCTTCTCCGTAATAGGCGAGAATGGTGCCTTCAATGGGGGATCGACCGTCGGGGATCATCCAGTCGCCGAGAATCGTTGTGCCGATGGGCAGTTCGATCGGGGCATAACAGGCATATTCACCCGCAGGGATATACAACGCGCCGCCGCCGATCTCTCCGAGTTTGTTCAGCAACGCTTGAATAACGGGAGCGTAGTCTTTGGTATCATCCGAGGCGAAATCGGTCAGCGTATATCCGGCAAACAGGTGCTCAGCACGCTGAAACCGCGAATCGGTCGGTGTGATTGCTTTCCACACGGGATTCGGAATGCTCTGCATAGGTATATCATCCTTTCATTTTTGTAAACAGTATACCATCCGGATGTGAAGGAGTAAATGGTATAAATGTAGGTTAAAGTTATCCCGTTTTATTTTCCTTCATAGGTTGCAATCGCGTCCACATCGTACCCCTTCAGTGCATCACGACCGTTTAAACCGGCAAGTTCCAACAGAAATAGAATTTTCACGACTTCGCCGCCAAGTTCTTCGATCAGTTCGGCGCATGCTTTGATCGTGCCGCCCGTGGCGATCAGATCGTCGATCAACACAACACGTTGACCGGGGCGGATGGCATCCTTGTGCATCTCAATGACGGCTGTACCGTATTCGAGTTCATACTTTTTGGAAACGGTTTCGCGAGGCAGTTTCCCTTTTTTGCGAATCGGCACGAACGCTTTCCCGAGATTATAGGCGAGCGGCGCACCGAATATGAAACCGCGCGATTCGGCGCCGGCGATCACATCGAACTCCACGCCCTCTAAGCGCTTTTGCAGTTCCTCGATTGCCAAACGGAATCCGTCTGCATCCTGAAGTACCGAGGTGACATCCCGAAACATAATGCCTTTTTCGGGAAAATCGGGAATGGTGATTATGTAATCTTTTACCGTTTTCACAATGATCATCTCCTATGGATATCGATATCTTAACTTTAACAAGAAACGGTGAAAAAGTAAAGAGTTTTTTGCATAAATCTTGACCGAAAATGCGGTTCGTGATATACTCGAATACATAAATAAGAAGGAGCATCTGCTATGCAAACAGATATGAAGAACCTGGACCTGTTTTTGTTCGATATGGATGGCACGCTGTATCTCGGCAATCAATTGTTTCCGTTTACGAAAACGCTGTTACAGACGATTCGTGAAAACGGTAAACAGTATTTGTTTATGACAAACAATTCTGCGCGCAGTGTAGTGGATTACGTGGCTAAACTGGCGCGACTCGGCATTACGGCTACGACGGACGATTTTATTACTTCGTCGCAAGCGACAATATGGTATTTGAAGCGACATCACCCCGATGCCGCTCTGTATGTTTGCGGCACGGAATCGCTCAAGGCGGAGTTGCGGGCGGCAGGCTTTGTCGTTACGGACGATACCGAAGAAACGACCTGCATCGTTATCGGTAACGATACCGAACTGACGTTTAAAAAACTGGACGATATTTCCCGCATGCTTTGTACACGTGAAATGCCGTATATTGCAACCAACCCCGATTGGGTGTGCCCGACGGAATACGGCAGTGTGCCCGATTGCGGCAGCTTTTGTGAAATGCTTTTTCGCGCAACCGGCAAACGGCCGCTTTTTATCGGCAAACCCGAGGCATTGATGCCGCAATTGGCAATGGAACGGTTAGGTGTTTCCAAAGAGCGGACAGCGGTGGTAGGGGATCGCATATACACCGATATCAAAAGCGGTATCAATGCGGGTACAGTCAGCATTTTAGTGATGAGTGGTGAGACAACCGCCGAAATTCTGAATGTTTCCGAAGACAAGCCTGATTTTGTGTTGCAAGACGGCAGTGAGATCATAAAAGCGTTGCGGGAGTGATAACATGGAAAAGAAACAACGCCGCCCCCAAGGGTTGATCAAGCGCTTTTTACCATACTATAGAAAATATCGGTGGATCTTGGTTTTAGATCTGCTGTGCGCGGCACTCACCACGGTGTGTGAGATCGTGTTGCCGCTGATCGTGCGACAGATTACCGGACTTGCTACCGATAATATCGCGGGACTTACCGTGTCACTGATCGTGCGGTGTACGGTGTTATACGTCGTGTTGCGTATCGTTGACACCGCGGCTAATTATTATATGGCGACAGTCGGACACATAATGGGCACCAAGATCGAAACGGATATGCGTCACGATTTCTTTGCGCATTTGCAAAAATTGTCGTTTTCCTATTATGACAATGCCAAAGTCGGCACGTTGATGTCGCGCATAACAAACGATCTGTTCGATGTAACGGAGTTTGCCCATCATTGTCCCGAAGAATTCTTTATTGCGGGAATCAAGATATTCTGCTCGTTTGCCATTTTGTGTACCATGAGCATTCCGCTGACACTGATTGTGTTTTCGGTCATTCCCGTGATGATCTTTGTGTTGTCTTTCTTCAGCAAACGAATGAAGCATCAGTTTCGTGAGTCTCGCAAAGAGATAGGCGAACTCAATTCGCAGGTGGAAGACAGTTTACTTGGGGTGCGCGTGGTTAAATCCTTTGCCCGGGAAGAATGCGAACAGAAGAAGTTCGATAACGGCAACCTGCGGTTTTTGCGCGTGAAATCCCGAATGTATCACACAATGGGCGCCTTTCAATCCTGCACGCGTCTGTTCGATGGCGTGATGTACATATTGGTTGTGGCGGCGGGTGCGGTCTTTTTGATGAATCGTGCCATTACGGCGGCGGATTACGTGGCATATTTGATGTTTGTCACAACGCTTATTACCTCGGTGCGTCGTATTGTGGAGTTTACCGAACAGTTTCAACGCGGCATGACGGGCATCGAGCGTTTTGGTGAAATTCTTGATATTGAACCCGAAATCAGTGATGCGCCTGATGCCGTAACGCTTTCCGACGTGAAGGGCGACATTACGTTCTCCGATGTGTCTTTCCGTTATACAGAAGACACGCCGAATGTGATCGAGGGGCTGAATTTACAAGTTAAGGCAGGGGAGAGCATTGCGCTTGTCGGGCCGTCGGGAGGCGGCAAAACGACGCTGTGTTCGCTGATACCACGTTTTTACGATGTCACATCCGGAACCATTTTGTTGGATGGACAGGATATCACACGCGTAACAGCCCGTTCGTTGCGTGAAAATATCGGCACGGTAGCACAGGATGTCTATCTGTTTTCGGGAAGCGTTCGTGAAAATATCGCCTACGGCAAAAACGATGCAACCGAGGACGCTATTATTGAGGCGGCAAAACTGGCAGGAGCACACGAGTTCATCGAGCAATTGCCCGATGGATACGATACGTATGTGGGCGAGCGCGGTGTGAAACTGTCGGGCGGTCAAAAACAACGCATTTCCATCGCCCGTGTGTTTTTAAAGAATCCGCCCGTACTGATACTCGACGAAGCGACCAGTGCACTGGATAACGAAAGCGAACGGCTGGTGCAACAATCGCTTGAGCGTTTGGCGAAAGGGCGTACCACCTTTACTATCGCCCACCGTTTAACTACCATTCGCAATGCCGACCGCATATTGGTGCTGACCGAAAATGGCATTGAAGAATCGGGTACTCATCGTGAGTTGCTCGAAAAAGGCGGCCTGTACAGTGAACTGTATGCCATGTATTCCGCGAATTAAAGAAAAAAGTTCCTCCAAAAAAGGAGGAACTTTTTTGTTAGTTTGATTCTGGCAAAATCAGCAAATAACTGTTACTTGTAATTGTTTTTTGATCGGCTTCTTTGCACCCCCAAAATGTGTTATCGCTATAGTATACACTGTAAAAATATAAGTGCGTTTTTTTGACCATCTCACCGGATGTTGTAAGTTTAAAATTCTTAGTTTCGCCGTTTGAAATTGTCTCTTCAATTATCAAATACGGATTTTCTCGTAAATTCAATTTTTGCCCATATATATTATACTCTTCGACGTAAATTTCAATTGCCAAAATATCAAATGGACTTCTGTTTTTTACACATACCAAAATGTCGCTTTCTTTTTCCGATATTGGAAGCATTCTACCACTTATATTAGCTAACAGTTCCTTTTTGAAAAGTTCTTTTGTCGCATTTTCTTTGTGTTTATTTTTGATTTTATTTTTAATTTTGTAATAAATATGAGAGAGAACCAGAGGTATAACGACAAAATACATTAAGAATGGAATCAGTGCTTTGTTATTCAAAATATCATTAATTGACATATCTATACCTCCAATCTAAAAAAACATCGGGACCAAGTTAATGTGACGTAATTATAACAAAAACACATGATATTGTCAATACGTTAATATGGCGTATTGGGGCGTGATATACATATGAAGAAAATACATTATTGTGCAAATAAAAATATTATTCATCAAAAACTTAGGATGATAAGAGAAGAAAAAGGGCTGTCACAAAGCAACTTGGCGGCGAAATTACAAACAATGAATGTTAATATCGATCAACAAATGATTAGTAAGATTGAAAACAACATTCGACAAGTTACCGATTATGAATTGGCATGTATGTGCAAATGTCTTTCCATTTCTCCCAATGAGTTACTTGATTTCTCTGAAAGGGAATTTTGACTTATCAATGTGTTCAATAAAAAACGTTCCTCCAAATTGCGGAGGAACGTTTTTCCTTTGTTTTACTTATTCAACATATGAGACATTAAACGATATCCGATCTCCTCGTGGATCCCCGTGCGGCGTGCCTCTTCTTCGGTAAAGCGGGCGACACCGCTTTCTGTTTCGGCATTACTGCGGTATAACAAGTAGGGGACCGGATCAGACGTGTGTGTGCGAATTGTGAGCGGAGTGGGGTGGTCCGGGAGAATGAGAATGGTGTAATCACCCATTTCTTTCAATGCCTCGAGCAACGGCGCGAGGATGCGACGGTCGATATCTTCGATTGCTTTTACCTTGTTTTGCGCTTCACCGCGGTGACCACACTCGTCGGGCCCTTCTAAGTGGATATATACGAAATCGCGGCCGCTTTTCAACTCGTTTACGGCGGCGGCCAGTTTGCCTTCGTAGTTGGTATCGATGTAACCGGTAGCGCCGTCTACATCACACACGTGCATCTCGGCAATGCGGGCAATACCCTTAAGCAAATCGACCGCCGAGATCATTGAACCGTTGATACCGAAACGCTCGGTAAAGTTTTGCAAACTGGGACGACGCCCTTGCCCCCATAACCAAATGGCGTTGG
>JAZNTV010000078.1:0-38095 GCA_045591985.1 Acutalibacteraceae bacterium
GCCTCGGCATTTGCCGAGGCGTGTTTCGTTTTACAACGTTACCAAACGGGGGTTGCGCTTCAACGCGGGCAACACCATGCGCAACAGCACCTCGGTGGGAAACGCGATGCTCGCGGTGGTCACACACGGGTGACAACCGAAAGTCGGCTCTTCCAAAAGGTCGCGGTCGATCAACAGTTGTACTCTGCCCGCCGTGTCGTTCAAAAGTCCCATCACACTGGCGCAACCGGGGGTGCCACCGAGCAGTTCTTCCATCTTGTCCGCCGAGGCGAACGACAGACGGGCGGAACGGATCTGCGCCGAAAGATCTTTGGTGCGAAACGGCTTTTCGCCATCATAGCGAATCAGCAAAGTTACCTCACATGCAATTGTGCATTTTTGACAAAAAATAATTCGATAGCAGAAAAGTGTTGACAACACCATGCTTGCAATGCATAATGTAGTTGGTAAGGGAAATCATTGCTTACCAACACATCTTTATAGGAGGATTGAAATATAAAAAAGGAGAAAAAAGTTGTAAGATTTGCTTTCTCTTGTTTGTGATTCTTGCGTTCACTCTTTCTTCGACTTTATCGTTGACCTCTTATGCCGAATCTTCGCTAGAACGCGAAATGGAAATTTATGTGATGTCTCACTAGGGGGATATCTAGGTGGTATCGGGATAACTGGCGATGAACCCATCAGCATAACGCAAGGCTTTAAACTGGAAAACACTTCTACATCTCAAAAAGAATGCAGTTATTTTGTTTTTGAAGAAGATGAAGTGGTTGGGCAATTAGACGTTACATTTGTTGATAACAATTGGATTTCAAGTTTCACTGTTGGCGATTTTGATTTTCTCTCAGAAATATTAGTAGAGGGAAATACCGTTTCACTGCACCAAGAGGAAGGTGAACGAATTGTTTCAACAAAAGGAAACAGCGTTATAATAAGCGGAAAGCAGCGCGGCAGGAAAGGCTCCAAAAAAAGAATCCGCAAAGAGAAGGTTAAAAAAAGCGATGTCACAAAGAAACTCAATTTTGAGACAAAAGTTTTTTCCGAAATCGCGGCAATAGAAAGGAAAAACAACAAACAACCTGTAAAAAAAGAGCGCATTGACTTTGGGAAAATGAAATACGAATATGATTACAATAACACCCCACATTCTTCGGTAAATTTCACAAGCGAAGATGTACCAAGAAGCGAAGCAGGAAATAGAATTATTGAGGCCTCCTTGCTGGGGGATGTTCGTTATGTGGATGCTAGATATGTGGCCAACACCAGTGTTAACGGCGCCGGACTCTGCCGGGCTTCTTGCGGCGCAAGTATCATTAATTACAAAAAAGGTACAAATCTGGACGCTCTAACAATTTACAATAGGTTAGCAACCGTATATAACGACACACCGGTAGGCTATCACTATTGGATAAGCAAGATGTGGAGTCAATATGGAGTAACAATGACTCATAAATACCATAAACTATCTTACGCAACTATAAACGAGCAACTTTTAAACCAAAACCCAATCTACTGCGCATTCTATAACGCAAACGATAATTACGCACACGCTGTGGTTTTGGTAGGGACATTTGCACAAGCAGAAACCGTTTTTTATGTATATATGGATCCCAACGCTCCCAGCACACACCTGATTATAAATTCAATTGTCCCCTCAACCTTAAACACAACTCACACCTACACATTTTATTACTACGCTCATGGCCTTTTCTACAACAATTGGTTTGAATCGTACTATTAAGCGGTCGGAAGGAGGACTGAGAATGAGAAGAGTCAAAGCCTTGTTAACGCTCTTTTTGGCGTTTTCGTCAGTACTGTGTGCCGCATGTCAAAATCCGTCTCCCCTACCGCAAGGGGGCAATACATACACCACAACAAACACAACAACCGCGACCACCACAACCACTATCGCCCCTACTACACTTCCCACCCGTGCACAAGGTGTTTGTCCCTCAACAGTCACTGTGCCGACAAATGCATATGCCTACAGCACCGATTTTTACGCAGATGTTCCGGCGGACATGCTCTTTTTTGAAGGCGACGTGTGGCATGCGGTGACTTTTGTGACCCTGCTACCGCCCGCCAACGGTACAGTAGGCCAAATCACAACCGTAATCCCACGCCAAGAAGTTCCTGCTGCCGCGGGGGAATGTAACACCGCGTCTTTGGTCGGGAAAGCCATCTATCGCAGTGGCGAGTGCCTGTATACCGCCGAAACGATGGACAGTGAAGCGTATAGCGGAACGGTTTACCGCGCATGGCAGAAAGGCGTCGCCACGTGTTTAGGCCCGCTCGTCAGCGGATATTATACCGTCAAGTTCGAAGGTGCCGGTTTTCGCAGCATAATTAAAACATCCCCCGAAGATGGCAACGGCACGAATGCGCCGTTATGCGTAGCGGCACGCCCTGCCCATAAAGGCTTTGTATACGCCGGGCAAATCATTGCCGTAGGGCCTTCGGCAGCAGAGACGGAATACGGCTCTACGCTTGGCGGATTGGGGCGTGACTTGTATGCTTCCGCACAGTATCCGCAACTATTGCTTGCAGGGAATGATGCCATTGGTTATTGGGTCCTCACCTCTTCGGAGGACCTTCGTGTGATAACGGATATCGAGTCCTTGTGGGGAACGTAAGCACCTATCATTAACGGAAATCAAGTTTTGATGGCATCCCCGCGGTGCGTCGACAAGCGCGCTTCTTACTCGGACGCGCGATGCGCACCCCTACCACGCACAACAAAACACACGCCTCGGCAATTTGCCGAGGCGTGTATCTTTTTATAACGTTACCAGGCGGGGGTTGCGTTTCATGGCGGGCAACACCATGCGCAACAGCACCTCGGTGGGAAACGCGATGCTCGCGGTGGTCACACACGGGTGACAACCGAAGGTCGGCTCTTCCAAAAGGTCGCGGTCGATCAACAGTTGTACTCTGCCCGCCGTGTCGTTCAAAAGTCCCATCACACTGGCGCAACCGGGGGTGACACCGAGCAGTTCTTCCATCTTTTCCGCCGAGGCGAACGAGAGGCGTGCCGAGTTGATCTGTGCCGAAAGATCTTTGGTGCGAAACGGCTTTTCGCCCGGCATCAGCAGAAGATAAAACGCCGTTTCCTGCCGATTGCACAACACCAAATTCTTACACAAGGGCGCACCGAGTGCCGCTTTGGGCGCTACACAATCCTCCATGGTGGCGACCGCCGCATGATCCACACGGCGAAAATCTACCCCAAGAGAATCCAAAAAGTCGTACACCCGCATTTCGCGGGGCGAGCGTCCCTCTGTATCAGAGGGACGCCCGTTTTCCACTTGCAAATTCATTAGAACAACCCCGTGATCTTGCCGTTTTCGTCCACGTCGATGCGTTCCGCCGCGGGGACTTTGGGCAGACCGGGCATGGTGAGGATGTCACCCGTCAGCACCACAACGAAGCCCGCACCCGCCGACACCTTCACGTTCTTTACCGTGACGGTAAAGCCGGAGGGCGCACCGAGTTTGGTTGGGTCGTCCGAAAAACTATACTGCGTTTTGGCGATACAGACGGGGCATTTGCCGAAACCGAGTTGTTCGAGCCGCTCGATCTGCTTCTTCGCCGCGGGCATCACGGTGACGCCGTCGCCGCCGTATACCTTTTTGACCACCGCTTCGATCTTCTCGACGAGGGTAAGATCGTCTTCGTACGAGAAGGTGAAGTCGCCTTTTTCTTCTTCGCACAGACGCACCACTTCGCGGGCAAGTTCTTCGCCGCCCGCGCCGCCGTCTGCCCACACGGTGGACAGCACGGTGTTCACGCCGAGTTCTTTACACTTGGCAATGATGAAATCGATCTCGGCATCGGTATCGGTCGGGAAACGGTTGACCGCCACCACACAGGGCAGTTTATACACGTTTTTGATGTTTGCCACGTGGCGCAGAAGGTTCGGAATGCCCTTTTCGAGCGCCGCAAGATCTTCATTGGCGAGTTCCGTCTTCGCGAGACCGCCGTGCATCTTGAGTGCACGCACCGTGGCAACCATCACCACCGCATCGGGAGTGAGACCCGCCATACGGCACTTGATGTCAAGGAACTTTTCGGCACCGAGATCGGCACCGAAGCCCGCTTCGGTCACGGTGTAGTCGCCCATCTTGAGCGCCATTTTGGTCGCCATCACCGAGTTACAGCCGTGGGCAATGTTCGCAAACGGGCCGCCGTGCACAAACGCGGGCGTACCCTCCAACGTCTGCACCAGATTGGGTTTCAATGCATCTTTGAGCAATGCGGTCATCGCGCCTGCCGCCTTCAACTGGCCGCAGGTGACCGGCTCATCGTTATAGTTGTACCCCACAATAATGCGGGAGAGACGCTCTTTCAGATCGGTAATGGAAGAGGAGAGACACAACACCGCCATGATCTCGCTCGCCACCGTGATGTCAAACCCATCTTCGCGCGGAACACCGTTGGCTTTGCCGCCCATACCGTCCACAATGAAGCGGAGTTGACGGTCGTTCATATCCACACAGCGTTTCCAGGTGATACGGCGCACATCAATGCCGAGCGCGTTGCCCTGCTGAATGTGGTTATCCAACATGGCGGCAAGCAGGTTGTTGGCCGCGCCGATGGCATGGAAGTCGCCCGTGAAATGCAGGTTGATATCCTCCATGGGCACCACTTGGGCGTAACCGCCGCCCGCGGCACCGCCCTTAACACCGAACACCGGGCCGAGCGACGGCTCACGCAGAGCCACCGTCACGTCCTTGCCAATACGGCGCAGACCGTCGGCCAGACCGATGGTGGTGGTGGTCTTTCCCTCGCCCGCCGGGGTGGGGGTGATCGCCGTTACCAGGATCAGTTTGCCGTCGGCTTTGTCGGTCTCGCGCAGAAGCGAAAGATCCACCTTCGCCTTATACTTGCCGTAGCGCTCGACGTATTTTTCGTCTACGTGGGCACGTTCGGCAATCGCCGCGATATCTTCCATTTCGCACGCCTGTGCGATCTCAATATCGGTTTTATATTGCATAGTTACTACCTCTTACCCTTTGAAATAGCGAACCGCCGCTTCAAACATACGAATATCAAAGTTACCGTCCACGTTCTTATACAGACCGTTACCGATACGTTCACTGTGGCCCATCTTACCGAAGACACGGCCGTCGGGCGAAGTGATGCCTTCGATGGCATACATCGAATCGTTCGGGTTAAAGTGTACATCGTCGGTTGCGTTGCCCGCAAGGTCAACATACTGCGTTGCGATCTGACCGTTTGCGGCCAGTTTCTTGATGAGTTCTTCATCGGCAAGGAAGCGACCTTCGCCGTGGGAGATCGGCACCGAGTAGACGTCGCCCACGTTGGTGAGCGCCAGCCACGGCGACTTGTTGGACGCCACACGGGTGCGCACCATACGCGACTGGTGACGGGCGATCGTGTTGAAGGTCAACGTCGGGCAGGTCTCATCCGTATCGATGATACGGCCGTAGGGCACCAGACCGAGTTTGATCAACGCCTGAAAACCGTTGCAGATACCGCAGATCAAACCGTCGCGGTGATCGAGCAGGTCGGTCACACCTTCTTTGACAGCGGCGTTACGGAAGAACGCCGTGATGAACTTACCGCTGCCGTCGGGTTCGTCGCCGCCCGAGAAACCACCGGGGATAAACACCATCTGCGCTTCTTTCAGCGCGGCCGCGAAGCGTTCCACGCTCGCCTGGATACCTGCGGCAGACAGGTTGTTGATAACCATGATCTGCGGCTCGGCACCCGCGTCACGCACCGCTTTGGCGGAATCGTATTCACAGTTGGTGCCGGGGAAGGCGGGAATGAGCACCTTCGGGCGAGCCACCTTCAGCGCGGGAGCGCGGCGCTCGCTCGCTTCAAACGTGAAGTTCGGAATGTCCTTGCCCGTCGACGGGATGTTGCAGGAATACACGCTTTCCAGTTTATCTTCATAAATGCCGAGCAGATCGCAGAGGAGGACCGTCTCGCCGCAACCGCAGATCGTACCGTCATCGGTGGTCACACCGATCTCTACCGCATCCGCGACCTCTTCGGTCACTTCCAACACGAAACCGCCGTAACAGTAGTTGAACAGTGCCGATGTGCCGACTCCGTCGTTGAATTTCACGCCGATGCCGTTACCGAACGCCATCTTCATAACCGCTTCCGCCACGCCGCCGATGCCGGGAGTGTAGGCCGCCACCGCGATGCCCGCACGCATCAGTTCGGTCACGCGGGCAAATACGCCGAGCAGCGATGCGGTCACGGGCAGACCGTTTTCGTCATACAACGGCTTCAGGCACACCACGCGATGACCCGCCGCTTTGAATTCGGGGGAAACGACGTCGTCCGTCTTGCCGGTGGTGACCGCAAAGGACACGAGCGTGGGCGGAACGTCGAGATCTTCGAACGAACCGCTCATCGAGTCTTTGCCGCCGATAGAGCCGATGCCCAGCTCTTTTTGCGCCTTGAACGCACCGAGCAACGCCGCAAGCGGCTTGCCCCAACGTTTACCGTCGCGGCGAGGATGCTCGAAATATTCCTGGAAGGTAAGATACACATCTTCAAACGAGGCGCCCGTTGCAATCAGTTTGCTGACCGATTCCACCACCGCGAGATACGCACCGTGATAGGGGCTTTCGGAGGTGAGATACGGGTTATAGCCCCACGACATGAAGGAACAGGTGTCGGTGTGTTTCTTTTCGACCGAGACCTTCTGCACCATAGCTTGGATGGGGGTAAGCTGGTATTTGCCGCCGAACGGCATCAGCACCGTACCCGCACCGATGGTAGAGTCGAAACGCTCGGACAGACCGCGCTTCGAGCAAACGTTCAGATCGGCCGCCAGCGCCTTGATGTTTTCCGCGAATCCGCCGCACACCGCAGTCTCTTGCAAGGCGGGCTTTTCGGGAGTGATGGTAATGTGCTTATCCGCACCGTTGGAATTCAAGAATTCGCGGCTGATATCGACGATCTTTTTGCCGTTCCAGTGCATTACCAGACGCGGATCGGCCTGTACCTTCGCTACGGGACAGGCTTGCAGGTTTTCCTCGGCCGCCAGTGCCAGGAAACGTTCGATATTTTCCGCTTCGATGACCACCGCCATACGCTCTTGCGACTCGCTGATGGCCAGTTCGGTGCCGTCGAGGCCTTCGTATTTCTTCGGCACGGCGTTCAGATCGATCACCAAGCCGTCGGCCAATTCGCCGATGGCAACCGATACACCACCCGCACCGAAGTCGTTGCAACGCTTGATCATGCGGGTCGCTTCGGGATTACGGAACAGGCGCTGGAGTTTGCGCTCTTCGGGCGCATTACCCTTTTGCACTTCGGCGCCGCAAGTCTCCACCGACTGCGCCGTATGCGCTTTGGAAGAACCGGTTGCACCGCCGATACCGTCGCGACCGGTGCTGCCGCCGAGCAGAATGACCACGTCACCCGGCGCGGGCACTTCACGACGCACGTTTTCGGCAGGAGCCGCCGCGATGACCGCGCCGATCTCCATACGTTTGGCGGCATATCCGGGGTGATAGAGTTCGTCGACAATGCCGGTGGCCAGACCGATCTGGTTACCGTAAGACGAATAGCCCGCCGCTGCGGTGGTAACGATCTTGCGCTGGGGCAGTTTGCCCTTGATAGTCTCGCTGACGGGAACAAGCGGATCCGCCGCACCCGTCACACGCATGGCACCGTAGACATAGGAACGGCCAGACAGCGGATCGCGGATGGCCCCGCCGATACATGTTGCCGCGCCGCCGAACGGTTCGATCTCGGTCGGGTGGTTGTGCGTCTCATTCTTAAAGAGCAAGAGCCACGGCTCTTTTTCGCCGTCCACTTCCACTTCGATCTTTACGGTACAGGCGTTGATCTCCTCGCTCTCGTCCAGTTTATCGAGTTTACCGTGTTTCTTTAAGTATTTCACCGCTACGGTGGCGATATCCATCAGGCAGATCGGCTTTTCGGTGCGACCGAGTTCTTCACGCACCGCCAGGTATTCCTCATATGTCGACTGCAACAACGCATCTTCAAACTTCACATCGTCGATAACGGTAAGGAAGGTGGTATGGCGGCAGTGATCCGACCAATAGGTATCGATCATGCGGATCTCGGTGATGGTGGGATCGCGCTGTTCCGTTGCGAAATACTGCTGACAGAAAGCAATATCGTCTGCATCCATCGCCAGACCGTACTCCTTCACGAACGCTTCGAGACCGGCACGATCCAGGTTCAAGAAACCGTCGAGCGTCTTCACTTCGGTCGGGATATCGTATTGCACCTGCAGCGTTTCGGGCTTCTCAAGCGCCGCTTCACGCGCTTCCACCGGGTTGATAACGTACTTCTTGATCTCCGCAACCTCGTCGGCCGACAACGCACCGTACAGTGCATACACCTTCGCGGTGCGCACCAGCGGGCGGTCGCCCTGCGAGATGATCTGAATGCACTGTGCCGCGGAATCGGCGCGCTGATCAAACTGACCGGGCAAGAATTCCACCGCAAACACCGTAGCATCCTCGAACGACGGCTCATCACACACCGTGTCGAGCTGGGGCTCGGAGAATACGGTATTCTTCGCGTAATTAAACAGTTCTTCGGTAATGTTTTCCGCGTCATAACGGTTCAGCACACGCACGTCGGTCAGCGCTTCGATGCCAAGCAACGAGCGCACATCCGACAACAGTGCCTTCGCTTCGTTGGCGAGTTCCTTTTTCTTTTCAACAAATATACGATATACCATTGTTTAACCCTCCCATGCCTTCAGCGCACGTGCGCCGATATCGTGGCGGTAGTATGCATTTTCAAACTGTACGTCCGCCACCTTACGGTAGGCTTCTTCGATGGCGGCGGGCAATGTTTCCGCCACCGCCGTAACCCCCAACACGCGGCCGCCTGCCGTGACGAGTTCGCCGTCTTTCAGTGCCGCTCCCGCCACATATACGCTGTCGCGTACCGTATCGGCAATGAAGAGCGGCTTGCCTTTTTCATATGCTTCCGGATATCCCGCCGAAGCCACGATAACACAACAGGCGTGCGCATCGCGGAATTTCACTTCGGTTTCGGCAAGCGTACCGTTGGTGGTTGCCTGCATCACCGTCAAAAGATCACTTTCCAGCAACGGCAACACCACCTGTGTCTCGGGATCGCCGAAACGGCAGTTATATTCGATCACCTTCGGGCCGTTCGGCGTAAGCATCAAGCCAAAATACAAGCAACCTTTAAAAACGCGGCCTTCGGCTTTCATCGCACGGATGGTGGGCAGGAAAATGGTCTCCATACACTCTTGCGCCACTTCGGCGGTGTAATACGGGTTGGGCGCCACCGTTCCCATACCGCCCGTGTTGAGGCCGGTATCGTTATCGCCGGCACGCTTGTGATCCATCGACGAGATCATCGGCACCACCGTTTCACCGTCGGTGAAGGAGAGGACCGATACTTCGGGGCCGGTCAAAAACTCTTCGATCACCACGCGGTCGCCGCTCGCGCCGAACTGCTTATCCTGCATCATCGAACGCACCGCCGCTTTGGCGTCGTCACGCGTTTCGGCAATGATCACACCTTTGCCGAGTGCCAAACCGTCCGCCTTGATCACCGTGGGGATGGGCGCACTCTCGAGATAGGCAAGCGCCGCATCCATGTCCTCAAACACCTCATACGCGGCGGTCGGGATGCCGTATTTCTTCATCAAGTTTTTCGAAAACACTTTACTGCCTTCGATAATGGCCGCGGCCGCGGTCGGGCCGAAACAGGGAATGCCTTTTTCGGTAAGCGCATCCACCGCCCCGAGCACCAACGGATCATCCGGTGCAACCACCGCGTAATCGATCGCATGGGAGACGGCAAATGCCGTCACCGCGGCGATATCCTTTGCGTCGCCGCCCACACAAACGGCATCTGCCGCCATGCCGCCGTTACCGGGCAGGGCATAGATCGTTTCGATCGTCGGGTTTTCACGCAGTTTTTTAATGATAGCGTGTTCGCGGCCGCCGCCGCCCACTACTAAAATCTTCATCGTTCGTTATCCTTTCGCGATCAATGGTGGAACAGACGCATACCGGTAAACGTCATGGTCATACCGTATTTGTCGCAACATTCGATGACCACGTCGTCACGAATGGAACCGCCGGGTTCCGCAATGTACTTAACACCGCTGCGATAGGCGCGCTCAATGTTGTCGCTGAAGGGGAAGAACGCATCCGAGCCGAGCGCCACACCGTCACGACTGTCGAGGAACGCACGCGCTTCTTCGTCGGTGAGCGGTTCGGGACGGCGGGTGAAATATTTCTGCCAGTTGCCGTCGGCACAGACATCTTCTTCGTTCTTGTTGATATAGCCGTCGATCACGTTGTCGCGGTCGGGACGGCCGATCGTCTCTTTAAAGGGAAGTGCCAACACCTTTTCGTGCTGACGCAGGAACCAGGTGTCCGCTTTCGTACCGGCCAGACGGGTACAGTGGATACGCGACTGCTGGCCGGCACCCACACCGATCGCCTGACCGTCCACCGCATAGCACACCGAGTTGGACTGGGTATACTTCAAGGTGATAAGCGCCACGATCAGATCGCGCACCGCCGATTCGGGCAGTTCTTTGTTCGCGGTCACAATGTTTTGAAGCAGTTCGCGGTTGATCTCGAAGTTGTTACGGCCTTGCTCGAAGGTGATGCCGAACACCTGCTTGTGTTCGATGGCTTCGGGCACGTAATCGGGGTCGATCTGCACGATGTTATAGTTTCCGCCGCGCTTGGATTTCAATATCTCGAGCGCTTCGGGTTCGTAGCCGGGAGCGATAATGCCGTCGGACACTTCGCGTTTGATCATCTTGGCGGTGGTGACGTCACACACATCCGAAAGTGCCACCCAGTCGCCGAACGAGCACATACGGTCGGTACCGCGGGCGCGGGCATACGCGCACGCGAGAGGGGATTCATCCAAGCCTTCGATATCGTCCACAAAGCAGGCCTTCTTCAGCGTATCCGACAACGGAATGCCCACCGCGGCCGACGTCGGGCTGACATGTTTAAAGGAGGTGACGGCAGGAAGACCCAGCGCCTCTTTCAACTCCTTTACCAACTGCCAACTGTTGAACGCATCCAGAAAATTGATAAACCCGGGACGACCGCACAAGATCGTGATCGGCAGATCCGCCCCGTTGCTCATAAAAATTTTGGCCGGCTTTTGGTTGGGGTTACAACCGTATTTCAATTCAAACTCTTTCATCGCCGTTTCTCCTTACTTATTCTTGTTGATCAAGCGGTCGTCCGTCTTGCCGGTGGCAAGGTCGGTATACCGCACAAAGAGCGAGATCTTATTGTCCTCGTCCAACGCGTCCCACAGTTCGGCGGTGAAGGCATCGATATCGTTCGGCACCGCCACACGCTCGGGTTCTCCCTGGAAAGTCGGGATCGGGTTGCCGTCGCACACATAGGTGTGAATAAAGTGGCCGAGACCCGCCAACGACCGATAACTGAAGGTATAACGGTTACAGGCCGTACCCTCGGCGTCCGCACTCTTCAAAATGCTCATTTCATAGGTGAAATCCCCGTCTGCAAAGGTCAGCATACCGCTGATACGGGGGGTGAGGTTCGGCGCATCGGGCTCGAACTCACGCGCCGTAAGCGCACCCGCAAAAGTGTTGCCCGCCTTCAAGCCTTCGTAAATGGTGTCGGTCTGGTCGCCGTTGGTGACGATCAGTTTGTTTTCGTATGCGCGCACCGCCGCATAGATGATGAGGCTCGGATCTTCCACTTTGGAAGCGTCGAACGGCTCGGTAAACACCGCGCCGTCGCGCACGGTAAACACACGGTTACGGCTGTTGGCACTGCGGCCCATGATAAAATAAGCGGATACGGCGTTTTTACCGTCGGCGGATTTGCCGATAATGATGCCGCGGCCTACGTAGGAATTGCCGCGAATACGGGATTCGGCAGCAGGGATTTCATAGATGTTCATTTTACAAACTCCTTTGACACTTTTTCTACTGCGGCGGGCAGGATCTTCCATTCCGCCAGGCGCATCACGCGCTTTTGCAGGGTTTCGGGGGTATCCGTCGGACGGATCGCCACCGCTTTTTGCATAATGATCTCGCCACCGTCGGGAATCTCGTTCACGAAATGCACCGTGGCTCCCGTTACCTTCACACCGTAGCGAAGCGCCGCTTCGTGCACCCGCAAACCATAGAACCCTTCGCCGCAAAACGAGGGGATCAGCGAGGGATGCACATTGATAATGCGGCGGGGATACCGCGCGGTGAAATTCTCGCTCAAAATAACCATGAACCCCGCCAGCACGATGATATCGATGTCGTGGGATTCCAAAAGATCGATCACTTTTTGTTCAAACGCCGCGGCCGACCCACACTCTTTTTTCAGCACGACCGCCGTTTCAATGCCCGCCTTTTGGGCGCGGGTAAGGGCATAGGCATCTGCTTTGTTGGCAATGACCAGCGAAAGGCGACCGCTTTGCAGCACGCCGCTCTTTTCGGCATCGATCAACGCTTGCAGATTGGTGCCGCCGCCCGAGACCAATACGGCTATCTTCGTCATAAGATCACCTTGTCGTCCGAAGCGATGATCTCACCGATGATATACGCCTCTTCGCCGTTGGCACGGAGGATCTCGAGTGCACGATCGGCATTTTCGGGCGCCACGGTGATGCTCATACCGACACCCATGTTAAAGGTGTTGAACATATCGCGTTCACTGATACCGCCCGTCGCCGCGAGCAGTTCGAAAATGGGGAGGATACGCACCGCGCTCTTATCGATACGGGCACCGAGTCCGTCCGGAATGCTGCGCGGAATGTTTTCGTAGAAGCCGCCGCCCGTGATATGAGAAATGCCCTTCACCGGCATGGCATCGAGCAGAGCAAGCACCGGCTTTACATAGATCTTGGTGGGGGTAAGCAACACTTCACCGATGGAACGACCGCCGAGCGAATCCACCGGACGGGTGATGTCCTTGTGATCCACGTCGAACACCTTACGCACCAGCGAGAAACCGTTGGAATGTACGCCGGTCGAAGGCAGCGCAATGACCACGTCGCCCGCTTTCATCGTCTTGTTGTTGATGATCTTATCCTTGTCTACCACACCGGTGCAGTAGCCCGCAAGGTCGTATTCATCTACGGGATAGAAACCGGGCATTTCTGCCGTTTCACCGCCGATGAGCGCCGCGCCCGACTGCACGCAGCCTTCCGCCACGCCCTTTACGATATCCGCGATACGCTCCGGCACATTCTTGCCGCAGGCAATGTAATCGAGGAAAAAGAGCGGCTTGGCGCCCGCGCAGATGATATCGTTCACACACATCGCCACACAGTCGATACCGACCGTATCGTGCTTGTCCATCAAAAAGGCGATCTTCAGTTTGGTGCCCACACCGTCGGTGCCGCTCACCAACACAGGGCGGGTGATACCCGTAAGATCCAGTTCAAACAGGCCGCCGAAACCGCCGACGTCAGAGCAGACACCTGCCGTCATGGTTCTTGCGATGTGCTGTTTCATCAATTCTACCGCACGGTAACCCGCGGTAATATCTACGCCGGCCGCGGCGTAACTGTCGGATTTGGACTGCATGTTCATAGGAATATCCTCCTCAAAGTGATTGTCAAAGAAAATACGTTCTCAACCTGTTGCATGCACCGCCAACGCGGGGTATGCCTTACGTCCGCACGGTTCGGTCGAAGACAACATGCCGAAAACACGTTATTCTTTGCCGGACCAACAATACGTGCAAAGTTCGCATTCGGGCAGACCGATCGCTTCGACGATGCCCTCAAGCGACTGGAATTCGAGCGATGCGAAGTGCAGCTTTTCGCAAATGGCCCGGCGCAGATTGCTGCCGCGCTCGGTATGGGAATCGCTGTATTCTGCCAGGTGTTCAAACCCCTCTTCCCCCTCGAGTTCCATGATCGTGCGACGGGCGATCAAATCCATCTCACTCGTAGAACGCGAAAAGTTCAGGTATTTGCAGGTATACATAATGGGGGGGCAAGCGGAGCGCATATGCACTTCCTTTGCGCCGTGTTCATACAAGAAATCCACCGTTTCTTTCAGCTGTGTGCCGCGCACAATGGAATCGTCCACAAACAAGAGACTCTTATCTTGAATCAGTTCATGCACGGGAATCTGCTTCATTTTAGCCACACGCGAACGTTCCATCGGACTGGAAGACATAAAACTGCGCGGCCAGGTGGGCGTGTATTTGATGAAGGGGCGTGCAAACGGAATGCCGCTTTGGTTGGCATAACCGATGGCATGCGGCGTGCCCGAATCCGGCACACCGCACACATAGTCAACACCTTCCGAAAGCCCTTTCTCTTTGTCGTTACGTGCCATGATGCTGCCGTTACGACAGCGCATCACTTCCACGTTCACACCCTCGTATTTCGAGGTGGAATAGCCGTAATACGACCACAAGAAGGCACATACGCGCTTCTTTTCTCCCGCGGGCGCCAACACCGTCACCTCGTCGGCGGTGAGGCTTATCACCTCGCCGGGACCGAGTTCGCGCAGCGGCGTGTAATCGAGTTTTTCGCAGGCGAACGATTCGAAGGACACGCAATAGCCGTCGTCACTTTTACCGAGTACCACGGGGATACGCCCCAAACGGTCACGTGCGGCAAGGATAGAGCCGTCATCACGCAGGATGAGAATGGACATCGTCCCCTCGATCGACTCCTGTGCGTAACGCACGCCTTCCGCAAGATCGCTCTTGCGATTGATCAGCGCCGCCACCAACTCGGTAGTGTTGACCGCACCGCTTGTCATCGCGTTGAAATGACCGCCCGCGGCAAGGCACTCTTGTTGCAATTTGTCAGCATTGTTGATAATGCCGACAGTGCAGATGGCGTATGCCCCTGACTGCGCACGAATCAACAGCGGTTGCGGATCGGTGTCGCTGATACAACCGATCGCCGCCGTGCCGCGCATGTCGTCGAATACATGCTCGAACTTGGTGCGGAAAGGAGAATTTTGGATATTGTGGATCTGCCGTTGCAGACCGATTTCTTTATCGTACGCCGCCAGACCGCCGCGGCGGGTTCCGAGATGGGAGTGATAATCCACACCAAAGAACACATCCGCCAAGCACTCGCTGTGCGACACCGCGCCGAAAAACCCTCCCATGGCTTTACGCGAAGAAGAGCTCCGACAGAGTCATCGGATCGATGTATTCGCCGTTCTTATACACGCGCATATTGCCCGATGCGATCTCGTCGATCAGCATTACGCGGCCTTCGGGATCATAACCGAACTCAAACTTGATATCGTACAGTACGAGGCCCTTTTCTTTCAGATCGTCCGCCACGATCTGGGTGATCTTCTGGGTCATTTCTTTCATATCGTCGTACTGCTGTGCCGTCATAACGCCGAGATCCACAAGACCGTCTTTGGTCACGAGCGGATCGCCCTTTTCATCGTTCTTGAAGGTCATCTCCACATAGGCGGGCAGATCGGCGCCTTCTTCGATGTAATCGCTGTAGCGGCGATAGAAACTGCCCACCGCCTTGTGGCGGCAGATAACTTCGAGGCCCTTACCGAACACCTTGGCGGGGAGCACTTCCATGGTGGTGTCTTCGAGGGAGGCATTCACATAATGGGTGAGAATGCCCGCCGCATTCACCTTTTCGAAGAAGTAGATGGACATGCGCAGGTTGACATCGCCCACACCGTCGATGGTCAGCCCCACCGCGTTCTCACCGGGATCAAACACACCGTCTTTACCGGTGCAATCGTCCTTGAATTTCAAAAGGTAATTGCCGTTATCCAGCGCGAATACGTCCTTCGTTTTGCCCTTGTAGATCAGTTTCTTTTCCATTGTTGATGACTCCTTTTGTTATGATTTAATTTTTATTGACCGAGAATTACAGACGAGAGGCGATATCCGCGTCTTTCGCCAACACCGCGGCCGCATCCGCCGCACGCTTCGCATTCAAGCGATCGGCCAGCGCCGCATCTTCCACCGCAAGGATCTGTGCCGCCAGCAACGCCGCATTGCCGCCGCCGTTCACCGCCACGGTCGCCACGGGGATACCCGTCGGCATTTGCACGGTGGACAACAGTGCATCCAGGCCGTCCATCTGCGGGCCCTGACAGGGAATGCCGATCACCGGCAAGGTGGTGTTGGCCGCCACGGCACCGGCCAGGTGTGCCGCCATACCCGCCGCCGCGATCATCACGCCGAAGCCGTTGTCACGGGCATTACGGGCAAAATCGCGCGCTTCATCGGGCGTACGGTGTGCCGAATACACATGCACCTCAAACGGAATGTCCAGCGACTTGAGCATGTCGGTTGCCTTTTTGATGATAGGCAGATCGCTGTCGCTTCCCATCACAATGCCAACTTTTTTCACATTAACCCCTCCTTAGAACTAAAAAAGGGCGCACTCAACTTACGACAAGTTAAATGCGCCCAGACGGTCGGCTTTTTCATTCTTTGTTTCATGTGGTGCTCCACAAATCCGTCAGTCGCAAAGAATGTTGTAATAATATAAAACTACATTAGAGAGTATACCACATTTTGTCGCTTGGTGTCAAGAAAAAAGCACGTGTTTTTCGGCGCGAAAATTTGTGTAAAACGCAATAAAAGGACACGACATTTTCGTCGTGTCCTTTTGTGACATTACGCCTTGTTGACAGAGCCGAACAGTTCCATCTTTTCCTTGACGGTCGCTTTGATCGCCTTGGTGCCGTCCGCAAGCAATTTGCGGGGGTCGAAGCCCTTGCCTTCCAGATCCTTACCCGCTTCCACATAAGCGCGGGTAGCCGCCGCAAATGCAAGCTGGCACTCGGTGTTCACGTTGACCTTGCACACACCGAGATCGATCGCCTTCTTCACCTGCTCTTCGGGAATACCGGTACCGCCGTGCAGCACGAGCGGCATGTCACCCACCGCGTTCTTAATCTGCTCGAGCACATCAAAACGCAGACCGAGCCAGTTTTCGGGATACTTGCCGTGGATGTTGCCGATACCGGCCGCAAGAATATCCACGCCGAGATCCGCAATCTGCTTGCATTCTGCAGGGTCGGCACATTCGCCCAGACCCACAACGCCGTCTTCCTCACCGCCGATGGACCCCACTTCCGCTTCGATGGAGAGACCCAACTGATGCGCCACGTGCACCAGCTCGGTGGTCTTCGCAAGGTTCTCTTCGATCGGGTAGTGTGAACCGTCGAACATGATGGAGGAGAAGCCCGCCTGCACACACTGATAGCACTGATCGTAGGTGCCGTGGTCGAGGTGCAACGCCACCGGCACGGTGATGCCGAGAGTCTCGATCATGGCCTTCACCATGGCCGAAACCACTTGGAAGCCGCCCATATATTTACCCGCGCCCGCGGACACGCCGAGGATGACGGGGGAGTTGCACTCCTGCGCAGTCTCCAAAACCGCACGGGTCCACTCCAGGTTGTTAATGTTGAACTGACCGACGGCATAGTGACCGTCACGCGCTTTTTGCATCATTTCCGCAGCAGAAACCAACATAATAATAAACCTCCGTTAATTAAAATCACGTTATTTATTATACTCGCATTTCCGAAAAAAGCAAGGGCTAAGACATAATTTTCACTTTATAACAAAAACAACCACGGCAACCCGCCGTGGCTGTGCAAAATTACGTTATTCTGTCGTATATTCAATGGAGATCTTGCGTTCGCTGCGGAACTGGCGCAAGGAGACCCCCGCCGCCGTCAGCATGCGGCGCGACGCGCGCGTCGCATCGGTTTCGGCATATTTGTCCGAAAGATATACCACCTCGCGGATACCCGCCTGAATGATCGCCTTGGCACACTCGTTGCAGGGGAACAGCGCCACATACAACCGCGCCCCGCGCAGCGACTTGCCGCGCGCGTTCAAAATGGCGTTCAGCTCCGCGTGTACCACAAACGGATACTTCGTTTCGGCAAAACCGCCTTCCCGCTCCCACGGGAACTCGTCGTCCGAGCAACCCGCGGGAAACCCGTTGTATCCCGTAGACAAAATCACGTTACCGCCTGCCGGGTCGTCGTCCCCGCTCACGATGCAAGCTCCCACCTGTGTGCTCGGATCTTTGCTGCGCTGTGCCGCGAGCATCGCGACCCCCATAAAAAACTCATCCCAACTGATATACCCTTCACGTTTCATGAAAACACCCTCCCCTTCCTTACCAACCCATTATATACGATAAGTCGAAACTTGACAAGTCCGATTTTTTATTTTATAATGAGAAAAACATTTGTTCGGAGGGCGCTATGGAGATTTACATTACGTGGGGACTTTTGGCGGTGATCGTCGTGCTGTTGCTCGTCGTATTACTACGCCGCCCGCAGGATACCGGGATCGAGACCCGCTTGCGGGAAGAGATCCGCGCCCTGCGGCAGGAAAATGCGGAGTCCCGCGCAACGGAGCAAGACCGCCTCTATCAAACGCTGAACAACCAGTCCGACCGCTTGAACCGCACCTTGTCCGAAGCGGTATCGCGCTTGCAGGAAAGCAACGAGCAAAAACTCGAGCAAATGCGGGCCACGGTGGATGAAAAACTCACCGCCACCCTGCAAAAACGGCTGGACACCAGTTTTCAGGCGGTGGGCGAGCAGTTGCAAAACGTTTACCGCTCACTCGGCGAAATGAAGGAACTCGCAGGCGGCGTGAACGATCTGCAACGCGTGCTTTCTAATGTGAAGGTGCGCGGCACGTGGGCGGAAGTGCAACTGGGCAATTTATTGGAACAGACCCTCACCGCCGACCAATTTGAGCGGAACGTGTCGGTGCGCGGCAATGCGGAACGGGTGGAGTTTGCGGTGAAGATCCCCTCCCGCGATGAAGAGGGCAAATTCGTGTATCTGCCCATCGACTCCAAATTCCCGCAGGAGGATTATCTGCGGTTGTCGGAAGCCGCCGACCGCGCTGACGGCAAAGCGGTGGAAGAGGCGGCCAAGGCGCTCGAACACATCATCAAAAAAGAGGCGGCGGACATCGCGCGGCTGTACATCAACGTGCCCGTCACCACCGATTTTGCCATTCTGTTTTTACCCACCGAGGGGTTGTATGCCGAAGTGTTGCGCCGTCCGGGTCTCGCGGAGGAATTACAGCAGAAATACCGCGTGATGGTGTGCGGGCCCACCACCGTCACCGCCTTTTTGAACACCCTGCGCATGGGCTTTCGCACCATCGCCCTCGACCGCCGCGCCGCCGAGGTGTGGAAAGTGCTGGGCGCCGCCAAAGCGCAGTATGAAAAATTCGGGGTGGCACTGGACAAAATTCAGCGCAAAATCGAAGAAGCGGGCAACACGCTGGAAGACGCCCGCAACCGTAACCGTATTATTCAAAAGAATCTGCGTGGGGTGGAGGAACTCGCCCCCGCCGAAGCGGAGACCTTGTTGGAATTGCCGACGGGTGAGGAATAACCCACGGGGGCAACGCATAGTTGCCCCTTTTTTGCTTGTAAAACCGATCTCAATATGGTAGTATACTCTCAGAAGGAGTGGATTTTCTATGACCATTGAGATGGCCGACCGCTTGGTCGCTCTGCGACGGGCACGCGGGCTTTCGCAAAGCGACGTGGCGCGTCAACTTGGCGTATCGCGGCAGGCGGTGAGCAAATGGGAGCAGGCCGACTCCTCCCCCGATACCGATAACCTGATCGCCTTGCTACGGCTTTACGGTGTGACGTGGGAGGAGTTTTTGGGGCAAGAGTCATCCGTCACCGCTCCCGCTGCACCGTACTCTCCACCCGAACCGGATTTCAGTTTTGCCAACGAAGAAACGCCCGAAGAACGAGAGGTCGCATTCGCCGCTTACCGTGAAGAACACGAATCGCTTTACGGGCGCGGCAAACGCATCGTGCGCACGGTGATCGTCATCGAAGCCATATTCACCGTCATCTCCTTTTTACTTGAGGGCGGGCTCTTGTCGCTTGCCCTCTCGATCGTCACACTCGTCTGTTTGTGGAAAGGCAAGCCGTGGGCGCGGTGGCTGTACGTCGTGCAAAGCGGTCTCGGCGCATTTTCGTCGGTCTTGTTCCTCACGGTATTGCTCGGCGAAGCTGCCACCGCGGGCGGCATCGTCTATCTTCTGGCAGCTCCTTTAGGGTTGCTGACACTGTATCGCGTTGCTACGTGCGTACTGTTTTTCCGCAGTCGCGCGGTAGAAGAATATTTGTACGCACAGTATACGGATCGATAAACGAAGCACCGCCCACACGGGCGGTGCGTTTGGTTTATTGTGGAGTATACAAGTCATCGTCCAACCATCGGGCAGGATTTTCGTCGATATACCGCCAATGCTCGTCGTAGTCTTGTTGGTTGCGAATGATATGGTCATACGAACGCCGTTGCCAAATATTCACACCGTATTCCTTGTTGCAAAATCGTTTGAATGTCGAAACAAACCGCGCCAGCGCAGAATTTTGCGCTGTAGGGACCGGCGTCCCCGACGGTCCGTTTCCCGGCGTCCCCGACGGCCTGTTTCCCGATACACCGTTTTCAATACGCAAAAGAAGATGAATGTGGTTGGGCATGATGACGTAGTTTTCCACCGTAAGATGGGTGTAAAAATTGCTCATTTGCCGTATATATTCGTCTGCAATCTCACCGTATTCCGTTAATTCCACACGCGGACCGTCGAGGACGCCGGTCCCTACAACGCGTGACAAGATTGAGCGGCGGTTTTCGGTACACATCGTCAAAAAGACTGCGCACGACGTATTGTAATAGAAGCAAGAAAGACGCATTGTTTTTCTTTGCGGTAGATTTTTCATCTCACAACACCTCGATTTGCAACTCCTGAAACGATTGATTATCGTCTTGACATTGTGATCATGACAACCTCTACGCGGACCGGCATCCCCGACGGTCCCCACGGCACACAACAAAACACACGCGTTATCCTACCGCATCCGCAATCGCAGCAAATTGGGCGAGGGACAATTCCTCTGCGCGGGCGGTGGGCGACACCCCCGCCGCGGCAAGCGCCGCACGCAGGCGGTCGCGGTCGGGTACGGCGGCAAAAAGCGAGTTCGACACCGTCTTGCGGCGCTGTCCAAACCCCGCGCGGATCAGGCGAAACATCATTTTTTCGTCGTTTACCGCCACGGGCGGCGTTTTGCGCACCGCCAGGCGGATCACCGCGCTGTCCACGTTCGGGGCGGGCATAAAACTCCCGCGGGACACGTCGAACAACTTCTCCGCTTCGGCGTAATACGCCACCGCCAGCGTCACCGCCCCCGCGGCACGCGTGCCGACGGCGGCGCACAGACGGTCCGCCGCTTCGCGTTGTACCATCACGGTGAGCGAGTCGATCGGCAGGCGGCTTTCGAGCAATGCCATGATGAGCGGCGAGGTGATGTAATACGGCAGGTTGGCGCATACCGACACGCGGCGATCGCCGAATTTTTCGCGAATGAGCGCGTGCAGATCGAGTTTCAACGCGTCGCCGTGTACCACCGTCACGTTGTCGCATTCGCCGAGCGTTTCGTCGAGCACGGGCAACAAGCGGTCGTCCAATTCGATCGCGACCACCTGCCCCGCCACCGTGGCGAGTTCTTTGGTCAGCACCCCCACGCCGGGGCCGATCTCAAGCGCCCCGCTCTCACGGTCGGCACCGCACGCCGCCGCCATGCGCGGGCAAACGGACGGATTCACCAAAAAGTTTTGGCCGAGTTTTTTGGAAAAGGAAAAGCCGTGGCGCGACAAAAGGTCACGCAGATAGGCGATATCGGTCAGTTGCGGCATTACTTACGTCCTCTCTTTCTGCGGCGACGACGGCGGTTGTGTACCACACTGAGCGCCACGTAGCCTGCCACCAGCAAAAGGAACAGGCCGATGCCGACATACAGCCACACCGAGGTGAATACCCGACGGATGCCCCGCCACACAAACAACACGTTACTGCGTTCCAGCGAGGCCCCTGCCACCATCGGCACTTCGCCGATCTTTTGGTCGAGGTGGATATACAGTTCCACCCGCCCGTAATCGGTGCCCTTTTGAATCGGCGCATCCACAGCGCCGTCGTCGTTTAACACGGGTTTCAAGATCACGGTGGTAACATCCAGTTCGTTAGGCACCACCGTGCCGAACGAACCGCCCGTTACCAACACCACCGTATCCTGCGACCACGCAAGATCCACCGGCAATTGCGACACGGGTTGCCCTTCAGACAACAGGATCTTATATGAAAAATTGTTAAATGCCCATTCGTAGAGGTTTTGTGTATCTTCGAAATGCGCGATCGCACGGTCGGTGCCGTCGGCGGCAGCACTGCCGAGCACCACCGTCATGTAGCGGTACCCGCCGTCTTTAGCCACCGAGACCATACACCGCCCCGCTTCGTCGGCATAACCCGTGCGGCCGAATTCCAATTTGGAATAATAACTGTCGGTAATGGGGCGAAGCATCGAGTTTACCGTGGCACGCTGCTGTTTCGCACCGACTATGGGATTGACTTCGTAATTGCGTACCCCCATCATTTCGACCAATTCGGGGTATTCCATAGCCTCACGCATGATCTTTGCAAGATCGCGCGCCGTGGTATATTGGCCGAGCGCATCAAGGCCCGTCACGTTGGCAAACGCCGTGTCATTACATCCGAGCTCCCGCGCCAGGTAGTTCATACCGTCCAAAAACGCGGGTACACTGCCCGACACAGCGGCACACAACGTCACACACGCATCCGCCGCCGTTTCCGCCATCGACGCGGTCAAAAGATCGCGCAACGTCCATGTGTCACCGATCTGCATTCCCACTACACCGAGGCCCGTTCCGGTGATCTGCAGATAACACGCGCGATCGTACGTTCCCGTTGCCGTATCGATATCCAAATTGCGGGCACGTATCTCACGAATGGCATACAGCCCCACCATTACCCGCACCGTGGCCGAGGGAGAACGACGCACATCCGCCTCCCGCTCAAACAGCACCGCGTCCTGTGTAGGGTCACTGCCGATATACAACAAAAGCGCCGATTTTGCATTCACCGTCACCTCTTCGGGGAGGGAATAGGAAGCCCCCGCCGAAAGCGGCGTGACAAGCGCTATGCAAAGCAACACGACCGCCGTCGTGATCGCCAAAAACCGTTTCATACTGCGTTTTCCGTCCTTTTACTCCACTTTTTTAAGCACCTTTACGATCTCGCCGAGATACATCCGGTGATAGTCACCGCCGTTGTAGTGGGTCTCGATGGTGTTATCCAGGAAACGTGCGGGATCGAGATCCGACGTGTAGAGTTTGCGGCACACCAGCACCAACCGCGCCTCGTCGAAGTACGGCGCCGGCGCGTCAAAACGCGGCGTCAATCCCGCTTCCGCTACCTTGTCCGTGTCGCGTCCCGACAGACTGCCGCAAATTTGCATCGCGTGGCGGAACCCGGTTCCGAGAAACGAAAGGGTATAATATTTTTCCCGCTCCATGAACCCGTATGTATGGCGTGAGGGGCATACCACCGCCGCCGCGACCGGCGCATTCCACATGCAACCCACACCGCCCCAACTGGCGGTCATGGTGTTGAAATCGGTCGGTTGTCCGGCCGTGATCAGCATCCATTCCCGCCCGATCATACGAAACAGATTGCCTTCGATCTCTTGGGGGGCGATCTCCAAAAACTTGCCCATATATCAACAACTCCCATCGGTCTTTACCCTATTTTATGTTTGTGGTATTAATATATCACTTTTTCTCGCGCATTGCAAGTAGTCACAACATTTTTTACGCAGCATAAGTTGGTAACGAAGGAGGCGTTTTCTATGATATGGTATACCGTCCAAAGCGGCGACACCGTATGGGAGTTGGCACGTCGATGCGGGGTCGATCCCGTAGTCATCGTGCGGTTGAACGGACTTGCGAATCCCGATATGTTGCAGGTCGGGCAGCGGTTGCGACTGCCTTGTCGTCCGCGCCCGCCGATGTCGCCCACACCACCGCCTGCACGTCCGCCGATGCCGCCCGCACGTCCGCCGCGCCCGCCGATGCCCGCACCGTGTGACGACGCCTACATCGTACAAGCGGGTGATACCCTTTTTTCCATCGCTGTCGCCAACGACACCACCGTGGAGGAATTGGCACGGCGGAACAACATCCGTCCCCCGTATCTCATCTTTCCCGGCGACCGTTTGTGTTTGCCGCGATGACACAAAAAGCGACGAACCCCACCGGTTTCCGTCGCTTTTTGCGTGTCTTACAGTCTCATCATAAACGCCTTCATCTTCTCGGCGGTACGGTAGAAATACGCGTTCAAACGCGCCACCTCCGCTTCGAACACCTGTGCGTCCTTTTGGGAAAGTGCCACCGCATTCCACTCCTCCCCGTCGGCAGGTCCGCCGATCACGGTGGTAAGAATCGGCCAACGTTCGAAATTATATTGCTGTGACGCATAGATCTTATCGGCCATCTCTTCCACATACGCCGGCAGTGTTTCCACTCGTTTGCGGAAGAATTGGCGGTATTCTTCCCGTAAGACCTCGCGGCATTCCTCCACATCAAACAGCATATAAAACCACGCCGAGCGGTTATTATACAGGGAATCGATCGCCTCTTCCCCGTTCCAATAGTAACAATTTTCGGAGGAACGATCGAAATCCCAAATGGGACCCATCGTAAATTTACCGCCCGCATCCAAGGTCATGTAGCAAGAGGAGTGGAACGCACTGTCGGTATTGTTCATAAACTCCTCTATCAGATACCACTGGCAGAACGACCGCACGTCAAAATATTGCGTGATCTGCTCATAATCGCCGCTTTGCAACGCTTCCACACCTTTTTTCACCTGTTGATAGATATACAAAATGTGTAACGTGTGGTCCTGCAGATCCTCGTAGTCGGGATCTTTCAAGGTCAGCCATTTGTGGCTGTAGGGCACCTGCATAAACAGTTCATCGGAAACAGGATCGTAAAAAACATCGTAACTTTCGCCGAGCGGACGGACCCAAGCGGCACGCCGCTCATCGCTCACTTCGGCCACGTGTCCGTCAAATTCCAAAAGATAACCGCTCTGCCCCATCGTCATACCCGTCTCATACTCGGTAATATCTACACGATCGCTTTCGATCTCGATCTTTTCCGCAAGGTCATAGGTGCCCCAATAGCGTCCGTTATACCACAGATCCACCGGTTGGCGCTTAGGCACCCACGCTTGCTCGGTACCCTCCGCCAAATACTGTGCGGCAAGGTTGCGGAGCAGGGATTTATCCTCATAATTCGCGACCAATGCCCAATCTTTGGATTCGGACATGCCGAGAAAACTCGCTTTTTTATTCAGTTTTACGGTATAACTCTTTTTCGGGTGTCCCCACGTGCTGTTACCGCGCCCCTTCGTGCGGGAGGCGATCGTCATCGGCATCTCCATCTCGCCGCCGCCGATGTATATGGTGGAGTTTAGGTATTCTTCCTTTTCCACGACCTCTGCAAAATTCTCGATGTTCATCGCTACCGAGGGCAGACCGGTATCGAGCGTTTCCACCTGCAAAGTAACGGTGCGACTCTCCCCTTCCCGCGGCACCAAGGTCAAGGTGAGAGGGGTCGTGAGATCCAACACCGACACATCGGTCGTAATCCGCTCGCCATCCAGCAATACGTCGTCACCGTAAAAGTAGAACGATGGGATCATGGTCGAAAGATTCACACCGGCAGGCACCATCGCGCTGATGACATTCCCTCCGTCGTAACAGCGCACAGAGAACGGCAACTGCTCGTTATCCCGTTGCAGGAAGGCAAAATACCCGAATTCCGCCGAACCCGGTTCAGCTTCCTTTTGCTTCACGTCGGACAACGAATAGATAGGCGTACCCGCCCGCTCATCGTTAGGTGAAAAAGAATTGGATGACTTTCGGCGGGTATCGACCTCCGCCTCGCCTGTAATGACCGTCTGCGTATCTCCTGCCGGGAAGGAGTCGATCTTCTTTACCGCGCGTTGCAAGATCAAGCGGGCATCGGTAGAATCGACCTTGTCGTCCCCGTTCACATCGGCCGTACGCAAATCAAGCGCGTTGCCGTCGATCTTTTTTACGGCGTATTGCAACGCCATGCGGGCATCGGTGGAATCGACCGTGTCGTTCGCGTCCACATCCCCGTTTATCAATGCGGCGGTAGTCACCGCCTCCATCGCTTTCTCTTTGTCGAGAACCAACACCGCCGCTTTGTCGATATTCTTTTCCCTCACGATACCGCTGCACCACTCATAGTAATAGCCGTTGTGCATATGCACGGCATAGGAGAAACGAAGCGCCTCTCCCTCGCCCCAGGACTTACCGCCGAAACGGGATAACGGCAAGGCAATCTCGTATATCGTGCTCTTTGTTCCTTCATCGCGACGCACAAAAAACTCGCCACCCGTCTCGGCTGTCGCGTAGGTTTCCTTACCCGAACAGTAGCCGCGCGCCACACCGTCGTCCCCCGCCGCGAAGCAGAAGGCATAACGTTTGCCGCCGTCAACAGCGATCTGCATCTGCACCGCATCCCCGCGCCACAGATCAAAGCCGTCGCGGTCGTTCTTATGTTCCTCATACCGCGCGACAATACCGAGATAGAAATGCGTCTCATCGTAGCCGAAATACACCTCGCCATCCAATGCGACCTTTTCGGCCTCGCTGGGAATGGTGAAGGTCTGATAGTTCACAAGCGGCATATCCATAACGCCCCATTCCCCTTCGGCGATCACGCCGTCGGCCGTCGGCGGGGTCGACAGTTGTCCGATATAGCGATACACCGTATTGGCCGCCGCCGTGATACCGCTCTCATGAAGGCGGCATGCACCGAACAGCAACGTGATCGCCGCCGTCAATGCCACCGCCCGAAGAAATTTTAAGCGCATAAGAAGACCTCCTCATGTCGTACTTCACATGCACATAATACAGGAAATTCCCTTACTTTGTCAATGACTTTCAATAGGAAACAGTAAAATAGTATGCAATATGCCGAAAATTTCGGTAAGGGGTTGCATTTTTTAAAGTGTGGTGGTATACTGTGTACAGATACAGGATGATGAAAGAGTGGGGCGACCCGCTCTTTTGTGTTACTTAAACCGAAAACCCTGTAAGGAGGATGCATATGGCAGAAAAGACGAGCGGCGTGGCCGCGATATGTCGCAAGCTGGCGCAACCCGTGGCAGAGGAGTTGGGACTTTCACTGTGGGACGTCCGCTTTGTAAAAGAAGGGGCTTCGTGGTATCTGCGCTATTGGATCGACAAGGACGGCGGCGCCGACCTGAACGATTGCGTGGCGCTTTCCCGTCGATTGAACCCGTTGCTCGACGAAGCCGACCCCATTCCTCAGTCCTATTCGCTGGAAGTCAGTACCCCGGGGATAGAGCGCGAACTCACCCGCGCGGAACACTTCGCCTATTGCGAAGGATGGGCTGTCGTGGTACGGCTGTATCAGGCAGTGGACGGCGAACGTGAATTTGCCGGCCTTCTGTTGCCGCTGGGCGAGGACGGCGCCGTACGCATCGAAACCGAAGAAGGTGACGTGCTCACCTTCCCCAAGAAAGACGTAGTCCGTGTGAACGTGCTCGACGACGAGGACGCCTACGGCTTGGAAGACGAAACCGACGATACGGAACACACCGAGAAAGGATGACTGACAAAAAATGGCTACTAAGAAACAAAACACTCAAAACACCGAATTTTTCGAAGCGGTACGCATGTTGGAAAAAGAGAAAGGCATCCCTGCCGAGTATCTGATCGAAAAGATCCGCACCGCGATCGTGCTCGCCGTACGCCGTGACTTCGGCGCGAAAGAGAACGTGCTCGTGGTAATGGATCCCGCAACCGACGAATTCCGCGTGACCGTGCAGAAGACGGTGGTGGAAGAGTTGACCGACCCCGATCTGGAACTGTTGCCCGAACAGGCTCTGAAGTACAAAAAGAACGCGAAGATCGGCGACGTGGTAGAGATCTCTCTGGAAACCAAGCAGTTCGGTCGCATCGCCGCGCAGTCGGCCAAGCACGTGATCCGCCAGGGGATCCGCGAGGCGGAAAAAGGACAGCAACTCGAAGAGTTCCAGCGTCGCAACCAGGAATTGGTCACCGCGTTGGTCACTCGTGTGGATCCCACTACCGGCTCTGCCAGCGTAGAGATCGGCAAATCCGAAGCGCTTCTGCCGAAGGCCGAAATGATCGGCGACGAAGAGATTCGCGAAGGCATGCACATCAAGGTGTTTGTGGTAGATGTGAAAGAAACCGAAAAAGGTCCCCGCATCTACATTTCCCGCACCCATGCCGGTCTGGTCAAGCGTCTGTTCGAAAACGAAGTGCCCGAGATCTTCAACGGCATCATCGAAATAAAAGCCATTGCCCGCGAAGCGGGTTCCCGCACCAAAATGGCGGTGCTCGCCCACGAAGAAAACGTGGATGCGGTCGGTTCCTGTATCGGTCCGCGCGGCACCCGTGTGGCGAAGATCGTGGAAGAGCTCGGCGGCGAAAAGATCGACATTGTGGATTACAGTGACGATATGGAAAAATTCATTGCGGCGGCGCTGTTGCCCGCCAAGGTCGTGTCGGTCGAGTTGGATCCCGACGGTGCCAAAGCCTGCCGCGTGACCGTGCCCGAATCGCAATTGTCGCTTGCGATCGGCAACAAGGGACAAAACGCCCGTCTGGCCGCCCGCCTCACGGGTTGGAAGATCGACATCCGCCCCGAAAGCGGATTCTTCGGAGAGTAAGGAGATCGTATTATGGCACAAAAGCAACCCGCGCCGCGGCGCATACCGTTGCGTAAATGCACCGGATGCGGCGAAATGAAACCGAAAAAAGAACTGGTGCGTGTGGTGAAAAGCCCCGAAGGGGATATCGCGCTCGACCTCACGGGTCGTCGCGCAGGACGCGGAGCCTACGTTTGCCCTACGCGCGCGTGTCTCGTTGCCGCACGCAAAGCCCACCGTTTTGAAAAGGCGTTTGCCTGTGCTATTCCCGATACACTTTACGACCGTATGGAGGAGGAATTGGCGGCAAATGAATGACCGTTTGAACGGGTTGTTGGGGATGGCGCGTCGCGCCGGACGACTGACCGCCGGCTTTGATGCCGTGATCGAATCAGTCAAGACTCAAAAAGCACAACTTGTGCTGCTTGCCGCCGACCTGTCACCCAAAACCGAAAAGGAACTGCGTTTTACGGCCGCCGAGGCCGTGCCGCTTCTCTCCGTCGGGCTAACCAAAGAAGAGATCGGACACGCTGCGGGATATGGAAAACCCGTAGGTGTCGTCGCTACCGAAGATAAAGGCTTTGCGGCCGCCATCATCAAGGCCGCCGATTGTCGCAATAAGGAGGATGCCGTATGACCGTTAAATACCGTGTCGGCGATGTTGCCAAAGACTTAGGGGTTGCCAGCAAAGACATCATTGCTCTGTTGGCAGAGTATGTGGATACCCCGAAAAAGAGTGTGACCACTCTGACCGAAGAGGAACTGAATCTCATTTTTGAACACTATACGCAAAAGACAGCCGTAAAGAGCCTGGACGCGTATTTTGCCGCGGCGGATAAACGCCGCGAGCAGTCGGCTGCCGCCGCCAAAAAGGCGAAGGAAGAAGAGGCGGCTGCTCTGCGCCGTCAGCAGGAAGAAGCCGCAGCCGAACTGCGCCGTTTGGCCGAAGAGGCTGCCGCCGCCGAAAAGGCGAAAGCGGAGGCCGAAAAAGCTAAGGCCGATGCCGAAGCCAAAGCAAAAGCAGAGGCCGAAAAGGCCAAGGCAGACGCTAAGAAAGCGGCCGAAAAGAAGGAGATCGAGCGCAAAGCGGCCGAAAAGCGCGCCGCCGAAGAGAAGAAAGCGGCCGAAAAGAAGGCGGCGGCACCGGCCGTGGTCATCCCGCCGAATCAGCCGAAGAAAAAGAAGGAAAAATCCGAAAATGCGGCCCCCATCGCCCGTGAGATCGAGCGTCGCACGGTGGATACTCGCGCTCCGCAGCAGGTCTCTGCCAACAAATACGACGAAAAGTACGACGTGATGGCGCAATCCTCCAACCGTGTGCGCGGCGAGGGTGTGGCACAAAAACAAAAGATCAATCAGAAGTCGCAGCAATATAAAAAGCCGCAGCGTCGGCGCGAGACCGAAGCGGAGCGTATGCGCCGTATTCAGTTGGAACGCCAGAAGAAACCGATCGTTGTGCAGGTCGGCGACACCATCACGGTGGGCGAATTCGCCTCCCGCTTGAAAGTCACTTCGGCTGAAGTTATCAAAAAGCTGATGCTGATGGGCGTTATGGCTTCCGTCAATCAGGAGATCGATTTCGATACCGCGTTCCTGGTAGCGGAAGAGTTGAACGCCAAGGTGGAACGCGAAGTGGTAGTCACCATCGAAGAGCGCATCATCGACGACAGCGAAGACACCGATCAAGATCTGCAACCGCGCGATCCCGTTGTGGTGGTCATGGGTCACGTCGACCACGGTAAGACCTCCATTTTGGACGCGATCCGCAAGACCAATGTTACCGCCGGTGAAGCGGGCGGTATCACTCAACACATCGGTGCTTATCGCGTGGACATCGGTGACGGCAGCATGCTGACCTTCCTCGACACCCCCGGTCACGCCGCATTCACCTCGATGCGTGCCCGCGGTGCCCAGGCAACCGATATCGCCATCTTGGTCGTCGCGGCCGACGACGGTATCATGCCGCAGACCATTGAAGCGATCAACCACGCCAAAGCGGCGGGGATCGACATCGTGGTCGCTGTGAATAAGATGGATAAACCCACCGCCAACCCCGACCGCGTGTTGCAGCAGTTGACCGAGCACGAACTGGTTCCCGAAGAATGGGGCGGCGATGTGATCTGCGTGCCTGTCTCCGCTGTGACGGGTATGGGTATCGACCGTTTGTTGGAATCGGTGCAGTTGGTGGCGGAAATGAAAGAACTGCGCGCCAACCCCGACCGTGCCGCCAAGGGTGTGGTCATCGAAGCCCGTTTGGACAAGGGCCGCGGCCCGATCGCGACCGTTCTGGTACAAAACGGTACGTTGCACAGCGGCGACATCCTGGTTGCCGGTACCGCTGTGGGTCGCGTGCGTAACATGAGCAATGAGCGCGGCGAAAAGATCCGTGAAGCGGGTCCGTCGGTTCCTGTGGAGATCATGGGTCTCGACTCGGTGCCCACCGCAGGCGATGTGTTCAATGCCGTGACCGACGAGCGTCTGGCACGTGAACTGGTGGAACAGCGCCGCGATGCCGCCAAGGAAGAACAGTTCAAGCAATACCAGAAGGTCACACTCGACAACTTGTTCGACCAGATGCAGCAGGGCGAAATGAAGGAACTGAACGTCATTGTGAAAGCAGACGTGCAAGGTTCGGTGGAAGCGGTGCGGCAATCGCTTGAAAAACTGACCAACGAAGAAGTTCGCGTACGTGTGATCCACGGTGCGGTGGGCGCAGTCAGCGAAAGCGACGTTATGCTTGCCAACGCCTCCAACGCGATCATCGTCGGCTTCAACGTGCGTCCCGAACCGCTGGCCATCGCGGCGGCCGAGGCCGCTTCGGTAGATATGCGTATGTACCGCATCATCTACGACTGCATCGAAGAGATCGAAGCCGCTATGAAGGGTATGCTTGCCCCGAAGACCCGCGAAGTGTTGCACGGCCGCGCCGAAGTGCGTGAGGTCTATAAGATCTCGGGTGTCGGCACGGTGGCAGGTTGCTACATCACCGACGGCAAGGTATACCGCAACGATCTGCTGCGCGTGGTGCGTGAAGGCATCATCATTGCAGACGATAAGATGATCTCGCTCAAGCGTTTCAAGGACGACCAGCGCGAAGTGGCCGAAGGCTACGAATGCGGTATCGGCCTTGAGAAATTCAACGACATTCATGTGGGCGACGTGTTCGAAACGTATATTATCGAAGAATATCGCGACTGACACGATCGCAACAAAAAGAAAGGAAGACGCTTATGCCCAGTTATCGTTCCGGTCGGCAAAGCGAAGATATTCGGCGTGAACTCACCGCCATCCTGCGCACGGTCAAAGATCCGCGTGTAACGGGTCTTATCAGCATCGTGCGGGTGGAAGTGTCGGGAGATATGAGCCATGCACAGGTGTATGTCAGTTCGATGGACGGCATCGAAAGCGCACGCAACGCGGTGAAAGGCCTCTCTTCGGCGGCGGGGTATATGCGCCGCGAACTCGGTATGGCTCTGCGCCTGCGCTGTGTGCCCGAACTGCATTTTATTGCCGACGATTCGATTGAATACAGCGCCGGAATTGCCAAAACTCTCGCAGACCTCAAGAAGGAACGCGAGGCCCGCGGCGAGGTGGACGAATGAGCCGCCGCCTTTCCGTAGAGGAGACCGCCGCCCTGCTTCGCGGGGCGGACGACATCCTGCTGCTCCTCCATCAATACCCCGACGGGGATACCATCGGCAGCGCTTATGCACTGGCGATGGCGCTCACGGCGCTCGGCAAGCGCGTACGTCCCGTGTGCAGTGATCCCATTCCCCATAAATACGACTATCTGACCCGCGACTTGACCTTTCCGGAATTTGCCCCCCGCTTCATCTGTGCGGTGGACGTGGCCGACGTAAAACTGCTCGGTTCACTGGCCGAAATGGGTGCGGCGGCGGATCTTTGCATCGATCATCACGGTACCAACGTGGAATATGCCGAGCACCTGCTTTTGGACGACACCTGCGGCGCGGCGGCCATGGTGGTATATCGCGTTATTCGGGCTCTCGGCGTGGAACTCACCCCCCGCATGGCCGAATGCCTCTATACGGGGCTCGCCACCGATACGGGCTGTTTCAAATACCCGAATACCACCCCCGCGGCACACCGTATGGCCGCCGAGTTCATCGAAGCGGGCGCACGGTATGCGATGATCAACGAGAGTATGTTTGATCGCAAATCCCGCGCTCGTATGGATCTCGAACGTCTGGCATTGGCCGGAATGCAATACCATTTCAACGGGCGTTGTGCCGTCATGGTCATCACCAACCGTATGGTAGAAGAAGCCGGAGCAACGGAAGACGATATGGAAGGTCTCGCCCCCCTGCCCCGCCAGATCGAAGGGGTTTGGGTGGGTGTCACACTGCGTCAGAAGGCCGACGGCGGGTTTAAAGCCAGTATCCGTACCGGCGACAAGGCCAACGCCGCCGATATCGCTGCCTATCTGGGCGGCGGCGGACATCGCGGTGCGGCGGGGTGTGCCATCAACCGTCCGTTAAACGAAGCGATCGACCGCATTACCGAAGCGGTCGCTGCCTGTGTAGAGACTATCGCACAATAAAAGACAGGAGGTTATGAAGATGAGTATAAACGGCATTTTGTGCTTGGATAAACCATCGGACATGACCTCCTTTTCTTGTTGCGCTGTGGTACGCCGCTTGCTCGGCATCAAAAAGGTAGGACACGCAGGCACACTCGACCCGCAAGCGACCGGTGTGTTGCCCATCTTGGTGGGCAATGCGACCCGTGCGCTGGACTTTCTGCCCGACCATACCAAGCGTTACGTCGCCTCCCTGCGCTTCGGCGCCGTCAGTGACACGCTGGATATATGGGGGCAGGTTTCGGAAACCGACAAACCGTTACCGGACAAAGGTGCTGTCGAGGCGGCACTTGCCGCTTTTCGCGGGGACATCCTGCAGGTACCACCGATGGTATCGGCACTCAAAAAAGACGGCAAACGCCTTTACGACCTTGCCCGCCAAGGCATCGAAGTCGAGCGCGAAGCACGGCCTGTCACCATACACGCACTCACGCTTCTTCATTATGACGAAGCGGCGGGAACCGCTGTGTTGGATTGCACCTGCTCGAAGGGCACCTACGTTCGCACCCTCTGTGACGATCTGGGACGCGTCCTCGGTTGCGGGGCGGTTATGACCGCGTTGCGCCGCACGGCGGCGATCGGGCTTTCGGAAGCGCAGACGATCACCCTCGATACGGCACGGGCGCTTGCCGCAGAAGGCACGCTTACCGCGCGGCTGATCCCCACCGAGACCGCCTTGCAAGAATATCCCCCCCTGACCGTCAGCGAGGCACAAGCCGTGCGTTTTCGCAACGGCGGTGGGTTGGCACTGGATCGGTTAAAAGGCGGACGGCCCATGGGCCTTTGCCGCGTGTATGCTCCCGACGGTACATTCATCGGACTTGGCAGACCCGAAGCGGATGAGCTGAAGGTCGCCCGCCTGTTCTTGGAATAAGGAGGCCTGCATGGAACGTATACAAACGCTATCCGCTCTTTCTCCCGTTTCACGTGCCGTGGCCCTCGGCTTTTTCGACGGCGTCCATTTGGGACATCGTACCGTGTTACGACAGACGCTGACGGCGGCGGAAGACCGTACACTGACCCCGGCCGTATTCACCTTTGACACATTGCCGAAGCTGACCGACAGCGGTCTGTTACTCTCACGTGAAGAGACCGACCGCCGCCTGGAACAGCTCGGGTTTGCCGAACGCATTACCGCCTCTTTCGCCGCATTGCGCAACCTTTCTCCCGAGGAATTCGTGCGCAACGTGCTTGTCGAAACACTGCACGCCCGCACCGTCTGTTGCGGTGAAAATTTCCGTTTTGGGAAAGACGGTGCCGGCGATGCCGCCGCCTTAAAACATTGGGGGCACGTTTTCGGCTTTGAAGTGCACGTGTTGCCGCTTGTTACGGCAGACGGTGCGCCTATCAGTTCCACCCGCATTCGCCGCGCGTTGGCGGCAGGCGATATGCTCACCGTCAACCGCCTGTTGGGTCACCCCTACGAAGTAACCGCCACGGTAGTGAGCGGTGCGCATCTCGGGCGCACCATCGGCACACCGACGATCAACCAAAACCTACCCACCGAAACCGTGAAGCCGCCGTTCGGCGTATACGCCTCGGCGGTCGAGGTGGACGGACGGGTACACCACGCGGTCACCAACCTCGGCATCAAGCCGACCGTAGGCGGCCGAAAGCCGCTTGCAGAAACCTGTATTTTGGATTATAACGGTGATTTGTACGGGCAGGACGTCACAGTACGTCCCGTAACGTTTTTACGGGCAGAAGCCGCCTTCCCTTCGGTGGAAGCTTTGCGTCTTCAGATCCGGAAAGACAGCGATGCGGCACGTGCCGTATTCGCACCCACGGGTCGTATTCGTGCCGTACTGTTTGATTTCGACGATACCCTGCAAAATCGCCGTAAGGCTTTTCTGAACTATGCGCGCAGTTTTGTTGCCCACCACTTTCCCGATGCCGATGCCGACAAGCAAGAATTCCTTGCCTGTGACATGGCCCATTTGTGTGCTTCCGGCAACGAGTTCCCGCATTATTACGCACTTTATGACGCGCTGATCGCGCACTGGCAGTGGCAAGATGCCCCACCCGTGGAAGAACTGGTAACCGACGCGCGCCGCAATTTCCCGAACTTCACCACGCTGTTACCCAACGTTACCGAAGGACTTGCCGTCCTTCGGGATAGGGGGTATCTTTTGGGAATGGTCACCAACGGCGATGTCTTTATCCAGAATAAGAAGTTGGACGTCTCCCAACTGCGCCCCTACTTTGACAACGTTGTCATTGCAGGCGAAGAGGGTATTTCCAAACCCGATCCGGAAATTTTTCGCCGTGCGGCGGCACGACTCGGCGTTGCACCGGCCGACTGCCTCTTTGTGGGGGATCACCCCGAAAAGGACATTGCCGGCGCCACCGCCGCCGGCATGCACCCCTGCTTTATGCACGCATGCGGTTGGTATCCCCCGCCGCCCAACGTAACGGTGGTGCACTCGCCGGACGAGTTGCTGTCAATATTGTAAAAAACGCGCCGTGGCGGGTATCCGCCACGGCGCGAAAAATTTTACTTTTTTCGACACTCTTCACTTTGCACAATGCAAATCCGATTAAAACATCCCCAGCACGCTGTCGGTGAGATCTCCCACTGTGCGCAGAGCGTGTCCGACGTTGCGCTTTAAACCGCGGCGATTCCGGTGCATATAACACGCTATCATGGCACCGAGCGTACAGCCCGCCAGCAACCCGACGATCATGCCCTTCATAAACCCGTAAAGTGTACGTCCCATTCCCTGTCTCTCCTTTCGTTTTTAAAATAGTATCTCTGCATCCTATAAAAATATGTATTCTCGCTCTTGCCAAACGCGCGATTTTACGGTACAATATGAATAACGTAAAAATATGACATAAAGGAAGATGCTGCTATGACAATGTACCCCTTGCTCCTCACCCCTCACGTGACCGACTATCTGTGGGGCGGCACGCGCCTGAAGACCGAATACGGTTACCCTACCGATAAAGATATTGCGGCGGAAGCCTGGGTGCTTTCCTGCCATAAGGACGGCGCTTCGGTGGTGCAAAACGGCGACCTCGCCGGCAAAACGTTGCCCGAAGTTCTCGCATTGTGGGGCGATGCCGCCATCGGCGAAAAAGCCGCGGCGTTCCCGTATTTCCCCTTGCTGATCAAACTGATCGACGCCAAGGATCGCCTGTCGGTACAGGTGCACCCCGATAACGAGTACGCCCTGCGCGTGGAAGGCGAATTCGGCAAGACCGAAATGTGGTATGTGGTGGACTGCGACGAAGGTGCCGAGTTGATCTATGGCTTTAATACCACGCTTACTCAGGATGAACTGCGCGCACAGATCGAAGCGGACACGCTGCCCGATGTATGCAACTTCGTCCCGGTGAAAAAGGGCGATGTCTTCTTTATTGAAGCGGGCACCCTGCATGCCATCGGCAAGGGTATCCTCATTGCCGAGGTGCAGCAAAACTCCAACACCACCTATCGCGTGTCCGACTACGGCCGTTTGGGTGCGGACGGCAAGCCCCGTCCGCTGCATGTTGACAAAGCCGTGGATGTGACTGTCCCCACCCCGCCCTCCATTCCCTACGGCCAGACAGGCGATGTCTCCGCTGTGGAAGGCGGCACGGTGCGTGCGCTCGCGAATTGTGAGTTCTTTACCGCCGACCTCGTGGATGTAGACGGCACCGCCGCCTTCGGCAAGGGCGACACCTTCGTCTCTCTTCTCTGCCTCGACGGCGAAGCCGCGCTGACCGACGGCACCACTACACTCACACTTACCAAAGGCGCTTCCGCTTTTATCCCCGCCGGCATGACGGTCAAGGTCACCGGCAAGGCGCAATTGCTCCAAAGCCATGTGTAAGCCGACGTTAAACATCGTGTTGGTGGAACCCGAAATCCCGCAGAACACGGGCAACATCGCCCGCACCTGCGCAGCCACCGGTGCCCGCCTGCACCTGGTAGAGCCGCTCGGCTTCCGCATCGACGACCGTAAACTCAAACGCGCAGGGCTCGACTACTGGCACCTTTTGGACATCACCTACTACAAAGATCTGAACGATTTTCTCGAAAAGAATGCGGGGCCGTTTTTCTTCTTTACCACCAAAGGAACACACATCCATTCGGATATGACCTATCCCGACGGAGCGTATTTGGTGTTCGGCAAGGAAACAGCAGGTCTGCCCGAATGGTTACTTCGCGACCATCCCGACTCCTGTGTACGGCTACCGATGATCGCCAACGACGCCGCCCGCTCACTCAACCTTTCGAACACGGTGGCGGTAGGGGTCTATGAGGTGCTCCGTCAGTGGGGATATCCCGCCCTGCGTACCGAAGGGCATCTCACACAATACTAAGAGGTGACGCTATGGCACATCCGATCAATCATTTTCGCACCGTGTCGCGTCATCGCCGCCGCGTGATCGCCCACTGTGCCAAAGCAGGCATTCTGTGGCGGGGGCTCGTGCACGACCTTTCCAAGTACTCCCCTACCGAGTTTCTCCCCGGTGCCCGATACTTTGTGGGTGAACGCAGCCCCAACGAGATCGAACGGCGGGAACACGGCTATTCCGCTGCGTGGATCCACCACAAAGGGCGCAACCGCCATCACTTTGAGTATTGGACGGATTACGATCCCGTCACCCATGTGATGACCCCTGTGAAGATGCCGTTGCTGTTCGTTGCAGAGATGTTTTGCGACCGCGTAGCGGCCAGCAAGGTGTATCAGGGTAAAAACTACACCGATGCCCACCCGCTCGCCTATTTTGAGCGAGGCAAGCCGACCCGCGCCATTCACCCCGACACCTCCGCTCTGCTCGAAAGCTGGCTTACCATGCTGAAAGAGCAAGGCGAAGACGCAACGTTTCGGCACATACGGTCGATGTTGAAAGCCAAAAACGAATATTGACAAAGCGACGCGACCCACAACAAGGCGCCGCGGCTTTGCCGGCTGTTGCCTTCGGGGGGCTGGTCCCCGGGCGG
>JAZNTV010000079.1:0-39609 GCA_045591985.1 Acutalibacteraceae bacterium
GGTTCCGGTGCGTATCAGTCTTTTTATCCTTGCAGTTCCTTCATATGATAGAACTCGCCTTGTTGGGCCATTAACTCGTCGTAAGTGCCGAATTCCGCAAGGCGTCCGTCTTTGATAACAGCGATCTTGTCGGCATCCATAATGGTGGAGAGGCGATGTGCCACGATGAAGGTGGTGCGGTCCTTCGACAGAGCAGTGATGGCGTGTTGGATCTCCTTTTCGGACACGGTGTCCAGTGCGGAGGTCGCTTCGTCAAACAGAATGATACGCGGATTGCGGATGATGGCGCGGGCAATGGCGATACGCTGTCGTTGTCCGCCCGAGAGTTTGCTGCCGTGTTCACCCACCACCGTGTTCACCCCATTCGGGAGAGAGCGAATGAGGTCACCGAGATTGGCCGCTTCGATGGCTTCCCACAGTTGTGCTTTCGTCACTCCCGGCATGCCGTAGGTGATGTTATCCTTAATGGTTCCCGAGAACAGAATGCTGTTTTGCGGCACCACCGCCAAATGGCGGCGGTAACTGCGCAGATCGATCTCGGTGAGGTCTTGCCCGTCCAAAAGCACGTGTCCCGCTGTGGGGCGGTTGAAGCCGATGACCAGATTCAACACGGTGGTTTTGCCCGAGCCGGAGGGGCCGACCAGAGCGATGGTTTCGCCCGCTTTGACCGAGAGATCCAATCCGTTCAGCACGCGGGATTTCGCGTCATATTCAAAGAAGACATTCTTGAATTCAAACGCCCCTTGCACCTCTTTGACCCGTTTTTTGCCGCGGTTATCTTCGATATCGGGGGAGGCTAAGATCTCGCCCACCGAGCGAATGGATTCCGACCCTTTTGTGAAAATGGGGAGCAAATTGAGCAGGGCGGCGATCTGGGCGATCAAAGTGGCAAAGTAACTTTGGTACATTACCACGTAGCCCACCGTGAGGGTGCCTTGGACGGCAAGAAAGGCGGTAAACGCCAAACAGAGGATCTGGAACCCTTGGAACATCACATAGCTGGCCGAGACAAACAACTGTTGTAATACGTCCAAACGATAGCCTTTTTCCGCCACTAACTTCAGTTGTCGCGTCATACGGCGCACTTCTTTTTGCTCGAGCGCGTGGGCGCGGGCGACGGGTACCAGCTCTTCCATCTCCACCACGGTAGCTGAAGTGCGCTCCACTTCGGCGCGGAACTCGTGGTTGCGTGCCCCCATGTCCTTACGGAACAGGAACATCAGCACCGCTCCGAGCGGGGCGGCTGCCAGAAAGAAGAAAAATACGGTGACGTTGGTGGACAGCACGGCAATGAGCGCCACCGTAATGTTGACGATAATGTTCAGCGCGGAAGAGAAGATGGAAGAGGAAAGTCCCTCGATCGCCTCCACGTCGCGCATCACTTTGGATTGAATGCGCCCCGACGCCATCTCCTTGTGGAAACCGATGGAGAGGTGTTGCAGTTTGCGCACCATTGCCCCGCGTAGACCCGCTTCGATACTGCGGGTGGAGAGGCTCAAAAAGTGGGTGTGCAGATAATGGGTAGGAATATTCAGCAACACCAACACCAATTCCAGTATCAGCCAAAAGAGGATCTGCCGCCAGGCATCGGGTCCGCCGACGGTGATGGCATCGATCACCCGTTCGGTGACGATGGGTAACAGCCACGCGGGACTGGTCTTGATGAGAAAAAACAGTGCCGACAACAGCAGGTGGTGATAATGTCCGCGGTAAAAGCGAAACAACACCGCCATCGGTTTGGCGTTCGGGTTGCTGTAGGTCTTCAACAGGGTCTCTTCCTGTTGGGCGACGTCCGCATCGGTAAACGGCTGCTTTTCGCGCAGTTCGCGAATCTGGAACGGCACGAACGTGTGTGCTTTGGCAGGCTTCTTTGTCCTTCTTTGGCCACTCATAGTGCAGACCTCCTCTACGGAAAGAACAGATTCGGCGTTCACCCTTAAAATAGCGGGAACACTGCGAAAAGTCAATGGGTTTTACCAAAAAATGTGCACAATTTTCCGCCGCGGAATTTAGCAAAAACGCAGAGAACGGAGATGATTGCTTTTTTGGGGGGGATGTGATACTATAGAACAAGAAAAGAAAGCGGAGGAAGAGTGTATGAAACGCTTCGTATCGTTGGTGATGAGCGTCATAATAGGGGGTTCTGCCGTGGCGGGGATTTTGCCCGCCGCAGCGGAGGAATTGCCCGCACCTTACGCATGGATGGAAACGGCAGACGGCACCTTGCAGATGAGTGACGGCGTAACCGTCACGCCGTGCGGAGAAAACGGCAACACGGACGTGGTCGCCGTGGGCGACACGGGAGAATACGGTATCCTTTTGAAGTCCGATTGGTCGGGATTTTCAATAGAGGGGGACGTTTTGGCAAATGTGCCCGCCGGTGAAAGCGCGGTGCTGGCGATCGGCTACTACATCGACAGCGCCATTCGCGCCGCCTTTTTTCGCTATCAGATCGGGTCGGGGCCGTATGTGGACGTGGATACGACGGGATACGGTCTGGCGTCTTGCGAAGCGGGGGTGCTTTTGATTCCGCTGTCGGCGGAGGAGGTGGCGACGTGGCGGGCGGAAGGGACGTCCCGTCTTACGCTGCTTGCCTGTCCGCTCGGCGGTGAGCGGGTGTACCTGCAATCGGTGCGTGTGGTAGCAACGGCATACACCGCGATCCCCGATGTGGGGTGTGTATATGCCGAAACGGACGAGCAAGTGGTGTGCCGGTATCTGCCGCACATTTCAGACAGACCGTCCCGCGGTATGGTGACCCATGAACTGGAAAAATCCGAGGATATTCCCGAGCGGCCGTGGTTGTACCGCTATTACGCCGTGCAGGGTGAGTGGCTGGCGAGTGAAGACTGTGCCGATCGCCCCGTATACATTAAGATATACGCCGCCGAAGGATACGAAAACGACACGATCCGTATCGATTCCATTGAGCGCGACGCGGGTGAGTGGGGCGCGGGGGTCACCGTGCAGATGACCGACGGCGCCGGCGGCGTGTACGTGCCGTATACGAATTTTACCAACGGGTTGAACGCCGCGGGTTCCTTCCGCTTTTGGTGGACCGAGGCAGAGAAGGTCGCGCGGGTGGAACTCTATGATGTCACGACCTATTGCACCGCCGCCGCGGCGGATGAGACGCGTATCGCGTGGTTACACGACCGTATGCGCGCCGAGCGGGTGGGCATTACGGTGGAAGGATACCGCGCACCGACCGCCGACGAGGTGGGGTACAGCGGCGACATTTGTTGTGCCGCGTGCGGGGCGTTAGTGGGGTACGGCGTGGAGATCCCGCGTAACGCCGCGTCGGATCTTCCCGCACCCTATGTACGTATGGAGACCGTGACGGGTGTGACGTGGGTCAGCGACGGCGTTATGATGCAAGCACAGGGCGAGTACGGGAGTGACCGTACCGTGGCGATTGGTGACACGGGAAAATGCGGCGTGCGGCTGGAGCACGATTGGTCGGGTTTTACCCTTATGGGAGAAGCTTTCCGCACACTTCCGGCGGACGCTGTGTTGGCGATCGAATATTATCTGGATACAAAAACGGGAGAGCAGATGTTCCGATACAAGATCGGCGATATGCCGCAGGTGGATCTTTTCAGCACGGCGGATCGTCTCGTTCACGGGCAGACGGGCGTCCTGCTGCGCACTCTGTCGCCCGACGAGATCGCGCGTTTGCAAGCGGGTGAACCGTTGCAGATCCTCGCTTGCCCCGAGGGGGCAGGGGTGACCTACGTGCAATCGGTGCAGGTGATCGCGGGGCAATATGCGGCGGGTGCGACGGGCGGTAACGATCGTGTGGCGCTTGTCGCCGTGCCGTTGTGTGCGTATTATCCCGACGCGATGGGCACGTACAACCACGGTATGCCGTGGGCGGATGTGCGTGAGGGATACGATGCGGCGGGAGAACTGCGGCGGTATACCTATTTTGCGACCACTAAGGCGCAAGCGGCACCCGATGCCAAAACCTCCCCCGTTGTGATCCGGCTTACCTTTGAAGAGGATCACACGATCACCGAAATGACACTGGATTATCAATGTGCCCGCCCGCAAACGCTGGTGGATGAGCACGTGTGGGCTTCCCGCACGGTTGCGGTGACCGATAAGGTGGTTGAGGTGTTTTTGGAAGAGGCGTGTTTCACCAACGGGTTGTACGGTGCCGGTTCCTTCCGCGTGCCGAACACGACAGCCCAACCGGTGGCCGATCAACTGGTGGCGGTGGAGGTGTTCGCTGTCACGCGTCGTGAGACTTTGCGCGAGAAGATCGATCACGCGGACGAAACAGCTGCCGAAAAAACACCCGCTTCCGTAGCAGACTTTATGGCGGTGGTGCGCGAGGTAACGGCGGTGTGTGAAGATCCGTGGGCAACGCCCGATGAAATTGCCGAAGCCGAAGCACGTCTCGTTGCAGCGGCCGCATGTTTGGTGCCATGCCCGCATCGGTATATCGACAATTACGATACGACCTGCGAGGACTGCGGTGCGACCCGTACGCCGGTAACGACTGTGGCGGGCGACGTGAACGGTGATGAGAAGATCGATTCCACCGATGCGCGCTTGACGTTGCAGTATGCCGTAAAAAAGATCGGTGCCGCTTCGCTGGATGCTGCGGCGGCAGATGCCGACGGCAACGGCCGCGTGGATTCCACCGATGCACGCTTGATCTTACAATACGCCGTAAAGAAGATCGACACGTTTCCCACGGCATGATTTCCGAAAAAACTCCCCACAGTTCCGGTGAACTGTGGGGAGTTTTTGTCGATCAATCCGCGTTGCCGGCGCCGCAACACTTCTTATACTTTTTGCCGCTGCCGCAGGGGCAGGGGTCGTTGCGACCGATCTTTTGATCGGCTGTTTTGCGTACGGTGCGGTTTTGTGCCGTGCCGTCGCCGGAGGTGCCGGTTTCTTTCGCTACCTGCTCCCGTTTCGGCTCTTCATGCGTGCGGATCTGTGCAAGCAGTATGCCGCGCGCGGTGTCTTCGCGAATGGAATTTACCATTTGGTCGAACATATCGAAACCTTCCAGACGGTAGACCACCACCGGATCCTTTTGGCCGTATGCCCGCAGATGGATACCGCGGCGCAGTTCGTCCATGTTGTCGATATGATCCATCCAGTAACGGTCCACCGTGCGCAACAACACCACGCGTTCGAGTTCGCGCATCATGCTTTCGCCGTATTGCGCCTCTTTGGCATCGTAGACGGCGGTCGCACGCTCGACGAGGGTGGCAATGAGCGCTTCGCGTTCAAGATCCTCGGTCTCCTGCTCGGTAAAACGGAAATCGTTGTCGTTTGTCAACCAGCCAAGGTAGTATTCGCGCAGACCGCTGAGGTTCCATTCAAACGGCGACTCGTCGGCGGTATACAATGCGACGTTGCCTTCAATGGAATCGCGCACCATACCGCGGATCTTTTCGCCGAGATCGTCTCCCGCGAGCACCTGGTCGCGTTGCGAATAGATGATCTCACGCTGACGGTTCATTACGTCGTCATACTGCAACACGTCGCGACGAATACCGAAGTTGCGTTCTTCCACACGTTGTTGTGCGGTCTCTATGGTACGGGTGAGCATGCCGTTTTCAATCGGCAGATCCTCTTCCACTTTCAACAGATCCATCATGGCCGTAATGCGGTCGCCCGCAAACAGGCGCATCAGATCGTCGTCGAGCGACAGGAAGAAACGGGAACAACCGGGGTCTCCCTGACGACCGGCACGGCCGCGCAACTGGTTGTCGATACGGCGGGATTCATGCCGCTCGGTGCCGAGAATACACAAACCGCCTGCCGCTCGTACCGCCTCGGCTTCGGGTTGGATATCTGCTTTGTATTTGGCTTCCAGTTCCGCATAGGTGCGGCGTGCCAGCAGGATCTCTTCGTTGTCTGTTTCGCCGTAACCGGTGGATTCGGCAATCAGTTCTTCGGCGATACCCATGCGTCGCATTTCGGATTTTGCCAAGAATTCCGCGTTGCCGCCGAGCATAATATCGGTGCCGCGGCCGGCCATGTTGGTGGCGATGGTGACGGCGCCGATCTTACCGGCCTGTGCCACGATCTCCGCCTCACGCTCGTGATGCTTTGCGTTCAGCACCTCATGGGGAATGCCACGCGCTTTCAGCATTTTCGAAAGCAATTCGGACTTTTCGATGGATACCGTGCCGACCAACACCGGCTGGTTTTGGGCGTGGCGTGCTTCGATCTCGCGAATAACCGCGCGGAATTTCGCCTGTTCGGTCTTATATACCTGGTCGCCCAGGTCTTCGCGGATCATCGGACGGTTGGTGGGAATGGTCACCACATCCAACCGATAGATCTGCTGGAACTCGGTCTCTTCGGTCATGGCGGTACCCGTCATGCCCGAAAGCTTGCGGTACAGACGGAAGAAGTTTTGGAAGGTGATGGTGGCGAGCGTTTTGCTTTCGCGTTCCACCTTCACGTTTTCTTTCGCTTCAATTGCTTGGTGCAATCCTTCGTTATAGCGACGACCGATCATCAAACGGCCCGTGAATTCGTCCACAATAACGACCTGTCCGTCTTTCACAACGTAATCCACGTCGCGTTGCATCACACCGCGTGCTTTGATGGCTTGGTTGATGTGGTGAAGTAACGTGACGTTGTCGGGATCCATCAAATTTTCCACCGCGAAGTGCTTTTCGGCTTTTTTAACACCGGCTTGCGTCAAGGTGGCGGTGCGCGCCTTTTCGTCTACGATATAGTCGCCGTCGACCGTGTCTTGTTCTTCCTTGGTGTCCATTTCCTTGATGCGAAACGCCTTTAATCCCTTGGCAAACGCATCGGCGCGGGTATAGAGGTCAGTAGATTTGTCTCCCTGCCCCGAAATGATCAGCGGAGTACGTGCTTCGTCGATCAAAATAGAGTCCACTTCGTCCACAATGGCGAAGGCGTGGTCGCGCTGCACTTTGCCTTCCTTGTAGATGACCATATTATCGCGCAGGTAATCAAACCCAAGTTCATTGTTGGTGGCATAGGTGATATCGGCTTCATACGCCGCGCGGCGCTCATCCGGTTTCATGTCGTGCCGCACCAGACCGACAGTCAGGCCGAGGTAACGATACACTTTACCCATCCACTCGCTGTCGCGGCGGGCGAGATATTCGTTTACCGTGACGATGTGTACGCCGTCACCGGTAAGTGCATTCAAATAGGCGGGGAGGGTCGCAACCAGGGTTTTGCCTTCGCCCGTTTTCATTTCGGCAATGCGCCCTTGGTGCAACACGATACCGCCGATGATCTGTACGGGGAAGTGGGTCATGCCGAGGACGCGGGTAGCGGCCTCGCGACAGGTGGCAAACGCCTCGGGCAGAATATCGTCGGTGGTTTCGCCGGCGGCAAGACGCGCCTTTAAAACGGCGGTTTGCCCGCGCAATTCTTCTTCGCTCATGGCGCGATAGGTGTCGGCAAGCGCCAACACTTTGTCACACAACGGTTGGATGCGTTTCAATTCCCGCTTGCTGTAATCTCCGAATAATGCTTTCAAAAGTCCCATATGGCCGGACATCTCCTCAAAAATGTAATTACAACCACCAGTATACCACGCTTTTTTAAAAATGGCAACCGCCCGCAAGGGGTTTTTACATATTGTTTTTATTTCCTACCGTCGGGATGCATATATCTTGTGTGAGGAGGCGACGCGGTATGGAAAACGGAATGATGATCACAGCGGCGGTGTTGGTGGTGGGGGTAGTTTTTGTCAACGGATGGACGGATGCGCCGAATGCCATTGCCACCTGTGTGACCACACGCGCGTTGGGGTGGCGGGCGGCACTGGGGATGGCGGCAGGAATGAATTTGCTCGGTACCGTGACCACAAGTCTGCTGATTCCGCAGGTGGCGGTAACGGTGTATCGCAGTGTGACGTTTCCGGCAGCGGAAGAGGCACGTATCGCGTTGTGTGCCGCGTTGACGGCGGTGGTGATATGGGCGGTGGCGGCGTGGTGGGGCGGCATTCCGACCAGCGAAAGCCATGCCTTGTTGGCGGGACTTTCGGGAGCAGCTTTGGCGGTCGGCGGTCGCGTAGGATTGGCCGAATGGGGGCGGGTGCTGTGTGGCCTTTTGGTGTTTACGCCGTTTGCCGCGATGCTTTCGTGGTGGCTCACTCGGCTGGTGTTTCGCTTGTGCCGCGGGTGTGATCGCCCCGCCGCCTACCGACGATTTCGGCGAACACAATGCCTTGCCGGTGCCGCCACGGCGTTTATGCACGGTGCGCAGGACGGCCAGAAATTTCAAGGGGTTTTTCTGTTGGCGATTATAGGGGGGCAGGAAAGCGGAACAACGATGTTTTCGCCTCCTTTGTGGCTTGCGGCGGCGGTCGCGTTGGTGATGGCCGTCGGTACGGCGGCAGGAGGTCGCCGTATTGTGCAAACGGTGGGGCAGGAGATGGCGATGCTGACTCCGCCCGCAGGGGTGGCGGCGGAAGTTGCCACGGCGACCGGGTTGCTCCTTTGTTCGCTGGGAGGTGTACCGGTCAGCACCACCAACATTAAGACGGCGGCACTGATGGGAGCGGGGGCGGCGCACCGTGTATCGTCGGTAAACTGGGGGATCGTGCGTGAGTTGTTGCTTGCGTGGATAGGCACTTTTCCGGCGTGCGGTATATTGGGCTTTTTGACGGCCACCGTCATACGGTTTGTTTTTTAAAACAAAATGGGAAAAATACTTGAAAAAACAGGGCGGGTATGATATAAAAGGGATAGAAAACGGGTATAAATGAGGTGTAGGTATGGCCAACACGTTTGTCGTTACCCCTCACGGGCAGACCGAAGAGAACAATTTGATCGGACATTGCTTTGCGGGTTATCAACTTTGGTTCGGTACCGGTGCCTGGTGGAGACATTGGTCTCCCACGAAAGAGGCGCCGTCAGATACCAACTATCGCACCGAAATGTTCCCCGATTGTGCGGAGTATCCGCCCGAGGCACTTTCGGATACGGCGTTTTCGCCGTATCCCGACGGTACTCCCGTGCGGTTATACGCGTCAAAGTCGCCTGCGACTATCGATACCCATTTCCGCTGGTTGAAGGAATACGGCATCGACGGGGTCGGCGTGCAACGCTTTTTCGACGGCACGTCGGCGGACTATCGCCCGATGGACGAGTTCCTTTCGGAAATTATGCGTGCGGCGGAATACCACGGACGTGCAGTCTATATGATGTACGACACCAGCGGTTACGGTCGCGGCGGTGAGACGGCGCTCGCCCGAATGAAAGCGGATGTGGAGGTCAACGTCGAGCCGCGTATGTTGGCGTCGCCCGCATACGCGCACGCACACGGCAAGCCTGTGATATGCGTGTGGGGGTTGTCGCCGTTGGAGGGGAAGCGGTATCCGCCTGCCGACGAAGCGCTGGATCTCGTGCTTTGGCTGAAGGAACGCGGGTATTACGTCATCGGCGGTCTGCCCGACAATTCGTGGGCGGAAGAGACAGGCGCCTACGCGGCGGTCTACGCCGCGCTCGATATGATCTCGCCGTGGACACCGGGGCGTTTTCGTCCCGAAACGTTGGCTGCGTGGGTGGAAGATCACTTGGCACGCGATCTGGAATATATTCACGCACATGGGCAGGAATATCAGCCGGTACTGCACGCGGGCTTTGCGTGGAGCAACTTCCGATCGAGCGGTGATCCGAATGTCACGCCGCGCAAGGCGGGCACATTTTTATGGGAACAGGCGAAACGATATGCCGCCGCGGGCGTGCGGCAGGCGTATTTTGCGATGTTGGATGAATACGACGAAGGTACGGCGATACTGAAAGCCGCTCCCGACTCATATGCGTTGCCGAACGGCACGCCGTATTTCCAAACGCTGTGTGCCGACGGTTTTTGGCTGTCGTCCGATTTCTATTTGCGGCTCGGCGGCGCGGTGGCAAAGACCCTGCGCGGCGAGTGTCCCGTCAGCGAAGAGGTACCCGTGCCGCATTCCGAAGGCCCCGTCTACTGGCGCAACGGATTTGAGATGCGGCAGGCGTGCGCGAAGGTGCGCGGCGGCACGGCAACGGCGCGTCTGCGCCCCGTGGACGTGTGCGACGCGCATGGCAAGGTGCTCGCGCAAGAGGCGGTACAGTTGGAAGTCGCCTCGGTGTTGGAAGGCGCGGTCGGCGATGTGTGTGCCACAGGACGATATGGTTTCGGATTCGCAGGCGTATGTATGAGTGCGGGGCGTTGCCGCGTGGTATACCGCTTGGCCGAAACGGCGATTCCCGTTGCCGAAGAATTGGTGCTCTCGTATCAGTTCCGTCCGCTTTCGGAAGAGGGCGATGCGGTGGGGGTAGACCTGCTGTTTGACGACGGTACGTGTTTATCGGACCATCTCCCTGCCGTATTGGCGCCGAAAGGCGTATTCTGCGGTGAGAACACGGCGTTTGTAAAACAAGAGTTTGCGTTGCCCGAGGCAGTGATCGGGCGTGCCGTCGAGGCGGTACTCGTGGCGTATGACGCCGCGGGTGAAGGATATTTTAAGGCCTATTTGGATGATATCATCCTGCAAAAAATAAGGAGGAACAACTATGAAACTGGGCGTATTGACCGTCCCGCTGCAGGGTATTGCGGCGGAACAAGCATTTGAGTATCTGCACGGACTGGGTGTGCAGTGTGTAGAGTTGGGTACAGGTGCGTATACCAACCACAATCACTGCAACCCCGATGTGTTGCTCGCCGATGAGGGCAAGATCGAAGAGCTGAAAGCGGCTCTCGCGAAAAACGAGTTGACTGTGGCGGCGCTCTCTTGCCACGGTAACCCCGTGCACCCGAATAAGGAGCGTGCCGCGACCGATCATGCGGTGTTTGTGCAGACTTGTCAGCTGGCGCAAAAACTCGGCGTGGATACCATCGTCACCTTCTCGGGTTGTCCCGGTGACAGCGAAGGGTCGAAGTTCCCCAACTGGGTGACCTGCAGTTGGCCGGACGACTACGGCAAGATCCTCGATTGGCAGTGGGACGAAGTGCTGATCCCCTACTGGAAAGAAGCGGTGAAGATCGCGGCATCCTACGGCGTGAAGAAGATCGCGCTGGAGTTGCACCCCGGTTTTTGCGTGTATAATCCCGCAACTCTGCTCCGTTTGCGTGAAGCGGTGGGGGATATGATCGGTGCCAACTTCGATCCCAGCCACCTCATCTGGCAGGGCATGGATCCGGTGGTCGCGCTGAAGGAGTTGCGCGGTGCGGTGTATCATTTCCACGCAAAGGATACCCGCGTGGATAAATACAACGTGGCAAAGAACGGCGTGTTGGATACCGGCTCGTACGGCGATCTGTCGGCGCGCAGTTGGGTGTTCCGCACGGTGGGCTACGGCACCGACACCAAAACGTGGAAAGATCTCATCTCCACCCTCGCGGTCATCGGCTACGAAGGCGCGGTGAGCATCGAGCACGAAGACGGCTTGATGAGCCCGCAGGAGGGTCTCGAAAAGGCGGTCTCCTTCCTCAAAGATATCATCATCACCGAAGATCCCGCCGCTATGTGGTGGATCTAAGCTTCGCGTACCGCGAAGCGGCCGCGTTACACATCCGTATCGAAACACAACAAAAGCGGACGGCATCGTTGGATGCCGTCCGCTTTTTATTCCTTTTACATATTCTCAACCGCATCGATCGCCAGCGTGTCCAAATGAAGCAGCAGCATACGGCGCACCAACGCCATCAGCCACAGCCAGGATTGCTTTTTGTTCGCATCCTCTTCGCCCAACACGTGGTTGTCGTGATAGAACTTCGAGAACAGCGACGCGAGCTGATAGGCATTGTCACAGAGGAAACTCGGCGCTTTTTCCGAAAGCGCACGGCGGAATGTCTCGCCCGACAACAGCAGTTTCAACACGAGGTCGCGCTCGGTGTCGGAGTAGATGCCGCAAATGTCGCCGGCGGCCTCCGCCTTTTTGAGCACCGAATTGATGCGGGTGACGGTATACAACAGATAGGTGCCCGTCTTGCCTTCGAACGCCAAGAACTTGTCCAGATCGAACACGTAGTCGCGGGCGGGATTGTTTTGCAGATCGCCGAATTTGACGGCGGCAATGCCCACTTTTTGCGCGAGCACTTGCTTTTCCGCGTCGTCCAGTTCGTTCAAGTAGGCCGACTCGCGCAGTTTGTCGTATGCCGCGGCGGTCGCGGTAGCAAGCAGATCACTGAGCTGCATCACACCGCCGTCACGGGTCTTGTACGGCTTGCCGTCCGCGCCGTTCATGGTGCCGAACCCGAGGAAGTCGAGGGTGACGTTCTCGCCGACCAGACCCGCCAGTTTCGCCGCACGGAACACCTGCTCGAAGTGCAGACCCTGACGCGCATCGGTGAGGTACAGCATACGGTCGGGCGCAAAATCCTGTTGCCGTTGCAGAATGGTGGCAAGGTCGGTGGTCTCATAGGTGATGGAACCGTCGGTCTTGCGGGCGATGATGGGGGGCATCGGGGCGGTGTCCGCTTCGGTCGCTACGTCGATGACCTCGGCGCCGTCGCTGGCGCGCAGCAGATTGCGGCCTTCCAAGATCTCCATCAAAGCGGGCACGTAACGGTCGGCATCGCTTTCGCCGTACCAATACTCAAATTCCACGTTCAGCTTCTCGTAGGCCGAACGGATGTCCCCCACCGACACCTTGAGAATTTCTTTCCACAAAGCGAGGTAACCCGGTCTGCCGTTTTGCAATTCGAACGTTGCCTGATGTGCGCGATCGCGGAATTCTTCGTCTGTCTTTTTGCGGGCAGAGGCAAAGGGATAGATCTCGTTGAGCGAGGCGGCATCCAATGCGGGAACGGTATCGGTTGCGGGGTTGAAGTTGTCGCCGAAACACGCCCAATCGGGGTGACGGTCGTGCAACTCTTCAATGACCAGACCCATGGGCGTGCCCCAGTCGCCCAAATGTACGTCGCCGATCGCTTTGTGACCGCACACGCGGGTCAGGCGCTTGAGGGCTTCGCCGATGATGGCGGAGCGCAAGTGACCGATATGAAGCGGCTTTGCCACGTTCGGCCCGCCGTAGTCGATGACCACCGTTTCGGGGGTCTCGGCTTGCGGTACACCGAGATGCTCGTCCGCTGCCAAGGCGCGCACCGCATCCAGCAACGCTTCGTCGGTCAGCGACAGGTTGATAAAACCGGGGCCGGCGATGTCTACCTGACGGAACTGCGGATCTTCGCGCAACAGGGCCGCCACGTCCTCGGCAATAGCGCGGGGGGCCTTGTGGTGCAGTTTCGCACCGGCCAGCGCACCGTTGCACTGGAATTGGCACAGGTCGGCGCGGTCGGATACCGTTACGGTGCCGAGCGACGGGTCATACCCCGCTTTCGAAAAAGCGGCGGCAACGGTATCGGTCAAATGAGCGGTAATGGTCTTCATGAAAGTTCGTTCCTTTCTATTGTCATACACAGTGTATTTTCCATTGTCTGTCCGCCGAGCGAGAGGGTATAGGCGAGCGACAACTCGCCGCCCGTTTCCGTGAGCGTGTTGCGGAGCATGTGTGTCACCGTCGTGACTTCAAATTCGCCGTACGGTGTGCCGTACAGGCTTTGGCATCGTTCGCCTCGTCGGAGCCGCAAAGCAGCCTGCGCAGGACCTTGCCGTTGGACGGTAACCTCCCGCGCGTCGGCCGTCACCGTCACGGTGGTGCCGATGTCGTCGTCCTGCTCTGTGTAGCGAACGACGGCCTTGCCGTTTTGCACGGTCAATTCACCGTCGACGGTTTGGACCACGTTATCGGCTTGTCCGTCGAATGCTTGTGTGCCGACAAGGTGTATACGCACTCTCACGGCGGTTCCTCCTTTATATATAAGGATAAGATTAACGATACCTTACATGACGTGCATAGTATACCACAGTTTTTCGGGGGGTGCAAGAGTCCGCCGAAAATAAAAGCCGAAAAAAGCAAAAAAACACTTGACGGATGGGAAAATCTGTGTTATACTAAGCCTTACCTCGAACGGGGGTTTATTTTTTGTGCCCATTTTTTTGGCGCAAGGCCCGCTGTGAGGGAGGCTTAATGAATCTATTTAGAATGGAGATGCCGTAATGCGAGTAAAGATCACTTTGGCTTGCACCGAATGCAAGCAGCGCAACTACAACACCATGAAGAACAAGAAGAACGACCCGGACCGCTTGGAGATGAATAAGTATTGCCGTTTCTGCCGTAAACACACGGTGCATCGCGAAACGAAGTAATACAAAACGACAGGAGGAAACAAATCATGATTTTCTGGGGATTTGTTATGTGGTTCGTCGGCGCCGTCGCCGGCATCATGGCTCTTCTCGTCGGTGCTAAGGGAATCTTGGAGGGGTTGAATACTTTCGGTTGGCAGTATTTTGCCCGCTTGGTCGACCCCGCCAATTTATCGCCGAAAAAGATCGTCTTCCTTGTGGGCATCCTGCTGGTCATCGTCGGCTTGATCGTTTTCTTTATCGGCCGTGCCAAGGCTCGTCGTACCGGCGACAGCGGCAAGGCCGGTGCCGGTGCGATCAAATACTGGCGTGACATGAAGGGTGAGTACAAGAAGATCACCTGGCCCACCTTCAAGTCGGTGGTGAAGAATACGGGCATCACGCTCATTATGTGTGCGTTGGTGGCGGTGTTCATCATTGTGGTGGATCTCGGTCTGTCCGCGTTGGTCGACTTGTTGTTGTCGCTGAAGTAAGCGTATAAACGGAAGGAAGGTACCCATGGCAGAACAGGCAAAATGGTATGTGGTGCACACCTTTTCCGGTTACGAAAACAAGGTGGCAACCAATCTCGAAACAATTGTCGAGAACCGCAAACTGCAGGATTGGATCCACGAGATCCGCGTGCCTACCGAACTTGTCAGCGAAACCAAAGACGGCAAGACCCGCGAGGTGGAACGCAAGGTGTTCCCGGGGTATGTGCTGGTCAAAATGGTTATGACCGACGAATCCTGGTATGTGGTGCGTAATGTCCGTGGTTGCACGGGTTTTGTCGGGCCGAACGGCAAGCCTGTTCCGCTCACCGAACAAGAGGTGGCGGCGCTGGGTGTCGAACGGTACGAGGTGGAGATCGATTATCAGGTCGGCGATACGGTGCGTATCACCGAAGGCCCGTTGGAGAACTTCTCCGGTGTGGTGGATGCGATCGACCTCGAGAAGCGCAAGGTTCAGGTTACCATTTCGATGTTCGGACGCGAAACGTCGGTGGAACTCGAACCGAACCAGGCACAGCGCATGGAATAAGGCGCGGCCGCAACAGTTTTGTGTATCAGCGGAATATCCGCTTTTACTCTGCGCCGGACGCGATTCCGGCTGTGGGAGGTATCGCCCTGTGGGTGATGCCGCCAGTTACCACGATTTTTGGAGGTGCAATGTAAAATGGCTCAAAAGGTTACCGGTTACATCAAATTGCAGATCCCGGCGGGTAAGGCGACGCCGGCACCCCCTGTTGGTCCGGCTCTCGGTCAGCACGGTGTGAACATCATGGCTTTCACGAAGGAATTCAACGAGCGTACAAAGAACGACGTGGGATTGATCATCCCTGTTGTTATTACCGTGTATGCAGATAAGTCCTTCACTTTCATCACCAAGACGCCCCCGGCTGCGGTTCTCATCAAGAAGGCTTGCGGCATCGACAAGGCGTCGGGTGTCCCGAACAAGACGAAGGTTGCGAAGCTCACGAAGGAGCAGGTGCAGCAGATCGCTACCACCAAGATGCCCGATCTGAACGCGGCCAACATCGAGTCCGCTATGAGCATGGTCGCCGGCACGGCGCGCAGCATGGGCATTGAGGTCGAGGAATAATTTCTGCAGATAACCCGAACGGGTGGGAGGAAACCCTCTGACGTTCCGATTACCACCGTATCGCGGGTGATTTCCGCGCGATAACAAACAGGGAGGATTGAACCGTAATGAAACATGGTAAGAAATATGTCGACAGCGCAAAGCTGATCGACCGTGGCAACCAGTATGAAGTGAACGAGGCGTTGGACCTGGTCGTGAAGACCGGCAAGGCTAAGTTCGATGAGACTGTCGAAGTGCACGTGAAACTCGGTGTTGACGGCCGTCACGCCGATCAGCAGGTGCGCGGCGCGGTCGTGCTGCCGAACGGTACCGGTAAGTCGGTCCGCGTGCTCGTGTTCGCCAAGGGCGACAAGGTGCAGGCAGCGCAGGAAGCCGGTGCGGAATACATCGGTGACGAGGAAATGATCGCCAAGATCAACGGCGGTTGGATGGATTTCGATGTGGTCATCGCGAGCCCCGACATGATGGGTCTCGTCGGTCGTCTCGGTAAGGTGCTCGGCCCCCGTGGCTTGATGCCGAACCCGAAGGCCGGTACCGTCACCCCCGACGTCGCGAAGGCTGTGACCGAAGCGAAAGCCGGTAAGATCGAATACCGTCTCGACAAGACCAACATTATCCACTGCCCGATCGGCAAGGTGTCCTTCGGTGTGGAGAAGTTGCAGGAGAACTTTGACGCGCTGCTCAGCGCCATCGTTCGTGCGAAGCCCGCGGCTGCGAAGGGTCAGTACATTCGTACCTGCTCGGTCGCGTCCACCATGGGCCCCGGCGTGAAGATCAACCCTGCTCGTCTGGGCGGCTGATCGAAGCCAAATTGATACTTGACAGAGTTCACTCTGTTTGGTATAATACACATTGTGCCGTAAGGCACGCGCTGTTCTTCCACAGACAGCAGGTAAGCATCCGCTTGTAAGTCCCGAGGGACGCCTGCCGAGGCAGAGCATTACAGTAGTATTCTGTAATCACGCCCTTTTGTGGAAACGCAAAAGGGCTTTCTTTTTGGATGTAACAGCACCATCCGTAGTATAACAGGAGGTGAAACCATTGGCTAGTGAGAAGATTTTGCAAGAAAAGCAAGCGTACGTTGCCACCCTGACCGAAAAGCTGCAGAACGCCGTTGCCGGTGTTATTGTGAGCTACAAGGGCATCACGGTGGAACAGGATACTGCGCTGCGTCGTAAGATGCGTGAAGCCGGTGTGGATTACGCGGTTGTGAAGAACACCATGCTTCGCCGTGCGGCGGAAAACGTCGGCTTGAGCGAACTGAACGATGTTCTCGAAGGCAGTACCGCTTTGGCGGTCAGCACCGATTACACCGCTGCTGCGAAGATCCTGTGCGAGTATGCCGAAAAGAGCGATACCTTCGAGGTCAAGGCCGGCTTTATTGACGGCGAGGTCATCGATGCCGCTCGTGTGCAGGAGTTGTCCAAACTCCCGAGCAAGGAAGGCCTGCTCTCGATGTTGCTTAGCGTCTTGAACGGCCCGATCCGTGGTCTGGCTGTTGCGCTGAACGCGATCGTCGAAAAGAACGGCGGCGACACCGCTTCTGCTGAGGAGGCTCCCGCTGAGGAAGCTCCCGCCGCTGAAGAGGCCCCTGCCGAAGCCCCTGCTGAAGAGGCTCCCGCTGCTGAATAAGCAGTTGCAGAATACGAGAGATACTCGTACTGCTCATACCGCTTGTGCGGTACATTAAACAAAAACATTACAAATAATGGAGGGTAATACCATGTCTGAGAAAATCACGAACATGATCGAAGAGATCAAGGCTCTGAGCGTTTTGGAGCTGTCTGAATTGGTGAAGGCTATCGAGGAAGAGTTTGGCGTTTCCGCTGCTGCTCCCGTGGCTGTTGCTGCTGTGGCCGGCCCCGCTGCCGCTGCTGAAGAGAAGACCGAGTTTGACGTTGTCCTGGTGGATGCCGGCGCTGCGAAGATCGGCGTTATCAAGGTTGTCCGCGAGATCACCGGTCTCGGCCTGAAGGAAGCGAAGGAACTCGTCGACGGCGCTCCGAAGAACGTGAAGGAAGCGGTTTCCAAGGAAGAAGCCGAGTCCATCAAGGCGAAGCTGGAAGAAGCCGGCGCGAAGGTCGAAGTCAAATAAGATTTCTCCCGAGCAATTCAAAAGGACGATGCAGAAATGCGTCGTCCTTTTTGCCGTTTACATTGTCGCTGAGATAGGATATACTGTTGGGCAGGTGAGGTGAGAGTATGCTGTCAAAACGGAAGTGCGTTGGAAATCGATTGTTTGGTGCGACAGTCCTCTTTGCTTTTTGCTGTGGATTCATAACCGTCTATGCAGAGGGCGTTCTCTGCTTTGTTTTCGGTGCGGTCGCATGCATTATGCTTGTAATGGCGGCATTTACGCCGTGTTACTACACGTTTGATCGTGACGGCGTAACGATTTGTTATCTTTTCTTGCCGAAAGAGCGCTATCGTTGGGAAAACATCACCGCCATTGAGGTGGATTATGATGTAAACGGCGGCGTTTTTGATTTGTGGGATCTCTTTTTCGGCGTAGCGTTTCGTCTGCACGGTGCCGGGGAAGGCAAAAGGCGATTTTATATGCACGGCTACATTCAACGTAGTCGTTGTACCAAGCGTTTACTGGAGACCTATTGGGACGGTACGATAACCGGTTACTTTACCGAAGACATAAAAGCGGCAATTGCCCGGTGGCGTGCCCACCGTCGAAGAAAGGACTGACCGGCATCAATGGTTTCTTTAAGGGATGTATGGTTTCCGGCGTGCAAATTGCCGCTGTTTGAAGCGGTAAGCGAACTTTTCGCCGAAGAATAGGAATACATTAAACAAAAGAAAACACAAAGGGCGGTTGCAACACAACCGCCCTTTGTGTTAAAAGGCAATAAAGAGACGGCATTTATAGGGGGTAGCAAAGCGGAAAAACGGCCGTTTAGTAATATATACGCCGATATATACAAAATGTATACACAGTTAGCACTTTTGACGCCAGACGGTGGGGGATTGTCCTGTGGTTTCGCGAAAGATCTTTGTAAAATAACTCGCGTCACGGAAACCGCAGAGTTCACCAACGCGGGCGACCGTGTGAGAGGTGGCAGCAAGATACTGTTTCGCTTTGGCGATGCGAATCCGCCGCAACTGTTCCATTACCGATACGCCTTGTGCTTCGCGGTAGCGACGGCACAGGGCGTATTTGTCAATACCTACACAAGCGGCGACCTCGTCCAACGAAAGATCGCGGTGAAATTGGTTTTCCAACAACGCATCGACCCGCTCTGCAAGCGGTATGACGGGGGCAAAACGGGTGTGTAACAGCCCACACAGCAATGGATAGCCTTCCGCCGAACGGGAAACGGGTGTGCTGTTTTGGGAACACAGACGGTAAAAATCCGCAAAGCAGCGGGCGAACGGGGCGGTAGCCTCCCACCAAAAATGCGTACCGACACCGTAAAAATCCAACAGTGCATCACAGCCGCCGAAAGAGAACCAGGCGGTCTCGAAAACGCCCCCATCCGTTCGGTAGGCGTGGGATGCGTCGGCGCGCATAAAGCACCCGTCGCCGACTTTGAGGATGCGGGAGTCGCCGTCCACCGTAAAATGTCCGCTCCCCTTCGTGACCCAGATGAACTGATGGTATCCGAGCCCCCAAGGACGATCGATCGCCTCTTGCGGATAGTCTGCACCCACGCTTTGTATCACCAACGGCAGAGGAAACTGCTCGCGAAATTTACGCAGATTGTAATTGGTTTCAAAGAACATATGCAACATCCTTATAGTTATACAAGTATTTCACATTGAAAACTGCAAGATTTTACAATATAATTATACCATAAGAAAAACCGAAATCAACCCCCAAGGAGGAGAATATGGAAGAAAACCAAAAACGTGCACTACGCACCCCTATGCTCGGTGCGGCGTATTATCCCGAAACGTGGGACGAAGCCGAACAGGAACACGACATCGCGATGATGGTGAAGGCGGGTTGTAACGTGATGCGAATAGCCGAATTCGCGTGGCACGAGATGGAACCGCGCGAAGGGGCGTTCGATTTTTCGTGGTTACACCGTGTAATGGACAAACTGTGGGCGGCGGGCATTGCGGTGATACTGGGTACGCCCTCGGCCTGCCCGCCGATGTGGTTACAGGAAAAATATCCCGATATGATGATCGTGAGCGACGATGGTCTGCCCGCTTTGCACGGCGGACGGCGCGATTGCTGCTCCAATCATCCGGAATACGTCCGTTACAGCTTGCGCATTGCGGAGGAGATGGCGAAAGAATTCGGTGCGGACGAGCGTGTGGTCGGTTGGCAGGTGGATAACGAGATCTACTTGCGCGGGGACGGCAAACGCTTAGGCTGTTTTTGCCCCAACTGCCGCCGCGAATTTACCGCTTTTTTGGAAAAGAAATACGCCACGGTGGACGAGTTGAACCGCCGTTGGAATTCCCACATTTTCAGTCAGTGGTACGACCGTTTCGATCAAGTGCCGATGCCTGCGCGCTCATGGCAGACCCCTTGCCTTATGACCGATTGGCGGGAATTTCAAGCCGAGTCGCATCTGAATTTTCTGAAAAAACAGATGGACGTTCTGCATCAATATACGAAAGCGCCCGTCGGCACGGATATCATGCCGCGACTGGCACTCGATTACGAGAAGATCGCAGAAATGTCCGATGTGATGCAGTATAATCACTACCGTGACGAAAACTCGTTGTGGGTGGCGATCATGTGGTTCGATTATCTGCGCACCATGAAGGATCGTCCTTTCTGGAATACCGAAACCGCCACCTGCTGGAGCGGCAGCGTGGCGGTGGCAGGGTCGATTCGCCCCGATGGGTTTTGCACCGCCAACTCGTGGATGCCCGTAGCGCTGGGCGGCGAGGCGAACCTTTATTGGCTATGGCGTCAGCACTGGGCAGGGGGCGAGTTGATGCACGGGGCGGTGTTGTATGCTTCGGGGCGTCCGATGCATCCCTTCGGCGAGGTGCAAGCGATTGCCAAGGGGTTTGACCTTTGCCGTGATTTCCTCAACGGTACGAAGGTGAAGACCGATGTGGCAATGGTACTCTCCTCCCACAACGATTGCTTGATGGAGGCGCAACCGTTGATCGCGGACGGCTCACTGCCGGTGTGGACATACACCGATCGCGTACAGCGTATGCACCGCCAGGTGATGGAGCACGGTATCCGTCCCGATGTGATCGGCGTAACGAAACCGCTCGACAACTATAAGTTGCTCGTCACCACGGCGGCACTCACGTTGGAAGCGGGGGATCTGCCCCGCCGTATTGAAGAATGGGTGCGTGCCGGCGGCACGTGGGTAGTCGGCCCGATGACCGATATGCGCACGGCGGACGGTACGCATTACACCGACCGTGAGATGGGTATAACGGAGCGGCTGACAGGCGCCAAACTGGTACAACAAGCGGGGAACCTCAACCGCAAGATCGCCTGTTCATGGGCAGACGGTGACGCGTTTGAGGCGAAGGTGTGGGTGCAGATGTATGAAGTTCCTGCCGATGCCGAGGTGCTTGCCACCGTGACGGGGGACGTGTATCCTGCTTTACAGGGCCTTGCCGTGGTGTTTAAGAAAAGGGTCGGTAACGGACAGATCGTCGTGCTCGGCACAGAGCCGTCGGACGCGGATATGGCCAAACTGCTGGACATCGTGCTCGCAGACAGCGGGGCACAGCATTTTAACGCCGACCCCGATCTTATGGTAGCGTATCGCGAAGGCGAAGCGGGTGCGGGTTACGCTGTGGTGGAATACCGCGGCAAAACGGGCAGAATGCAGATCGACGCACCGATGACCGATCTTATCACGGGGGAAACCTTCCGTGACGAGGTAGTAATAGCGCCGTTCGGCGTGCGCATCTTGAAAAAAGGAGAATGAACCGTGACAGAGAATGAAAAGCGCGCACTGCGTACCCCGATGCTCGGTGCGGCATATTATCCCGAAACATGGGACGAAGCCGAACAGGAACACGATATCGCGATGATGGTGAAAGCAGGCTGCAATGTGATGCGTATGACCGAGTTTGCGTGGCACAAGATGGAACCGCGCGAAGGGATGTTCGATTTTTCGTGGTTGCATCGTGTGATCGACCGCTTGTGGGCGGCGGGTATTGCGGTCATACTCGGCACCCCCTCTGCCACCCCGCCGCGCTGGCTCGAAAAGAAAGATCCCGCGATGTACGTGCTGCACGGTAACGGGATACAAGCGGTGCACGGTGCACGGCGCAACTGCTGCGCAAACAACCCGACCTATCGTGCCTACAGCGCCCGTATTGCGGAAGAAATGGCCAAAGAGTTTGGGGCTGACCCGCGCGTGGTCGGCTGGCAGATCGATAACGAAATGGGCATTTACAGCGAAGGGTGCTACTGCGAATATTGCCGTCGCGGGTTTACGGAATATCTGCGGGAGCAATACGGCACGGTGGAGGCTTTGAATGCCCAATGGAACATGGAAACATGGAGCCAGTATTACGACGCGTTTGAGGAGATTCCCGCACCGTTTTCGGGCCAGGCGTGGCATCATCCCCACCTGCGGTTGGAATGGAGCCGTTTCAAATCCCGTTCCATCGAGGAATTTATCCGCATGCAGGCGGATATTCTGCACAAATACACCAAAGCGCCTGTCGGTACGGATATGATGGCGACCTATGATCTGATGGATTACCAAAAGATTGCCAAATTCGTGGATGTAATGCAGTTTAACCATTACCACGAAGAAAAGGATCTGTGGCAGACCATTATCTGGTTCGACTATCTGCGTACCTTTAAAGAGCGTCCGTTCTGGAATACCGAGACCTCCACCTGTTGGAACGGGGCGCATTTCATTCCGAGTCTGATTCGCAAAGAGGGATTTTGCCGCGCGCTGTCGTGGTTGCCGATCGCACTGGGCGGCGAAGCGAATCTTTACTGGTTGTGGCGGCAACATCGCGCAAGTCACGAGTTGATGCACGGGGCGGTGCTGTATGCCAACGGCCGTCCGATGCATATATTCGGCGAAGTGCAACAGTTAGGTGATGAGTTTGCCCGTTGCGCTGACTTCATCAATGGCACAAAAGTTACAACGTCGGTGGCGATGATGGTGGATGCCGACAACTGCCGTATGCAGGCGTGTCAACCCGTCTACCCCGACGACGGTCGCCTGTATTACGGGCGTGTCGAAACCGTTCACGCCGCGTTGTGCGATTACGGCCTGCGCCCTGACGTGATCGCGTGGGAACACAGCTTGGCAGAATACAATCTGTTGCTCACCCCGTTTATGATGTCGCTTGAGCGTGAGGGGTTGCGCGAGCGTATTGAAGAATGGGTGAAAGCGGGCGGCACGTGGATCGCGGGCCCGATCACCGATATCCGCGATGCAGTGGGCGGACACTATATCCACGCGGCAACGAGTTGTCTGGAACAATGGACAGGTGCGATCATGACCGACCAAATTCCCGACAAGGACAATCACGTCACCTGTGCGTTCAAAGACGGCACACCGTTTTCGGCGTACGGTATGTTGCAACTGTTTGATGCATTGCCCGCCGATTGCGAAGTGCTTGCTTCGGTCACGGGCGGCGTGTATCCGTCGCTCGGCGGTAAAACGGTCGCATTCCGCAAGCCCTATGGTAAAGGGCAGATCGTTGTGTTGGGTACGACCCCTTCCTCTGGCGGTATGGCACAGATCTTGGATACTGTGCAACAATATACCCCCTTGAAACGCTTCGCCTTTGAGGGGAAGGTTACGGTTGCTCCGCGCAAGGGGACGGCGGGCGAAGGCCTCGCGGTGGTGGAACACCGCGGTGAGTCGGCTTCGATCACGTTGGACGAGCCGATGACCGATCTGATCACGGGCGAGCGTTTGGAAGGCAAAGTGCAACTGGACCCCTTTGACGTGTTAATTTTGAAGAAATAACGGCTCCGGCTTGATGGCCGAGAGTGCTTGACAAAGCCGTTGTATAGTGCTACAATAGCGACAATGCAAAAAACAAAGGAGTGTTTGACATGAAAAAACTGTTGGCATTGTTGCTCGCGTTGGCGATGCTTGTGTGTCTTGCGGCGTGCGGGGAAGAACCGTCCGAAAAGGGCGATACTACCACGACCACTACCACGACCACCACGTCGGACGAGACCACCACGACGACCACCAAACCGCAAGAGGAAGAATTTGTGTTTGAAGAGGTCACGGTGTTGGACGATGAAAACTGCGTGATCCGTATCACCGGCGCCGAGGAAGACGCGGTGTGGGGATACACCTTAAAGGCGTATTTTGAGAATAAGTCGGACGTTGACTATACTTTCTCGGTAGATACGGCGACCATCAACGGCGTTACCGTCGACCCGCTGTTTGCGACGGATGTTTCCGCCGGCAAAAAAACGAATGAGGAGATCTCCTTTATTGATTTCTTCCCTGAAGGGGTAGATATTGGGGAGTACACCGATATTGCGTTGACCTTCAGTGTGTATGATTCCGAAGATTGGGAAGCGGATGCGGTTGCTGAGGTGACCGCTCACGTGTATCCGCTCGGTCAAGATAAGGCAACGGTATACACCCGTGAAGCGCAGGAGAGCGATCAGGTGCTCATAGATAACGAGTGGTTTACGATGGTCGCTATCGGCGATCGCGAGGACGAGTTGTGGGGATATACCACCGACGTGTATTTTGTTAACAAGTCGGATAAAAACCTGTTCTTGAGCGTGGATGAGGCTTCGGTGAACGACTATGTGGCAGAACCGTTCTATGCGGTAGTCCTGGTTGCCGACAGCTGTGCATTCGGCGAGATCTCGTGGCTCGGCGAATCGCTTGAGGACAGCGATTTCGATACGATCGAGTCCATCGAATTTACGCTGACGGCGGTGGATAACGCCGATTGGTTGGGCGACGCGCTGGCGCAAGAGACGGTCACCTACACGCCGTAAAAAGCAAAAACCCCTCGGTTTTTATAACCGAGGGGTATGTTTTTGCTTTGCCTGTATTGCTAACACACCGCCGACCACCAACAGCAAGGCGAGCGGGGTCTGCCATTGCAGGAGTTTGTCCGCTTCGCCCAGCCACCAGGCGGAAAGCAGGGCGCCGAACAGTGGGATGGTGCATTTGTACACCGAAACGGCCGACACGTCGTTGTGCTTTAACAACAATCCCCATAGGGTGTAGGCTGTGGCAGAGAGGAAGGCGAGATAGAACAGCATGCCTATACCTGCCGCGGATACGGTAAGACGTCCGCCGAGCAACGCACCGCCGAGTGCCAGTGCCGCTCCGCCGAAGAAGAACTGCCAACCGCTGAGCAACACAGGGTCATGTGCGGCGGAATAGCGCTTGAGAAGCACGGTGGATACGGCAGATGCTGCGGTGGAGAGAAGCAAAAACCCTTCGCCGTGTATCGCGAAACTCCACGTGCCGCCCGCGATGTTCAAAAGTAACACACCGCCGAATCCCAAAACGCACCCCCATAATTTTCGAAGGGTAAAGCGTTCGCAACGGAATACGAAACAAGCGATGAGAATGGTCACACACGCAGAGGAGCCTGTGATGATGGAGGAATTGACACCGGCCGTGTGTGCAACGCCTATGTAGAAGAGAAAATATTGCAGAGCGGTCTGAAACAGCGCCAATACGGCGATGGGGCGGATCGCTGCTTTTTTCAGTATTAAGGGGCGCCGTGCAAGCAGACTGCCCACAAGCACTACCAATACCCCCGCCAGGGCGAAGCGACAGCCCGCAAATAAAATCTGTGAGGCGGTATCGGCCCCGTCTACCGCGAATAAACGGTAGCCGATCTTGATGCAGGGGAAGGCGCTTCCCCACAGTGCACAGCAAAACAGCGCCCACAGCCACGCGAGCCGTGCGCCGAAAACCCCGGTGCCCGAAAGTCGCCTCATTCCGCCACCTCCTCGAGCAAGCGGTGACACAATGCGCGAAGCGCGGGGGAGTCGGCCGAGTTTTCGAAGGTTACGTTGCCTTGACGGAAACTGTCGTTCAACAAGCCGGCTTCTTCCAAGCGCCGTCGTGTTTCTTTGGCGGTGCCGGCACCGCCGTCGAATAGGGGGACGTTTTCGCCGACGACCTGTCGGATGGCTTTCCCTACCAACGGATAGTGGGTGCAACCCAGCACGACGGCGTCGGGTCGATCGTCTTTAAACGGTGCAAACAGCGTTTCAAGATGAGACGTAAGACGCTCGCCCGAGAGGATTCCCTGTTCAATGAGTTCCACCAATCCGTGGCAAGGCACGCCTTTGATGCGGGCGTCTTTGTTATACTGCGCGAGCAGATGCTCGAATTTTTCCTGTTTCAAGGTGAGGGGGGTGGCCATCACCAAAACATAGGGGGAGGTTTTAGAACGGGCGGCGGGCTTGAGTGCGGGCTCAATGCCGATCACCACGCGGTCGGGGAAGCGGGCGCGCAACGCCGCGATGGCAGCTCCTGTGGCGGTGTTACACGCGACCACCAACGCCTTTGCCCCTTCTTCGAACAGGCGTGCGGCGTGAGCGAGGGTCAACTCCCGCACTGCGGCGGTGCTTTTTTCGCCGTAGGGGGCGTTGGCGGAATCGCCGAAATAGCGAAAATCCTCGTTAGGCATGAGTCGTCGCAGTTCGCGCAGTACGCTGATACCGCCGACACCGGAATCGATAACCGCAATGGGTGATGACTTATCCATGCCGCCGCCCCCTTTCTTGTGATCTTACAGGTTAGTATACCAAAACATGCGAGAAATTGCAACCGTATGAAAAAATTTCCCGAACTACTGGACTTTGCGTTTGTTTTTGAGTACAATATACGTATGATGGAGGGATGCGCTGTGCGATTGATGGTCATAGACGGCAACAGCCTGATGAATCGGGCGTTTTACGGGATCCGTCTGCTTTCTACGGCGGACGGACGGTTTACCAACGCGATCGTGGGATTTTTGAATATGATGGACAAACTCCGCCGCGAGGCACAGCCGGACGGCATAGCGGTGGCGTTCGACGTGCACGCACCGACGTTTCGCCACAAGATGTATGACGAATATAAAGCGGGGCGACACGCGATGCCCGAGGAGTTGCGCCAGCAGATGCCGGTCATCAAAGAGATCCTGCCTTTGATGGGGTGTGCCGTGCTGGAAGCCGAAGGGTTTGAGGCGGACGACATTTTGGGCACGCTCGCCCACGCCGCAACCGAGCAGGGAGACGAATGTTTCCTTGCCACGGGCGATCGCGATGCGTTTCAGCTGATTTCGGACAAGGTGACGGTGTTGCTTGCCGCCACACGTGCGGGGCAACCCGAAACGGTGGTGATGGACGTTACGGCGTTGCACGAAAAATACGGACTGACCCCCGCGCAGATGATCGATCTGAAAGCGTTGATGGGCGATGCCAGTGACCATATTCCCGGTGTGGCGGGTGTAGGGGAAAAGACGGCCCTTGCGCTCGTGCAACAATTCGGCGGAGTGGAGGCGCTGTATGCCGCGTTGGATACCGCCGACCTGCGCCCCGCTTTACGTCAAAAACTCATCGACGGACGAGACAGCGCCTTTTTGAGTCGCACGCTCGGCACCATTCGCACCGACGCGCCCGTGCCGACAGTGGTGGCTGAATACGGCAACCGTCCGGTTGAGCGGGAGGCGCTGGCGAAAAAACTGGCCGGTCTGGAACTTTTTAAGATCATCGAGCGGTGGGAGTTGACCGATGCCGCGACCGCCGCTTCGGCGACGACGGATACCCCCTGTGCAACGGCCGAAGAGGACACCCTCGCTGCGGTGTGTGAAGCCGCCCGTCAAAGCGGCGCTGTCGATGTGTTGCTGTGTGCCGACGGTGTGCAGTTGCTGGCGGGCGGAAAGCGCGCCGTCGCGGCGGTGGACGAACCGCCGTTTGCGGCGCTTTATACCGACGGTGCGATAAAAAAGCGCACCCACGATTACAAGACGCTGGCGGCGGCGATGCTCCCGCTTCTGCCGCAGGGGTTCGTAATGGATACGATGCTGGCGGTGTATCTTTTGAATCCGCTGGCAAAGGATTACGGCCTCTCTCGCCTGACGATGGAATATGCGCTGCCTGCCGCGTCGGATGTGGAGCAGATGGCGGCGTTGGCGGACAAACTCGCTCCGCTGTTGGAAGCGCAGGGGATGGCGGCGTTGCTTATCGACATGGAATTGCCGCTTGCGTTGGTGCTGGCCGAGATGGAACGGGACGGTGTGGCGGTGGATGCCGCCGGCATTGCCGCCTTCGGCGCGTCGTTGCAAAGTGAAATTGCGTCGTTGCAAAAATTAGTGTGGGATATGGTGGGGTATGAATTCAACCTGAATTCCCCGAAACAGTTGGCCAAAGCCCTGTTTGAAGATCTCGGCTTGCCGTCGGGGAAAAAGACCAAGTCGGGGTATTCCACCAACGCCGAGGTACTCGAAAAACTGCGGGAGGATTACCCGGTGGTAGACGCCCTGCTGCAGTATCGCTCATTGGCAAAACTTTCCTCCACCTACTGTGAAGGGTTACTCAAGGTAGTGGAAGATGACGGCCGTATCCACTCCTGCTTTAATCAGACCGAAACGCGCACGGGGCGTATTTCGTCGGCCGAGCCGAATCTGCAAAACATTCCCGTGCGTCAAGAACTCGGTCGGGAGTTGCGCCGCTTTTTCCGTGCACGCGAGGGATGGCAGTTGGTAGATGCCGACTACAGCCAGATCGAATTGCGCGTACTTGCCCATATGGCGGATGAGCCGACGATGAAAGCCGCATTCAACGGTGGCGAAGATGTGCACCGCATTACGGCGGCACAGGTGTTTGGTGTGCCCGAAGAGATGGTTACCTCGTTGATGCGTTCTCGTGCGAAGGCGGTGAATTTCGGTATCATCTACGGTATCGGTGCCCACTCGCTGTCTGAGGATATCGGTGTATCTTACGGTGAGGCCAAGGCGTATATCGAGGGGTATTTGAAGCACTACAGTGCGGTGGCGGGCTTTATGGATAAAATGGTAGCCGATGCGAAGGAGAACGGTTACGCCGTGACCGTTTTCGGCCGTCGCCGCCCTTTGCCCGAACTGAAAGCTGGTCAGGCAATGCTTCGCGCGTTCGGCGAGCGGGTGGCGCGTAATGCGCCCATCCAGGGTACCGCGGCGGATATCATCAAAACGGCGATGATCCGTGTGCGCGATCGGTTGCTCCGTGAAGGGCTGCAGGCACGCCTCATCTTGCAGGTGCACGACGAATTGATCGTGGAAGCGCCCGCGAACGAAACGGAGACGGTGACGACCTTGTTGCGGGAGGAGATGGAAAACGCCGCCGACCTCACGGTGAAACTCACGGTGGATGTCCACAGCGGTGATACGTGGTACGATACCAAGGGGTGAAAATTTCTCCGAAAATGTTGGCTTCCCAAGGGGGATATGGTATACTTCTACCGTTGCGATGTGGAGAAAGACGACAAAGAGGAAAGGGTAAGTGTATGAAGAGACGGTTTATAAAATGGATGGCGTTGTGCTTGGCAATCGTGGTATTTGCCGGTGCGATGCCGATGGCAAAACCAACGGTAAATGCTGAGGAACAGAGCGAATGGGTGATCTATCGAAAGGGATATGAGACCCGGTTTGCCGGCGGCACGACCGCTTTGATGAGCACCGACGACGGCTTGTCTGCTACCGTACCTGCCGGTACCTATATGCAGTTTACCGGTTCCAATTTAAACATCGATCTGCCGCAGGGTATGGCGAAAGGAAGTTTTAAATTCTGCGCGCAGGTGTACATTCCCGACGAAGCGTCGCTGACGCTGTTTACCGAGGGCGGCGGACAGTTCGAGGTGTTCAACACGCGGTTTGACACGGACGAGATTTCGTGGAACACCGCCACCGTTGCAGAGACGCATACGTTGACGGTCGGCTGGAATACGATCGAGCTCCCGTTTGCGGAATGCGATGACGATTCCATCAACGTGGCGAACACCATCAAAGGGTTCCGTTTTTACGCCGGTGTGGGTGCCACAAAGGATCATGTGCGCAGTTTGATCTTCGGTGAAATGAAGATCGTTAAGCTTTTCGATGCGACGGCTTGTGAGCACGGAACGGTGGCAGACGGTGCCGTGCTCTCCGGTTCCACCTGCACCGAGCCGGGTGAGGTACAGACGGTATGTACGCTGTGCGGTACCGTTACGGGTTCAAGAGCGTTGCCGCTGGCGGCGTGCCGTTGGGATGGTGGCAAAGTGACCGTTCGTCCGACGATGGACGAGATCGGTGTTCGTGAATTTAAATGCTTGTCGTGCGACAAGGTGAAATTCGAAGAAGTGGCCGTTTTGACCGGGTTGGGCGATGTGAACGGCGACCGTAAGATCGACTCTACCGATGCGCGTTTGACGTTGCAATATGCCGTGAAGAGCATAAGTGATGCGGCGCTCGATACCAAAGCGGCGGATGTGAATAAGAGCGGTGAGGTGGACAGCACCGATGCGCGCCTGATCTTGCAGTTTGCCGTGCAGAAGATCGATGAATTACCGGCGGAACATACCTGGCAGAGCGAACGTGTGCTGCGCGAGGATCGGCTGTGGGGCATCAACGGTCACCACAAGGGCTATGCCGCCTACAAAGAAGCGAATGAGGATGAAATTCTGCAGTTGGCGGCGGATATGGGCTGCAACATCTACCGCTTCAACTATAACCCCGTGGATATGAACGGCATCAATTACGTGCGCCGGATCGCGAACAAGTGCCACGCGCTCGGTATGCAGTTTATGCTGGTTTTGGATAACTACGGCGGCAGCACGCAGGATATTGCCAACCGTATGGCGCTTACGGCGCGTCATCTGGGCGACGAGATCGAATACTTCCAGATCTTTAACGAGACGGATATCTATTGCTCCAAATCGGACAGCGGCGGATTGTACAACGCGTCCGACTACACGGGCATCTCCCGCGATTACTATAACCCGCGCCGTGTCGAGGAAATGGTGGCGAAGATGACGGCGGCGCTGACCGCGTTCAAGGCGGAGAATCCCACCGGTAAGATCGTTGTCAACTTCGGCCGCACCCACATCACCATGATGGATTTCTACATCGAGGCGGGCTTGTCATGGGATGTGATGGCGATCGACAACTATGAGGTGTGGAACGACAGAGGTTGGGATTATTACGACTACTTCCGTGATTGGGAAGAACGGTATCCGGATTACGAATTTATGATCGCGGAGTGCAACTATCCGTTCCTAAACGGTATGGCGACCGAACAGCAACAGCTGGAATGGTTGGATACCTTCCTGCGCAAGATGAATGACTATTCGTCGGACAAATTCCTGGGCGTTATCATTTATGAGTTGTTGGATCAGCCGGATTACGAAAAGCAACTGGGCCGTTATCACGGCGAGTCGCACTTCGGCTTGGTGAACACCGATGCGAACAATAACCCGTCTACGCCTAAGGCGGCGTATTATCACGTGCAAAAACTGCTCGGCGTATACAAGGGTGAGAACGGATAAAAACTTTTTCCAAAAAACTCTTTACAAACGTGTAAAAGTGTGTTATACTCGTAAGGCTAATGGGGAAGACCCCAGGCAAGCCCGTTACCCGGACGGCGGAGAAACGCCTCAGTGATTTCCTCGGACTGGGTTTTGCGGCGAATATTTTAGAAAGAGGTGAAGTGCTATGATGTTGCCGGAGGAGAAGACCGCCATCATGCAGAAGTATGCGACGCACGAGGGGGATACCGGTTCGCCGGAAGTTCAGATCGCTGTGTTGACGAAGCGCATTGCGGACTTGACTGAGCACCTGAAGACCCACAAGAAGGACAACCACTCCCGTCGCGGTCTGTTCAAAATGGTCGGCCGTCGTCGCGGTCTGCTGAACTATCTGCAGAAGACCGACATCGAGCGGTATCGTGCCATCGTTGAGAAGCTCGGTATTCGTAAGTAAAAAGTGAGTTTGGGGCAGGCGGGGCGTTCCGCCTGCCTCAACCTGCTTTTAAAATTGGCGGAATTCGGGGCGCCTGCAGTGTATTTTAGCAGTGAAACGAGCCCGTTTGCGGGCGGGTTGGTTTTATTGCTAAAGCATTGCGAATCTCCGATGAAAAATACAAAACAAACGGAGGAAAAGAACTATGTTTGAAAATGCACGCGTATTTGAAACCACGCTGGCAGGCCGCCCTCTGGTGGTCGAGACCGGCAAAATGGCGCAACTCTCCAACGGCTCTTGCCTGGTGCGCTACGGCGAAACGGTGGTTATGTGTAACGTGACCGCTTCGGCGAAGCCGCGCGAAGGGGTGGATTTCTTCCCCATGTCGGTGGACTACGAAGAAAAACTGTATGCGGTGGGTCGTATCCCCGGCTCGTTCATGCGCCGTGAAGGTCGCCCGACCGAAAAGGCGATCCTCACCTCTCGTGTGATCGACCGTCCGATCCGTCCCCTGTTTGCGAAGGATATGCGTAACGATGTGTCCCTCGTGTGCACCGTGATGTCGGTGGATCCCGACTGCCCGCCCGAGACCACCGCGATGATCGGTGCGTCCATTGCCATCTCCATCTCGGATATTCCGTGGGACGGCCCAATCTCGGGTGTCGTCGTGGGTATGGTGGACGGCGAGTTCGTTATCAACCCCACGGCGGAGCAGGAAGAGCGCTCCGAAATGCATGTGACGGTGGCGTCTACCGCCGATTTGGTGGCGATGATCGAAGCGGGTGCGAACGAGATCGACAACGATACCATGTTTGATGCGATCATGTTCGGTCACGCGGCAAACCAGCAGATCGTGGAGTTCATCAAGGGCATCCAGGCGGAGATCGGCCGCCCGAAGTTTACCTTCGAGTCGAACGATCCCGATCCGGAAATGTACGAAGCGGTGAAGGAATTCGCCATTGAAAAGGTGCGCTATGCACTGGATACCGACGACAAGCTGATCCGTGACGAGCGTCTGCGCCCCGTCTACGACGAAGTACACGCCAAGTTCGACGAGCAGTATCCCGAACAGGGGGCGAAACTCGAGGAATGCCTCTATAAGTTGCAGAAATACGTTGTGCGTCGTTGGTTGCTCGACGACGGCAAGCGTGTGGACGGCCGCGGTATCAACGAGATCCGTCCTTTGGCAGCGGAAGTCGGCATTTTGCCTCGCACACACGGCTCGGGTATGTTTACCCGCGGTCAGACACAGGTGCTCACCACCGTGACGCTCGGCTCTACCGGCGATGCGCAGTTGCTTGACGGCATCGACAACGAGACCGAGAAGCGCTATATGCATCACTACAACTTCCCCTCCTACTCGGTGGGCGAAACCAAGCCGTCCCGCGGCCCCGGCCGTCGTGAGATCGGCCACGGTGCGTTGGCCGAGCGCGCGCTCGTGCCGGTGCTCCCCTCGATCGAAGAGTTCCCCTACACCATGCGTTTGGTGAGCGAAGTGCTCTCTTCCAACGGTTCCACTTCGCAGGGTTCCATCTGCGGTTCGACCCTCGCGTTGATGGATGCGGGTGTGCCGATCAAGGCGCCTGTGGCGGGCATCTCCTGCGGTCTTGTGACCGAAGGTGACCGTTTTATGACCATGGTGGACATCCAAGGTCTCGAAGATTTCTTCGGTGATATGGACTTTAAGGTGGGCGGTACCAAGAAGGGTATCACGGCCATTCAGATGGACTTGAAGGTGCACGGCTTGACGCCCGCCATCATCAAGGAAGCGCTCCAGAAGACCTACGACGCCCGTATGTACATCCTCGATGAGGTTATGCTGAAGGCAATTCCCGAAGTGCGTCCCGAACTGTCGAAGTGGGCACCCAAGATGCTCTCGACCAAGATCGATGTGGACAAGATCCGCGAAGTGATCGGTAAGGGCGGCTCGGTCATCCAGAAGATCCAGGCGGATTGCAACTGTAAGATCGATATTGAAGAAGACGGTTCGGTCTTTATCTCCGCTATCAACGGTGAAGATGCGAAGCGCGCGCTCTCCATTGTGGAGACCATCGCGAAGGATCCGGAGATCGGCGCGATCTACAAGGGCCGCGTGACCCGTTTGATGACCTTCGGTGCGTTTGTTGAGATCGCGCCCGGAAAGGAAGGCCTTGTGCACATCAGCAAGCTGGATGTGAAGCGCGTGGAGAAGGTGGAAGATGTTGTCACCGTCGGTGATGAAGTGATGGTCAAAGTCACCGAGATCGACGAGCAGGGTCGTTTGAATCTCTCGCGCCGTGATGCGCTCATCGAGGTGGAGGGTCTGACTCCCGAAACCAACGCGGACGAAGCGCCCCGCGGTCCCCGTCCGGCACGCCGCGACGGCGGTTTCCGCCGCGACGGTGCCCGTGATGCCCGTCGCTCGCGTCGTGACGACTGATTTTAGCGCAGTGCGCTGAAATCGTTCGAGTTTGCGGCTTGTGGGGCATATATCCCCCGCACTTCGCCCGATGGGTGAAACCGCACAAACATCACAAAGAGAAAAATCGAGGAGGTTGTTGTCGATCGACAGCAACCTCCTCTTGCTTGGGGAGAAAACGTATGAAAGCGATATTGTTTGATCTGGACGGTACGTTGTGGGATGCCTGCGAAGCGATGGTCGCCCCGTGGAATCGTACACTGCGAGAAGACTTCCCCCACGTGCGTCGCACGGTCACTCTTGCGGATATCCGCGCGATGCAGGGTAAGGATCTTGCGGGCTGTGCGCGGGTGACGTTCCCCGATCTGCCGCCTGCCGAGGGGCAGAGGATCGTGGCGGCTGCTTGCGCGGCCGAAACGGCGGTGTTGGCCGAAACGGGCGGCACGTTGTATGACGGTCTCTCCGAGGTGTTGGGTGAACTGAAAAAGCACTATCGCCTCGGCATCGTCAGTAACTGCCAGTGCGGATATATCGAGGCGTTTATGGCTGCGCACGGCACGGCCGATCTGTTTGACGGCTTTACCTGCGAAGGAATGACTAAAAAGAGCAAAGGGGCGAACATTCGCCTGCTTATGGAAGGGTTGGGTGTAACGGAAGCGCTGTATGTCGGGGATACAGCCGGGGACGAGCAAGCCGCCCGTGAGGCGGGCGTTCCCTTTATACACGCCGCTTACGGTTTCGGCAGGGCCATCGCGCCCGCCGCGACGATACGGTCTTTACGGGAATTGACATCGGCGATAGCAAGAATTACATACTAAACCGCAAAAAATACCGTTGCGACCGAACCGGAGGTATGGTATACTGTATTGGTAAGATGTGCACAGTTTTGTGCACCGAAAGGAAGGGGTTTTATGAAAAAACGCATTTTTTCTTGGGCCTTATGCGCAACGATGCTACTTTCGCTGATGCCGACGGGTATCTTGGCCTCGGCGGAAGATGTCATCGCCAAAGCGGCTGATATCGTAATTGAAAATTACGATTCGACCGACGGTGCCGTCATGGGTGCCGTGGGAGGCAAAGATGCCGCCGACTTTGTCGAAGGGACGGGCGCCCTGACGGCCAAGGCTGCCGCCGGTGAGATGGCATACATCAACACCGAAGGGAAATACGACATTCCGCTTCCCGAAGACTATACGGAGTGGTATTTCGATTTCTGGATCTACGTATCCGATCCTACAGCCATTGCGGCGGGATCAAACTTGGAGATCTCCCACACGGTGGACAAGGCGGAATTTTCTTACGCCTTGTTGGATATGAATCTGAAAGCCGGTTGGAACAAGGTGCAAAAGAAACTCTATGTTCCAAACGTAAGTGAGGGCTATGTGTTGACGCATATCAAGAACATCCGTTGTTTTGCGCCGGGTTGCAAGAGCGATCTTGTCTTGAAACTGGATAATCTGGTACTTACCAAGACGCCGCTTGCGACCGACCGCACGGCACTGGACGATGCGATCGCCGCCGCACAGGCGTACGTTACGGCGGGCGGCACCGACGCAGATGTGATCGCCGCGTTGGCACTCGCGAACCAAGGCGTTTCACAGGCGGACGTGGTGCCGCTGGCAACTAAACTCTCCAACGCACTGCTCACGGCGGACGCGGCAGCGGGCGAAGCGGTGGGATATACGTCCTACACGGTGTTGGAGGAATTGGGCGACCTGGCGGATAGGCGGGTGCTGACTCCTACCACCCCCGATTTTGCGTATCAAAAGACGTTCGCCCCCATCGATCTTACGGCGTACGGGTACCCTGCCGAGGGCAAGATCGCCGCGGGCAAACTGGCGTTGCAGTTTGATACATATATCGAAGGCGACAGCGCGCTGGCGGACGCCATCGTCAACAAGGCCAACAGCGGTCAGCTGGAAATGACCAGTTCGGGCAGGGCGGACATCGAGGAAAACACGATCGGCAGTAGCACCGTTCCCTTCGCCAACGGCAGGTGGTTGCGTTCCACAGTGGATCTGGCATCCTTTAACGGCACGCTCAATCCGGCGGCCTGGAACTATCTGCGTTTGTACTTTTATATGAGTGAGACGGTACTTGGCGGTACGATAACCCTTTCGATCAACAATGTCCGTCTGGTCGATCTGACGAAACCGCTTGATGCGGCTGAGGCGGACCGTGTGGGCAGTACCGCCTACAAGTCGATAGCACATGCGACGACGGTGCACGGCCGCACCCCGCAGGATACAAGCGGCAACCTGCGTCTGTTCTGGACGAACAGTGGGTTCTCGTTCCGTTTTTACGGCACCGCCGCTTCCGTCAAGCTTTCGGGCACCGAGATCGGCGACGGCAACCGCGGCTACGTGAACGTGTACGTGGACGGCGCGCTGATGCCGCATAAGACCATTGCCGTGAACAGTAAGGACGGCGAATGGTACGAACTGGTGGCCGATCTGCCGCTGGGTGAGCACACGGTGGAAGTGCGCAAGCGCAACGAGGCGGTCTACGGCGGCTCCGCCACCGTGACAGTGCGGGGCGTGAAGGTCGTGGGCGGCCCGTTGCTGAAAGCACCCGCCGAAGCGGACTATCAGATCGAGTTTATCGGTGACTCCATCACCAGCGGCTTCGGCAACTTGGTGGATAACGGCAGTGGGGATTATACCTCTGCCACGGTGGAAGGCACCATGACGTGGGCGGCACTCGCGGCAAAACAGCTCGGCGCCGAAGCGCAGGTCATTTCCCGCAGCGGCATCGGTTTCTGCCGCAACACGGTGATCCATAATAACATCGACAGTTCCATCTATCCCTACTACACGCAGACGGCGGCGCTGCCGGGTACGACGCTCGACGGCACGGCGTGGGATTTCGAAAGCAACCCCAGCGACGTGGTGGTGATCAATCTCGGTACGAACGACGGTGGCGGTACCATCGACGGCGTCGCGATCACCGATGCGTTTATGACGTCTGAAGCGGTTGCACTGTTGCAGCTGGTGCGTGAAAACAACCCCGAAGCCGTTATCATTTGGACCTACGGCCTGATGGGCAACGGTCGCGAAGCGGCGTTGTCGGCGGCCGTCCGGCAAGTGAAAGCCGCGGGCGACGACAAGGTGTATTACCTGCCGATGGCGCAGTTCGTTGCCGGCAGTGAAGGCACGGGAACGCACGGTCATCCCTCGGTGCAGGCGCATATTAACCGCAGTCGGATCGTGGCGGACTTCATTGCCGAAAAGACGGGTCGTGCGGTGAACAACCGCGCGATGCTGGAAGCACAGTTGCGCTGGTCGGAAAAATACGACGACGCGTATCTTGCGGATTACGTTTTCGGCGGCGTGGCGATGTTTAAAAACGCCGTGGCCGACGGTGCGGCACTGCTCGAAAAAACCAACACGGACAATGCGGCGTACGTGGCGGCGGCGAATGCCATCTGGGACGCAAAGGCTTTGCTGAAAAAGGCGGAAAAGAGTTATAAGGTGTTGGCGGAGATCCCGTACACGCTGGATTTTACCAACTACACGGTAAACAGCGGCGGCACGTTGGGCGCCGCGGCCAAGACGTTTGAACCCATCGACCTTACCGCCTTCGGCTATCCCGCAACGGGTCTGCCCGAAGCGGGTACACTGGGTCTGCAGTTTGAGGTGTATCTCGAAGGCGACTCCGCTTTGGCGGATGCGTTTGCGGCGGGCAACATCAACGGCTCGATCGAAATGACCTCTTCGGGCACTTGCGATGTGGAAGAGAGCAACCGCACGTTCAACGGGGTTTCGTGGAGTCGGAATATGTGGTACCGTTGCCAGTACGATCTCGCTACCTTTACGGGTAAGACGGGCGGCACGTTCGATCCCACTGCCTTTGACTATGTACGTATCTATATCAACGGTCTTACCGCGTATGCGGGGCAATCGGTCACCATTAAACTGCGCAATATGAGCATTGTGGATCTCACGCAGGAAGAAGAGCCGGAGGCTTGTACGCACGAAGCGATGGTATATACCGAAAAGGTGGAGCCGACGTTGGAAAAAGAAGGCTTTACCGGTAACGGCTACTGCGCTAAGTGCGGTATCCTGATGACCGAAGGCGAAGTGATCCCGAAACTGACCGCGTATGCGAAGTTTGACTTTGCAAGCGGCGAATTCGTGGGTACGAGCGCGATCGCACAGGGATACGAATTAGAACAGATTCCCGGCACGGAATACTACGGTGCAAAACTGAAAAAACAGAATCAGACCATCTCCATCGCGATCGATACCGAAAAATTCGGCATCACGGCGGCGGATGTGGCAGACGGTAAGGATCTTGCTGTTACCTACGAGTATTACGTTACCGACGCGTGGGCGAGCAGCAGCCGCTTGACGCTGTGGGGCGGCAGTTACGGCTACAACTTTGGTATCAACGGCGGCGGCGTCAACAATGTGTGGGATTGCATTCCCGTAAACGTGGGTGAGCCGATGAAACGCGAACAACTTGCTACCGTGACTTATACGCTGGGTGCCGATTCCTTCTACACGTTGGAGAGGGACGGTAATATCGGCGGTGCGGCGGGCACGCAAGGGGAAACCTACGGCAGCCTCGATCTGGCAAAAGCGTTGGCGAGCGGAACGGCTTTCTCGCTGTATTGCTGGAACGACGACGACGAAGGCACGCTCGGTCGGGATATCTATTTGAAGTCCATCACTGTCTGTGCGGCGGATGAACTGAACCGCCCGACGATAGCAGAGGGTGCCGAGGCGGTGTATTTCGATCATGTGCTCGATCCCGTGTATTATCCGCAGTACGTTACGGCGGCGAAGTCGTACGGTCTGACGATGAACACCGAACTTGTCGAGTGGTATGCGGAAGATATCGATCACGCGTATCCGCGTTTCAACTACGGGTATGTAAAGGTTAAGGCGTTGCTTTCGAAAGACGGTGTTACGCCGCGCGACTATCTGTTGCGTATTACCGCCAAAGACGGTGCCGACATCAAGACGATGGTGGCACAATATCAGAAGGCGAAGACCAACACCGAGGAGATCGCGGGCGACGAGCGCTGGAGTGCGTATTATACCCTCAACTTCGTCAACGGAACGGCAACGCTCGAAATGCGCGATGCGGTGCTGTGCAACGGGTTGAACGGCGGCTCCTCCGTACGTCTGTGCGACACCCATTATCAGTTGAAAGACGGCGAATACGTACTGTTCGAGACCGATGATCTTTCGGATATCGCTTCTGTTGAAATCCTTCCTTTGGGTTGCGATCACACCGAAACCGTGATCGAAGGCGCGATCGACGCGACCTGCGGTGCGGACGGCTACACGGGCAACACCGTGTGCGCAAACTGCGGCGAACTCATCGCTGAGGGTTCCGTGATCACCGCGACCGGCGAACACACCTGGGACGACGGTGTTGTCACGATTGCTCCCACCACCGAAACCGTGGGTGAAATGACCTACACCTGTACCGGTTGTGACGAGTTCTTCACCGAGGAGATCCCGGTGCTCGAAGTCTGCAAGCATGAGACTACCAAGATCGAAGGCGCGAAAGACGCGACCTGCACCACCGACGGCTTCACGGGCAATACCGTGTGTGCGGAGTGCGGCGAAGTCATCACCGCCGGCGAAGTCATCAAGGCGGGTCACGTCTTCGGTGACGACACTGTCTGCGACATTTGCGGCGAAGACAGCAACGC
>JAZNTV010000080.1:0-49904 GCA_045591985.1 Acutalibacteraceae bacterium
GGAGTTTGGAGGTCGTTTCGAATCCCCGATTTTAAAAAACAAACGACACACACCGCATGGTGTATGTCGTTTGTTGGTGGCCCATCGGGGATTCGAACCCCGGACACCTTGATTAAAAGTCAAGTGCTCTGCCAACTGAGCTAATGAGTCATTTGCAACTTTTAGTATTATATCCAAAAGATAACGAATTGTCAACCCTTTTCTGAAAATTTCATTAGGTTTCGCTTTTTTGTCAACGATCGAGAAAAGGAGAACGAATGAATTATGCAACCTGTAGAAAGGTGGCGAGGTTGCTTGACAAATGTCGGCTGCTGAATTATACTTAACATAATTATTGCAGTGTATAATGGGTAGTAGGTTGTGTAACTAGCAAAGGAGGAGAAACGTATGAAGTTTCCCGAAAATTTTGGCTGCATGGTCTTTAACGATCGTGTTATGAAAGAACGTCTCCCTGCCGACGTATATGCCGCTTTGCAAAAGACGATGGCCAACGGCCGTTCGCTCGATATCAGTGTGGCAAGCGTTGTGGCCAACGAGATGAAAGATTGGGCGATCGAAAACGGCGCTACACACTTTACCCATTGGTTCCAACCGTTGACCGGTATCACCGCTGAAAAGCATGACAGTTTTCTCTCTCCTTCGAAAGACGGACGTGCTATTATGGAGTTTTCTGGCAAGGAATTGATCAAGGGCGAGCCTGACGCCTCCTCCTTCCCGTCCGGCGGTCTGCGCGCCACATTCGAAGCGCGTGGCTATACCGCGTGGGATGCCACCTCCTATGCCTTTATCAAAAATAACACCCTGTGCGTTCCTACCGCCTTCTGTTCTTACGGCGGTGAAGCTTTGGATAAGAAGACGCCGCTTCTGCGTTCAATGGAAGCCATCAGCCGTCAAGCATTGCGTGTGGTGTGCCTGTTTGGTCATAACAACGTGAATATCGTGCGTACCACAGTCGGTCCCGAACAGGAATATTTCTTGGTCGATAAAGAGATGTATGACCGGCGTCGCGACCTGCGATATACGGGACGTACGCTGTTTGGTGCGAAACCGCCGAAAGGCCAGGAGATGGATGATCACTATTTCGGGACCATCAAACCCCGCGTAGCGGCGTTTATGCGCGAATTGGATGAAGAACTGTGGAAACTCGGCATCTATGCTAAGACCGAGCACAACGAGGCCGCCCCCGCGCAACATGAACTTGCCCCCGTGTATACTACCACCAACATCGCCATCGACCACAATCAGTTGACGATGGAATTGATGAAACAGATTGCCGCTCGTCACAATATGGTGTGTATTCTCCACGAGAAGCCGTTTGAAGGGGTCAACGGCAGCGGTAAACACAACAACTGGTCGCTTTCCACCGATACGGGTATCAACTTGTTTGAGCCCGGCGAAACGCCGTATGAAAACGCACAGTTCCTGCTGTTCCTGTGTGCCGTGTTAAAAGCCGTGGACGATTATCAGGATCTTTTGCGTATTTCTGTTGCAAGCGCGGGCAATGACCATCGTTTGGGCGGACATGAAGCACCGCCTGCCATTGTCTCCATCTTCCTCGGCGAGGAATTGACCGATATTTTGGAATCCATCGAGAACGATCAGCCGTATGACCCGAAAGAGACGGTGACTATGAAAGTCGGCGTTCATACGCTCCCCCGTTTTCCCAAGGATTCTACCGATCGCAACCGTACATCGCCCTTTGCCTTTACAGGCAATAAGTTCGAGTTCCGTATGCCGGGTTCTTCCGCTTCGGTTGCCAGTCCGAACGTTGTATTGAATACCGCAGTGGCAGAAGTGCTGGCACAGTTTGCCGATACGTTGGAGGGAGCGGTCGATTTTAACGAAGCACTCCACACCCTTATTCAAAAGACGATCAAAAATCACAAGCGTATTATCTTTAACGGTAACGGCTATGACGACGCATGGGTAAAAGAGGCGAAAAAACGCGGTCTTTTAAATCTTGCCACCACACCCGACGCACTCCCCTATATGTTGCTTGACAAAAATGTGGCGTTGTTCGAAAAGCATCACGTATTCACCGAAAAGGAGCTTTGTGCACGGTTTGAAATCTATAACGAGATCTATTGTAAAACGTTGAATATCGAAGTACAAACCATGGTGAAGATGGCACGGCGTGACATTCTTCCTGCGGTTTTGGCCTATTCCCGTGTGTTGAGCGAAACGATCAATGCAAAGAAAACCGCCTGTTCTCTGCCTTGCAAAGCCGAAGAAAAGCTGCTTCAAAAACTGGCAGACAGCAGCGACCGACTGTATGACGCTATTGAAGAATTGGATGAGGATATCGCCCGTACTGCCAACTATACCGAAAAATCCATGTTGGCATTCTATTTTAAAGAAACGGTCATTCCCGCTATGAACAAAGTGCGCGCAATCGCGGACGAAATGGAAATTCTTACAGCGAAAGACTACTGGCCGTATCCCACCAGCGGCGACTTGCTCTTCAGTATCAGTTGATAAAAGAACGCGATGTGTTAAAAAACACATCGCGTTCTTTTATGGTTTATGTCGCGGGAAATTAGCCATCTGTCGCGAAAGAGTAAGGTTACGGACGAAGTCCAAGACCGCCTTCCAGCGTCAGTGTCTCTCCTGTCATAAACTTGAAATCGGGGTGTGCCAACTGCACACACACACGGCCGATATCCTCTTCGGGATCGCCGAAATATCCCATAGGCGGCGTATGCACGTTCTTGTCAAACGCATCCGGATACGCTTTTTGAAACTGTTCAAGCTGTGCGGTCCAGGCCAAGGGGCAGATCACGTTGACGTTGATACCGTCACGTCCCCATTCATTGGCCGCCACGCGACTGAGACCGCGTATTCCCTCTTTAGCCGCGGCATACGCGCACTGTCCGAAATTACCGAACAGGCCCGCACCCGAAGCAAAGTTAATAACCGAACCTTTGGTCTCCTTCAAATACGGATAACACGCCTGCATGTAATGGAAAGCGGCGTACAGACCGGAGTAGATCGCCAGATCAAACTGTTCGGTGGTGTGCTGTTCCAGAGTTACGCCCGAAGCCGAAGCCTGTGCATTATTGATCAGCACATCAATGCGTCCAAACGCTTCCACCGCCTGTTTCACCACATTTGCAGCAATAGCGGCATTATCCGCACCGCTTGCAATATCCGCTTTTACGGGAAGCACTTTCACGCCGTATACGCGTTCCAGTTCCTCCTTGGCATCGTCCAGTTTTTTTACGTTACGACCGGTAATAACGATGTTGGCACCTTCCTTGGCGTAGGCCGTTGCAATTCCGTATCCGATCGAACCTGCTTTTCCGTTTTCAAGAACCGCGCGACCGCCGCCGGTAATCAGCACGGTCTTACCAGTTAAAAAGCCCATATTATCCTCCTAATTACTTATCGAAACGCTGCCATGCTCTGCTCGAGCAACACCAGTTTTTCGCTCAAACGCGTTGCGTTTTCACGTGCACCGTTTACCACCGCTTCAGGTGCTTTATCGGTAAACGCCTTGTTGTTTAACCGTGCCAACACACCGTCGAGCTGTTTTTGAACGGCATCTTTCTCTTTTTGCAAACGAGCCAGTTCCGCTTCTTTGTCTACCAGTTCGGCAAGCGGGATCTTAATGGTTGCATCGGTGGTCACGATACTCACGGCACCGTCGATATCCCACTTGTCACCCACATTAACGTCTGCGGCCGAGGCCATCTTCTGCAGGAATACCGTACCGTTCGTAAAGGTTTCCACACAGGCGGTTTCGATATACAGTTCCGCTTTCTTGGAAGGCGGCACGTTCATTTCGGCACGACGATTACGGATCGCACGGATCGCTTCCATCAATCGTTCCATTTCGCGTTCCTCATTCGGGAATTCCAGCGCCGCATCGTACACGGGCCATGTTGTCCGCATCAGCGTTTCGCCTTCATGCGGCAGGGTCTGCCAAATTTCTTCGGTAATAAACGGCATAAACGGATGGAGCAGTTGCAACATTCCCGTCATAACGTATACCAGAACCTGACGTGCCTCAGCAGCGCCCTCACCTTGCAGGCGCGGTTTGCACAACTCGATATACCAGTCGCAATAGCTATCCCAAATGAAATCGTAAAGTTTCTGCACCGCAATACCAAGTTCAAACTTCTCCAAATTCTCGGTTACCGCTTTCACAAGCGTATTATATTTCGAGAGGATCCATTTGTCTTCGGTGGTGAGCGTTTCAGGTAAGCTCAGCGGCACGTCGTTGTCGCCGATGTTCATCAGGATAAAACGAGCCGCATTCCAAATCTTATTCGCAAAATTACGGGACGCTTCCACTTTATCGGGCATAAAACGCATATCGTTTCCGGGGCTGTTGCCCGTTGCCAACATAAAGCGCAGTGCATCTGCACCGTATTGGTCAATGATCTCCAACGGGTCAACACCGTTGCCGAGCGATTTCGACATCTTGCGGCCCAAATGATCGCGCACCAAGCCGTGAATCAACACCGTGTTGAAAGGCGCCTTATCAGTATATGCCAAACCGGAGAAGATCATACGACTCACCCAGAAACCGATGATATCATACCCCGTCACCAACGTGTTGGTAGGATAGAAACGCGCGAGGTCCACCGTATTTTCGGGCCAACCAAGCGTCGAAAACGGCCACAGCGCCGAAGAGAACCATGTATCCAGCGTATCGGGATCGCGTGTAATATGAGCACTGCCGCACTTTGTACAGACAGTAGGATCCTCTTTTGCCACGACGGTCTCGCCGCAATCCGCACAATACCACGCAGGGATCTGATGACCCCACCACAACTGACGGGAAATACACCAGTCACGCGTGCCGCGCATCCAGTTGATATAATTCTTGGTGAAGCGCTCGGGAACGAAGGTGATATCTCCTTTCTCGACCGCCTCGATTGCGGGGCCGGCGAGCGGTTCCATGCGCACAAACCACTGCTTGGACACCATCGGTTCAATGGTACAGTGGCAACGGTAACAAGTACCGACATCGTGTTTCAGATCTTCCGTCTCTTTCAGATAGCCGCCGGCTTCCAGATCCTTCAGGATCTCTTTGCGCGCCTCCATCGTGGTCATGCCGGCATACTTGCCGCAATCAAGCACGGTAGGCTCGTCTTGCGTAGCGCGGCCGGAAGCAAACAACTCATCTGCGGCGGCTTTATCGGCCGCACCGGTCATCAAACCGTCGTAAGTAAACACGCGCACCACCGGCAGATTGTGACGGCGTCCCACCTCAAAGTCGTTCGGGTCGTGTGCAGGCGTGATCTTCACAACGCCCGTACCTTTGGTCATATCGGCGTGTTCATCGCACACGATCGGGATCTCTTTATTCAGCAACGGCAAAATCACATGACAACCGTGCAAATGGGTATAGCGTTCGTCCTCGCTGTTGATCGCCACGGCGGTATCACCCAGCATGGTCTCGGGACGAGTCGTAGCCAGTTCCAGCTTCTCCCCCGTTTCCTTAACGGTGTAGAGAAGATGCCAAAAATGCCCGTCTTTTTCCTCGTATTCCACCTCGGCATCCGAAATGGAGGTGTTACACGTGGGGCACCAGTTGACCATGCGGTTACCGCGATAGATCAGATCCTGTTCATATAAGCGCACAAAGACTTCGCGTACCGCCTTCGAACAGCCTTCATCCATTGTGAACCGTTCGCGTTTCCAATCACAAGACGAACCGATCTTCTTAAGCTGCGACACAATACGACCGCCGTAAGTCTCTTTCCACTTCCATGCGCGCTCCAAGAATGCGTCACGGCCGATATCGTCTTTCGTGATCCCCTCGGCACGCATTGCCTCAACAATCTTCGCTTCGGTGGCAATGGAGGCATGGTCGGTACCGGGCAACCACAGTGCCTCATACCCCTGCATACGACGCCAACGGATCAAAATATCCTGCAGCGTATTATCCAGTGCGTGACCCATATGCAACTGCCCTGTAATATTCGGAGGCGGCATCACAATGGTATACGGTGTTTTCTTAGAACCGGCATCTGCCGCAAAATAGTTTCCGTCCTGCCAAAAAGCATAAATACGGTCTTCCACCTCGCGCGGTTCATACGTTTTGGCTAATTCTTTACGATTACTCATAGTTTTATACCTCAATTCATTTCGCGTTTAAAGTCGGCCAATTCCAAGCCCTTGTTGTGTTCGAGTGCCCAGTCGATGTTCCAACTGCTGGTAAACAGCAACAAGTAGTGACCGCGCATATCCTGCACACGTTTGGTATCAGAACTCAAATTCAGCGCTTTGGGGTCGATATCCTCATTAACGATCCAGCGGATCTGACTATACGGCAGACTTTCCATACGAATATCTACCGCATATTCGTTCTTCAAACGATATTCAAGCACTTCGAATTGCAGTGTACCGACTACACCGACGATCACTTCTTCCATGCCGCCGTCTACTTCTTTGAATATCTGTATCGCACCCTCCTGGGCAATCTGGTCGGTTCCTTTGACAAACTGCTTACGCTTCATGGTATCGGTGGCGCGTATTCGCGCAAAATGTTCGGGCGCGAAGGTGGGAATGCCTTCAAACGCAAACTTCTTATTCGGTATACATACCGTGTCACCGATGGAGAAAATACCGGGATCGAAGATACCGATAATATCCCCCGCATACGCCTCTTCGATCCCTTCGCGGTCCTGCGCCATCAACTGTTGCGGCTGAGACAGGCGAAGTTTTTTGTTGCCCTGTACGTGCAACACTTCCATGTTCTTTTCGTAACGGCCGGAACAAATGCGGAAAAAGGCAATGCGATCGCGATGCGCTTTGTTCATGTTGGCTTGGATCTTAAATACAAACGCCGAGAAATCCTCGTTCATCGGATCGATTTCCCCCGTGTCGGTTTGTCGCGGCAACGGTGCGGTGGTCATCTTCAAGAAATCTTCCAAGAAAGGCTGCACACCAAAGTTGGTAAGTGCCGAGCCGAAAAATACGGGAGTCAACTGTCCCGCACGAACACGATCGAGATCAAACTCACTTCCCGCACCATCCATCAACTCGATATCGTCGTTCAGCGTATTGTAGTGGGACTCACCAATCAACGTTTTGAGCGAATCATCTTTTAAATCTACTTCGGTGGCGGTTGCTTCATATTGGCCGGTTGCACCTTCGGCAGCGGAAAACGCCAGAATGTGTTGCTCTCGGCGGTTATATACCCCCTTGAACTCTTTTCCGCATCCGATCGGCCAGTTGACGGCATAGGTATCAATGCCAAGCACTTGTTCGATCTCTTCTAACAATTCAAACGGTTCACGCGCTTCACGGTCCATCTTGTTGATAAACGTAAAAATGGGAATGTGACGCAACATACAAACCTTGAACAACTTAACCGTTTGGCGCTCCACGCCTTTGGAAGCGTCGATGACCATGACGGCCGAATCCGCCGCCATCAACGTACGGTAGGTATCTTCCGAAAAGTCCTGGTGACCCGGCGTATCCAAAATATTGATGCAATATCCGTCATACTCGAACTGCAGTGCCGAAGACGTGACGGAAATACCGCGCTGTTTTTCAATTTCCATCCAGTCGGAAACGGCGTGTTTCATCGACCGTTTACCTTTCACCATACCGGCACTGGCGATCGCCCCGCCGTACAGCAACAACTTTTCGGTCAGCGTCGTCTTACCGGCGTCCGGGTGCGATATGATTGCAAACGTACGCCGCCGACGGATCTCATTTTGTAGATTTGACAAAAGGAAACCCCTCCATATAAACAATTAAATTCATTTTATACTATTTTGGAAAAATAATCAACCCCTATTCCGCAAAAACGCCTCAGAATGTAAAAAAAACGACCTTCTGTAATTTGACAAAAGGTCGTTTTCAACTTGCTGTCTGTGTAAAGCGTTTACCCCTTACGGAGAAGTTTGTCTAAGAACGTCGTGAAATACGGCGGCAAATCCGATGTAAAGTACATTTCCTTGTCGGTTATCGGGTGGGTAAATCCAATTTCTCGGGCGTGTAAACACTGACCGTTTAAGTTGTTCGGATCCTTTTTGGCACCATATACCGTATCTCCTGCCACAGGATGCCCAAGTGACGCCATATGCACACGAATCTGGTGGGTACGCCCCGTCTCTAATTTCAGTTGTACGTGGGAATATCCGGCATATTCTGCAAGCACACGATAATGGGTTACTGCCGTTTTGCTGTTTTTTTCGGTAATCGCCATCTTTTTGCGGTCAACGGGATGACGACCGATAGGGGCATTTACCGTACCTTCGGACATCGAAAGATGCCCCACCACAATCGCTTCATACAGGCGGGTGAAACTGTGTTCTTTGATTTGCGCAGCCAGCCCTTGGTGGGCCTCGTCGTTTTTAGCAACAATCAACAGGCCGCTGGTATCTTTGTCGATACGATGAACGATTCCCGGACGAAGAACACCGTTGATCCCCGACAGACCGTCACCGCAATGGGCAAGCAAGGCATTGACCAGCGTGCCGTCTGCATGGCCGGCGGCGGGATGAACCACCATTCCCTTCGGTTTATTAACCACCAGCAAGTGATCGTCTTCGTATACGATATCCAAGGGAATCTCTTGGGCGATCGCGTCACAAGGGGTCGCTTCCGGAAGGCAGACCGCGACTTCTTCCCCACCGCGCAAACGATAATTCTTCGGTATTGATTTGTCGCCGACCGTGACAGCACCGCTTTCCATCAATCCCTGCACGGCAGAACGTGTCAGCGGCAACTGTTCAGCCAAAACTACATCAAGACGTTTCCCTGCCTGCTCGGTCGTCATTGTTATCCGATACGTTTCCATCTACCAACGCCTCCCCCTTTGCGGTTACTTTGCTCTCGCCGAAAAAGAAGGCATACACCAAGATGAGCACGGCGCCAATGGACACACAACAATCGGCAAAGTTGAATACAGGAAAATCAAACCATTTAAAATAGTGAATAAAATCCACTACATAGCCGTTAACGATGCGATCGATCAAGTTGCCGACACCACCGGAAAAGATCAATACCAGTCCGGTTGTTGCCAATCGGGAATCGGCAAACCAACGTTTGATCAGGGCAAAAAGTACAAACGATAACATAATGGCGGTCGCCACCGTGACGATCCAGCGCTGATTTTGCAACATGCCCCATGCAATGCCGTAATTTTCTACATAAGTTAATTCCAGCACGCCGTTCCACAAAGGGACAGCGTCGTTGTATGCCAAATGCCGCACGGCGGCCAATTTCGTAAGTTGATCAACAAAGACCAAGGCAGCCGTTGTCAAACCGGTTATCAACCAATACACAGGATGCAACCCCTCTCGTCGGTAATTACGGAAAAGCGCCGCCTCTCTTCGCCGAAAAGAGGCGGCGTGGATTACCTTACTTTTTGCGGCGAAACAACCCGCGAGGCTTCTCTTCGTCCTGCGCGATGTCGTAATCGTCACCGAATTTCAAATCCGAAAAACGCGATTTCGGTGCTTCTTCGGCTACTGCCGTTTCAGCAATTTCTTCAAGCGAGGTCACCCCGGTCGTTTCCGCCTCAACCGGTGCTTCAACAGCAGGTTCCTCTGCAATTGACGCGAGCGGTTCGACAACGGGAATATCGGCTTCCGCGACTTCTTCTGTCATCGGTGTCGGTTCGAATGTAACCGTCTCTGCTTCAGGTGCCGGTTCCTCTGCAGGTTCTTCTGCAGCAACCTCTTCTTCTTTTTCCTCTTCGGGGAGCACCTGAATCAACGACAAATGTTCACGGTAGATAGAAAGCATACGCTCTTTGAAAAGCGAAACTTCTTGTTTCAAGCGTTGCAATTCGGTCTCTTCTGCTTTGATTTCATCCGTAATAGCAGCGAGAATGCCGGCCGCTTTTTCCTCGGCATCTTTAAGGATCTTTTCGGCTTTAATTGCGGCGTCTTCCTGTGTGAGTGCCGCTTTTTGATTGGCTTCTCGCACAATGGTATCCCCCAAACGCTGCGCATTTACAAGGGCAGAGCGAATGCTGTCCTCTTCGCTGCGGTATTCTTTCAACTTATCCGCAAGCACTTCCATCTTCTTATTAGCAGTGTTACGTTCATCCAGTACACCGGCCAACGTATCGACACACTGGTCGATAAAATCATCCACTTCCGCGGTGGAATATCCGCCGCGAGCCTTGGAAAAGGTAACGTTTTTGATTTGTTCCAATGTCAACATCGCACGACACTCTCCTAAAAAATTATATATACTGCTCTATCGTAACAAATAATCGACCTTTACGAGTAGGTGGGCCAAGCTTTGCCACACGAAAACGCCCCACACCACGCACCGACAAAATATCGCCTTCTTGGACTTGCGAAGATACGGTTGTACACGGAATATGATTAAGCGAAACGGTTCCCATTTCAATACGACGTGCCGCCTCTTCGCGCGAAGCCGCAAGACAAACCCGCAAAACGGCATCCAGTCGCGGCGAAGCCACGGTATCACGACGTTCAACAAACGTGTGTATGGCAGGAAGTTCACCCGCAAAAGGCACCTCACATTGCACGCCTTCGCCGCCGATCTTCGTAATCTCTTCCTGTAAAAAAGAAACGATTTCCTCTTTGACGAATACAACCGACAAGCCATCCGCACAAAGGATATCGCCGATCAATTCGCGGCGTATCCCCGCGGCAAGCAACGACCCCAACACGTCACGATGGGTGATGTTTCGGCCGGTTCGATAGCGAAATGCCATAGCGGTAATGGGAAACCACGCTTCTTCAAGCGGCACACAATCGGGCGAAACACCGAGCAAGGTACGCTCTCCATCGGAATGGCCGCCGTAAAACACATATAAAACATCACCGTTTTTCGGCAACATTCCTTTGGCAACCGCTTGTTGGCGCGCATCTAAAAAACCGATAAACACAGGAGAAGAGCGGCGCGCACATAACCGCACCGCATCTTCTATACGCGCTTTCAGCAAAGCATCATCTGCAAAAGGGCTGTTAGAAGTAGAGCCCATTGTTCTCGAGTTCGTCGAGCAGGTCGCCCATAATACCTACATTATAGGGCGTGATGATAAAGGTGCAATTCGCCACCTTCTTGATCTGGCCATCATTGGCATAGGCCACACCGCTCAAGAAGTCCAAAATACGACGCGCAACATCTTTGTTGGCGTTCTCAAGATTCAAAACCACCGTGCGCTTGGAATTCAAATGATCGGCCACCGTGCTGGCGTCGTCAAAACGCTCGGGCTTAACCAACACGACCTGCAACTGTGCCGTCGCATGAATATTCACCACTTTATTGCTGCGCTTGGCAGGCTCTTCTGCCTCTGCTTCGGTACGGGACACAAAATCCATCGTATCGTTCGCGTTCGAACCCTCGTCCGCTTCGTCCACATCCGGTTCCTCGACACCGTCGATCCATCCTTTAAACTTGTCCAACAGTCCCATTGTAATTGCCTCCTATATGTTTTAATAATTTCTTTTGCCAAAAATTGCGGAACCAACCCGCACCATGGTAGAACCTTCTAAAATCGCTTCTTCATAGTCATCCGACATTCCCATAGAAAGAATCTCCATACTACTATTATCTACATTTTTAGTGCGGATGTCAATAAACAATTGCGACATTTGAGAAAAATATTCTCTTTTTTCGCGTTCGGTATTGGAAATCGGCGGTATTGTCATCATCCCGCGTAAATGTAAGTGCGAAAAACCCTGTAATGCCGCACAAAATTCTGCAGCCTCAGCAGGCGAAACACCCGATTTGGATTCTTCTTCCCCAATATTGACTTGAGCTAAAATATCCAGTGTAACTCCATGCTTTTCGGCGGCGGCATTTAATGCCTCGGCCACACGCAAACTGTCCACCGATTGCACCATTGCAACACGATGAGCGATCTGTGCGGCTTTATTGGTTTGCAAATGACCGATCAGATGTGCCTTCACCGGCAACAAAGCGCCCTCTTTGGAAAGATATTCCTGCACACGGTTTTCACCGATTTCGTGAATACCGGCCGCAATAGCGTGATTGATCCGTTCAACCGATACCGTCTTGGTAACCGCCAGCAACGTCACTTCATCTGAACGACGTCCGGCACGGGCACAGGCGTTTTCGATGCGTTCACGCACACGTGCGATATTCTCTTCAATTGCGATCCGCTCAGGATTGCACAACTTTTCCGTCATATAGATCTTTCCCCTCCACGATCACATCATCATACAACTGAACGTATGTCTTATCAGTTGTCTGCGGTATTGCACAAATGGAATATTTATCCTTTTCGTTGTGATATAACACGTCTACATAGCGGAACGTTACCGTTGTTCCCATGCGCACAAAAGCGCCTGTACGGTTATCTTTATCAAAATGCAACGCTTTGTCCGGCAGGCGCAAACCGCTGAACTCTTCCAAGAGCAACTGCACCGATTCCAAACGTATACCGGAGAGGCGTTCGGACATCAGACTGCATTTTAAGATCAATGCACTCCGGTTATCGGCCCCTTGATTGACGGCCAATACTTTAGTGGGAATAATTTCCGCCGTGACAAACGGCAGACGCACATTCAAAGCATCTCCCACTTCCAGAGAAGCCGCCTTCTGGCTGTCGATGGAACAGGCAAGATACCAATAATAATCCGAGGAGATCTTTCCCACGCAGTTGTGCGGGCGCTCGGGAGAAGTTTTGAGCGCTTCTTGAATTTCCTCTGCCGTTAATGCGGCCATATCCGTGTCGTTTGCGGTGAAATACGTTTCATACCCATCGGCCCGGTCGATAAAATAACCGGATACCGGTGCTTGTACCGTACCGTTGGAAGACGATACACGAGAAGCCAGCGCATTGCGTTCGGCGCGCAAGGCAGCAAGTTTATCTTCAAAACCGCTTACCGCCCCAACGATAACTTGTCGTTTGTTCATCAAGGTGAGCAGTTGTGCTCGCAGGGTTCGCAGTTCTTCCGTTCCCTGCCCGTTTACATATACAGCGATATCTTGCAACTGCATAGAGAGTTGTTGTTCAATGGCTTCCAAACCGGAATAGTTGCCGGACGCAAGTGTTTGTGCGCTTTCCAACAAACTGATCTCTCCATCAAGAACCTGTAATTGTTGTTGTAAACCGGCCGTTTCTTCGTCTGCATATAACTGTGCGATGGTTCCGTTCTTGGAAACACGGTTACCGTTATCTAACGTATAAAAAAGATAATTCTCCCCCACGTCGGCTTCCACAAGCGTCTCATTGCGAATCGCGATCGCTTGGGTCTCCACAGTGTCATATACGCTGTAAGCCGATACCGTTTCCACCGTCACGTTGGAATACAGCACTTGAAAGATCTGGTATCCCACATATACAAGCAAAAAGACCGCCAACAGCAAAACACCCAGGCGTTTTAACCAATCCTTCAATCGTCTCGTTCCTTTCCGTTTATTCCAAAATCTCACACGCCGCAGCACTCAACGAAGCGGCATCCGCATACTCATCCACATACAACGTGTGTGCCGTTTGAATGCGTCGAAACCACGAAAGTTGTCGCTTGGCATAGCGGCGGGTCTCACGCTTTAAATTCTCTACCGCCTCTTCAAACGAGCACATTCCTTCGATATACGGCGCCAACTCCTTGTATCCGATCGCTTGCATGGCTGTCGGCGCATTGGGAGAGCGTAATGCCTTACGTGCCTCTTCCAACAACCCCTGTTGCAACATACTATCCACTCGGCGGTTGATTCGATCGTACAATACGGCACGGTCACGGAAATCCAACACCAACATACGCGTATCATACGGCGGCGGAACGGCCCGTGAACGACGCACCCATTCGCTCATCGGCACCCCTGTAGACAACACAACTTCCAACGCACGAATGATACGTCCGTGATCGTTTGGGTGCAATTTAACCGCGGTTTCGGGATCCTTTTCGGCAAGGCGTGCCAACATAGCCTCTCCGCCCAACGCCGCACACTCGGCTTGCAGGCGGCAACGCAACACCAAACTTTCATCGCCGCTTTCTTGTGAAAACGCCAGGTTTTCGGTTACCGCCTGGATATACAAACCGGTGCCACCGCACAAGATCGGATGCTTACCCGCGGCATGCAATCGGTCAATGATCGCCCGTGCATCGGCGGCATACCGTGCCACACTATAGCGTTCGCTGAGAGGCAAAAAGCCGATCAAATGGTGCGTAACGCCCTCCATTTCTTCGATTGTTGGGCGGGCGGTGCCGATTATCAAATCCGCATACACTTGCATCGAATCGGCCGAGATCACCTCGCCGCCTTGACGTTTCGCCACAGCGATGGCCAGTGCCGTTTTTCCCGAAGCCGTAGGCCCTGCAATTACCGATAACCGTTTCTCCATTGTCATCCTCAAATTCGTCCAAACTGTTTTTCCAATTCCTTGCGTGTCAGTTCAAAACACACCGGTCGTCCATGCGGGCAATAGCGTACCGCCTCATCGTTCAGCACACGCCTTGCCAGCACTTCGGCTTCCTTCGGTGATTGTCTGTCCCCCGCTTTAACAGCAGCCCGACACGCAACCGAATGGTAGATCCACGAAAGCTTATCCACTTGAATCTCTTGTTTGCCCGACAAAAAGCCGCCTGCGATCTCCTCGATCAGCGCGGGGATATCCTCACCGGTCAACATCATCGGCACGGCACGCACCAGCAAGGTGTTATCAAACTCTTCCACCTCAAACCCCGCTTCACGCATCAAGCCCAGATTGGGCAATACCGCCTCATATTCTTTGTGGCTGAGCGAAACGGTGATCGGCGTCAGCAACAATTGGGCATCGTGACGTACCGCTTCGCGCAATTTGTTATACAATATTCGCTCGTGGGCAGCATGCTTATCGATAAAGAAAAGCGACTCACCTTTCTGCACCAACAAATAGGTGTGGTACACCTCGCCCAAAAACTGTATCGGTTCGTTGTCTTTCGACACGGGCGTAACCGCGACAGATACCGTTACCGCGGAAGCGGGGGCAACCGACACTTCCTGAACAGGTGGGTTCATCGGCGGTGTATACGGAATCGACGGTTCTACCGTAATATCGGGTCTTCCGTGCAACGTTGCCGTCCCGTCGCGCAGCGGCATTGTTTTCTTCGGGGCGGTATTCTCGCTTGTCAGCGGCCGCTTTTTAAATCCGCTTTCGTTCGACGGTGTTATCGGAATAACGGAATTTTTCTTTTCGGCGCCCAACATTAACTGCTCTGCCACAGGCGAGATCTCTTTGGGCTTTACCGCAGTAAATACCGCCTGTTTCGGAGCATCTCCGACAGCCAGAGCCGATTTTACACCGTGATACACAGCATCAAATATCGGCCGCTCGTTAACAAAACGCACTTCAATTTTGGCGGGATGCACGTTGGCATCCACTTGTTCCGCCATCATATCGATATGTAATACACAAGACGGGAATTTTCCGATCATAACAGCCCCTTGGAAGGCGCGTTCCAAGGCCGCGGCGGCCGTACGCGTTTTTACGTAACGTCCGTTTACGAAAAAGTGTTGCATTGTGCGGTTTGAGCGAGCGTTTACCGGTTTCGAGATGTATCCGTACACGTGTACATCGGCCAGTGCATAGTCCACCGGAATCAGTCCGTTTGCGAATTCGCGACCGAAAACGGCATAAATACAGGCGTGGGCATTGCCGTCGCCGGGGGTCAACAACGTCTCTTTTCCGTCGCGGATAAAACGAACCGAAATTTCGGGATGAGAAAGTGCCAAACAATCCACGACCGCCGCAACGGCGTTGGCTTCGCTGACGTCTTTTTTCAAGAATTTCATGCGTGCCGGCACATTATAAAACAAATCACGCACGAAAATTGTCGTTCCGACGGGACATCCTGTCTCGGACAATTGCGGTTCTTCCCCGCCTTCGATCACACACCGTGTACCCGCGAGTTCATCGGCAGTGCGTGTAAGCATCTCGACTTTGGATACGGCCGAAATCGACGCCAACGCCTCGCCGCGAAACCCCAACGTACCGATATGCGCAAGATCCTCTTCGGTACGCACCTTACTGGTTGCGTGGCGTAAGAAGGCGGTAGTGACCTCATCGTGGACGATACCGCACCCGTTATCCGTCACACGGATCATACGTACGCCACCGTTTTCGATTTCCACAGTCAGCGCGGTGGCGCCCGCATCGATGGCGTTTTCCATTAATTCTTTTACGACCGACGAGGGGCGTTCAACCACCTCGCCCGCCGCGATCAGTTCGGCTGTATGGCGATCCAATACTTGAATTTTCGGCAAAATACTCCCCTCGCTTTCAGATTATTCTCTCAAACTTTTGGCCTGTGCATTAAATTCATACAACGTTTGCAACGCTTCGATCGGAGTCAGCGTGTTGATATCGATAGCCGCCAATTGACGTACCAATTCGTTATCTGCCGCCGACAATAACGACAGTTGCATATCATCGTCCTTGTTTTGGTGTGACGGTGCAACACGCGTTACCGCGTCACCGTCAAATTCCAAACCATGCAATATCTCTTTGGCGCGGCGTACCACCGCATCGGGCACGCCCGCCAGTTTTGCCACTTCAATACCATAACTCTCATCGGCGGCACCACGCACGATGCGGCGCAAAAACGTAATGCTGTCGCCGCGCTTCTTGGCAGCGATGTTGTAATTGCGAATGCCGTCGATCTCTTCTTCCATCACCGTCAGTTCGTGGTAATGCGTAGCGAAAAGCGTTTTGGCACCGACCTTGGCCGTGTCTGCCACATATTCCAACACAGCCCGCGCAATGCTCATCCCATCGAATGTGGATGTTCCGCGACCGATCTCATCAAAGATAACCAAACTGTTTTTGGTGGCATGTTTCAAAATAGTGGCAACTTCATTCATTTCCACCATAAACGTAGATTGACCGGACGAAAGATCGTCCGACGCACCGACACGGGTGAAAATACTGTCCACTATACCGATCGTTGCACTCTTGGCGGGAACAAAACTACCGCATTGTGCCATCAACACGATCAATGCCGTTTGACGCATATACGTAGATTTACCTGCCATATTCGGACCGGTAATCAGCGCTATGCGGTTTTCGCCGTTATCCAAACGGGTATCATTCGGCACAAAAGGCGCTTTTAAAAGCGCTTCAACTACAGGGTGACGCCCATCTTCGATTGTGATCTCGCCACTCAACGTTACGGTCGGGCGGCAATAGTTACGTCGCACCGCCACTTCGGCAAACGAGCACAACACATCGAGTTGCGCCACAGCCTCTGCCGTTGCCTGAATACGATGCAACTCGCCCGCCACACGCAAACGCAAATCGGTAAACAATTGATATTCCAACGCCACCGAACGCTCTTTGGCCGTGAGCACACGCGTTTCCAGTTCCTTTAATTCCTGTGTTATATACCGTTCCGCGTTGGCCAATGTCTGTTTTCGAATGTAGTGTTCGGGCACCATTTCGGAATAAGAACGCGAAACTTCTATGTAGTAACCAAAGACGCGGTTATACCCGACTTTCAACGTTTTGATACCCGTTTTTTCCTTTTCTTCGGCTTCAATACGCGCAATGATCCCTTTACCGTCGTTCATATCGGTGCGCAATTCATCCAACTGAGCGTGGTATCCCTTACGAATTATTCCGCCTTCGCGCACCGAAAACGGCGGATCATCCTCCAACGCCGAATCGATCCAATCGTGTACATCCGAAAGCGGATCGATAGCCTGTTCAATATCGCACAGCATGGCAGAAGTTACACCGCCGAGACGTTCTTTTACAGGGCGCAGACACTCGATCGCACGGCATAGCGAGCGCAATTCCTTGGCGTTGGCGCTGCCGTAGACGATACGCGTCATAATGCGTTCCAGATCGTAAATATCCGAAAGCAACAGGAACAGATCACCGCGCCGCGCCGTATCTCCTGTCAATTCTTCCACCGCATTGTGGCGGCGCAAGATCGGCGCGGGCTGAATGAGCGGTTGTTCGATCCAACGGCGAATAAGACGCTTACCCATGGCCGTCTTGGTCTTATCCAGGACACCGAGCAACGAACCGCGCTTTTCCTTGTTGCGCATCGTCTCAATCAGTTCCAAATTGCGGCGGGTCATAAGATCCAATTTCATGAACTGAACATCCGAATAGAATTGCGGACGACGTATACGTTCAAGTCCGCCCATCTGCGTCTCGCGCAGATATGCTATGGCACACCCAAGCGCTTGCACAGCGGGTTCCTGTTCGTTTAAGCCAAGTTCATCGAGCGTATCTATCGCAAACTGGCGGCACACCTCTTCTCGCGCAATATCCGGCGCAAAATGGCGATCTTCCGCTACGTCTGCCGTCACGCCGAGCCGCGTGGTAACAAATTCCGCAAAAGAAGCCGAAGCGGCCGCCCCTTCCGAAACCAAGATCTCACTCGGGCGAAAACGCGCCATTTCGTTTTGTAAGCGCTCCACGGCGTCTTCACCGACAATACGAGTCAGGTGCACGTCGCCGGTAGAGCAATCTGCGAAGCAAACACCCACGTCCTTAAACGACGGCAGGGCAAACACGGTACAAAGATAATTGTTACGCCCTTCGTCGAGCATACTGCCTTCAATTACCGTACCGGGTGTAATGATGCGCACGATATCCCGCTTCACCAACCCCTGCGCTTTGGCAGGGTCTTCCACCTGCTCGCAAATAGCCACCTTATACCCCTTGGCAACCAAACGCGCCACATAGGACTCATAACTGTGAAACGGCACACCGCACATCGGCGCACGTTCTTCTTGACCGCAATCGCGGCCGGTCAATACCAATTCCAATTCACGAGAAGCAATCTTGGCATCTTCAAAAAACATCTCGTAAAAGTCACCTAAGCGAAAGAACAAAAGGCAACCGGGATGTTGTGCCTTAATAGCCAGATATTGCTTCATCATCGGAGTCATGTCCGCCATGGTGCGAACCTCACTTTACAAAAATTAATGACAACCGCCGCAGGACGAGCAATTCCCGCTGCAGGACGCTTCCATATCGGCACTGTCGGGATCTACCCCCTGTGCCGCCAAGGTCAAAATACGGGATACGCCATTCATCAGTTCGTCCATCCCCGCCTTAGCAACGTTGAACGCCTTCATATTCTCGTTGGACATCACGTCGGCATACAAAGCACGCAGTTCTTCGTCCAACTGTTTCATTTTTTCAGCATCCTTTTTGTCGTCATCCTTCGCCGTTTCGGTAGCCAACGACATACGTTTCAGATTAAACTCGCCGATCAAAGCCTGTAACGCTTCATCCGCATCCGCCTCTTGCTGTGCCAACTGCATACGCACGAAACGCTCATCCATTTGAATTTCGTGTGCCAGATCCTTTGTCAATTCCAAAATTTTATCCATTGTTCTTTCTCCTTTTTTATTCTTCGATTGCATCGATTCGCCCTTCGGCGATCCAACTCTTGGCAGATGTTACCGTTATTTGTGCGTGTTTGCCGATCCACAAAGCGTCCCCTTCCACGCGCACCACCACATTTTCGGGAAGACGTGCTTCAAGGAATCCGTCTTCCGCACTTTCGAGCAACGCACGGCGTGTTGTTCCCACCATACGCGCTAACCGCCCGGCAGCAATTTCTTCCTGTACGCGGTTCATTTCGGTAAACCAGGCGCTTTTTTCTTCAGGGGAAATCGGGTCGGGCATCACCGCCGCAGGCGTCCCCTTGCGCGGCGAATAAATGAAGGTGAACAGCGAAACGAATTCCACTTCACGAATCAAATCGACAGTCTGCTCGAAGTCCTCGCGCGTTTCGCCGGGAAACCCCACGATCACATCGCCGGTAAACGCAATATCGGGTATTACGCGACGTGCATACCGGATCAATTCCAAATACTGTTCACGCGTATATCCGCGATTCATCTCTTTCAAAATGCGATTACTGCCCGACTGGAACGGCAAATGAAAATGTCGCGAAACCTTTTCACACGCGGCGATCGTATCAAACAATCGCGGCGAAGCATCTTTGGGATGCGAAGTCATAAATCGAATGAGGAAATCCCCTTCGATGGCATTGATACGTCGCAACAATTCCGGGAAATCCACACCGTGCGCTTCGCCTTTGCCATAAGAGTTTACATTTTGTCCAAGCAGTGTGATCTCCTTGTATCCCTGTGCCACCAGTTCACGTGCCTCTTGCAAAATCGCTTCGGGATCGCGACTGCGCTCACGTCCGCGGACATACGGCACGATGCAATAGGTGCAAAAATTGTTGCAACCGTACATAATGGGAAGCCATGCTTTGAAGGTGCCGTCGCGATGGGTCGGGATTCCTTCCGCCAACACGCCGTCACATTCCGGCGTCTCATGTACGGGTTGGCGAGACGACAATGCACCGAGCATCAGTTCGGGTAACCGATACAGCACGTGCGTGCCGAACACCAACCCTACGAAGGGATAGTGTTCGCGAAAACGCTTGGCAATATGCGGCTGTTGCACCATACATCCGCATACCGCAATCAACAAATGCGGACGGCGGCGTTTATACATTTTCATCGCACCGACGTTGCCAAACACCCGGTCTTCCGCATGTTCGCGCACGGCACAGGTGTTAAAGAGGATGAGATCCGCTTCGGCTGCGTCCTCTGTAAAGCCAAATCCCATCTCCTCCAACATACCTTTCATATGTTCAGAGTCGGAAACGTTTTGTTGACAACCGAAAGTGCGCACAAACGCCAGCGGGCGCGCTATACCGCGCGTCTCATAGTACGCTGCAACTTGCTTTCCGAACGCGCGTTGACGTGCCAATTCCTCGGTCGTAATGTGTTGTATCGTGGCCATAATTCACTTCCTATTTATATAAAAACCCTATTTTACTTATTATAACAAACTTCCATTCTTTTTGCAATGATAAACCGCGAACTTTTCGTGTATTTTTTTAAAAAAAGAAGGTATCCGTCATAGTGTTAAACACCACGACGGATACACCGTTAATTCAGCAATTTGTAAAGCAAGGCCGCATCGTTTTTGCCTACCGTCTCCTGTACGTCGACAACTTCGGCGCGCAACTCGCGCGTGCCGAGTTGGATCGTAAGGATATCTCCTACTTTGACATCGTAAGACGCCCGTGCGACCTTCCCGTTTACCAACACGCGACCTGCGTCGCAAGCTTCATTCGCTACTGTTCGGCGTTTGATAAGACGGGATACCTTCAAATATTTGTCCAGGCGCATATTCGCCCTCCTTCGCTCAGCGCAAAAAGCCGCCCGTTTCAGGGCGGCTTTTGTAATCAAAGGGTAATGTAGGAAAAATTATTTCGCCACAGCATCCTTGAACGCCTTGCCGGCCTTGAAGACAGGCTGGGTGGAAGCGGGGATTTCGATGGTCTCTTTGGTGCGGGGATTCAAACCGGTGCGCGCATTGCGAGTACGGGTCTCGAAAGTACCGAAACCGACAACCGCAACCTTATCGCCCGCGGCGACAGCGTCAACGATGGTATCGAGAACAGCGGAAACCGCTTTCTCAGCGTCCTTCTTGGACAGACCGGCCTTTTCTGCAACTGCTGCAATGAGTTCTGCTTTTTTCATGATAAATACCTCCAAAAATTTATACCAACGGACCTTTAAACGATCCGATTTGGGCCTTTATTCTGCGGCGAGTTTTTTCGCCTCATACCAAAGTTTATCCAATTCATCAATCGACATTTGCGTCATATCCAATCCGCGTTCTTTGGCGAGCGACTCAACCTTATCGAAACGAGCGATGAACTTGTCGGTGGAAACGGTAAGCGCTTGTTCGGCATCCGTATCTACAAAGCGTGACACATTTACCGCCGAGAACAAAAGGTCACCGAGTTCTTCTTCGATTTCTTGCGGCGAGCCGTCGGCAACGGCTGCTTTAAGCTCCGCTACCTCGCTGTCCAATGCCGCCATCGTCCCCGACACGTCAGGCCAATCAAAGCCGACGCGGCGTGCACGCCCTTGCACCTTGGCAGCGCGCATCAAAGCGGGCAATGTGCGCGGCACACTGCGCAAAACATCTGCCTGCGTCGCGGTTTCGCCGTCTTTTCCTTTCGTGGCACGTTTCACCGCATCCCACGTTTTAAGCACCGCGGCAGCATCCTCTGCCACAACGTTACCAAACACATGCGGATGGCGCACGATCAACTTGCGACACACCTCATCGACCACGTCGTCGAAGGTAAACTCCCCTTCTTCCGTCGCGATCTGCGTGTGTAACGTCACCTGCATCAAGACATCGCCCAGTTCCTCGCGAAGCCCCGCAACATCTTTTTGATTGATCGCTTCAATGGCTTCGTGTGTTTCCTCTAAAAAGTTGGAACGAATACTTTCGTGGGTTTGTTCCCTATCCCACGGACAACCTTCGGGGGAACGCAGAGCAACCATCAGATCCAGAAGATCCTCCATCGTATACCGATCTTTCACGGGAAATTCTACGGACATAACAGAAACTCCTTCGGCAATACAAGCGTATAAACTTTGTATATTATTTTACACGATAAATCCGATTATTGCAAGAGGAAAAGTCAAAAAAACACGGGTTTTTGTGACTTTTTCTTATACTTTTTTCCGATTTTTTGCAACCTCGTAAATGTTTTTTGTCAATTTGACCAAAAAATCGATTCATAATTTAGGCACAATACCTTTCTGTGTTTGCAACACGCGAACACTCACATTCACAAAAATGTTACGCTTTTGTAGTTATGACAACATATTTCGCGTGTAAAATTGAATATACTGTTAGAGCAGTTCACACCTAAAGGAGGTTGACCAATGAAGCGCGCGGCATCACCGCCCATTTTGATCTACTCACCCAATCGCACATCTTGTAATCGACTGGTTACAGCAGGAGCGGCCTTGGCAAAAGAACAGCGTCGTCCGCTTACGCTACTATTCACACAACCGAAAGAACTCGTTTCGCAAGTTGTTGCCGAAGACATACAAACCGTATACAACATCGCCTCCCGCGAAAAAGCGGAAATCACCGTGTTGTTCAGCGACGATCCGCTTTTGTCACTTGCCGTTCATGCAAGACAAACCAAAGCGGTGCAACTCATTGTGGACGAAAACGATACCACAAGCCAAAACGCCTTCGTCGTACTGCGTACCTTGTTGCCGGATCTCCCCATCACGGTGTTGCAAAAAGGCGGAAACGCCATTACGCTTCCGCCTTCGAAGGTTATAACGCAAAACCACCGTCCACACCCAACACTTGCCCCGTAACGAAGGTGGCTTCGTCTGACAACAAAAACGCCACACACGCCGCCACATCGTTCGGCGTGCCGATTCGGCCAAGCGGCGTTTCCTCCGCCAGCGCAAGCACTGTTTCCTCATCAAGACCGCGGTTCATATCCGTATCAATTACCCCGGGTGCTACCGCGTTGACCGCGATTCCTGAAGGGCCGAGCTCTTTTGCCAGGGCGCGTGTCAAGCCGATAACCCCTGCCTTCGCAGCGGAATACGCCGCCTCACACGAGGCACCGTGCACCCCCCAAACCGAAGTGATATTGACAACACGACCGCTGTGACGGCTCAACATATCTCTTGTAACTGCTCGGCAACACGCCGCTGTACCCGTAAGATCCACCGACAACACCCGTTGCCATTCTTCGGCGGTGATATCGCTGAACAAACCTATCGAAGAAACGCCGGCATTGTTTACCAAGGCGTCTATACGGCCAAAGCGCGCAAGCACCTCCGACACGCAACGATCGGCCGACGTGAAATCACAAAGATCTGCTTGAAAAGCGGCCACATCGGCACCGCGCGTTGTCAGCTCTTCCACCAATTCCTGTGCCTTTTCAGCAGAGCGGCAATATGTGAACGCCACACGCCAACCGAGTTTGACAAGATGGCACACAACGGCACGGCCGATACCGCGCGAACCACCGGTTACCAACGCAACACGATTCATGGTATTTCCTCCTTTTCGAGCAAAATCGGCAACAGCCGCGAAAATGGGCGAAATGCCGTGGGCAGTGCATAGCGCGCATGCACATCCTGAAGCGTCGCCCATACGTGATCGGACGGTGCAGGGAAATACGTTGTCCGAAGAAGAATACCCTGCATACGCCATTCGACATGGCTGAACATATGCACACCGTCTCCGATTGTGCGCGTCTCGCGCACATCGGCAGAATACGCTGAACGTATTTCCGAAACGGCCGCTGACGCATCGTCGGTTTCCGCTTGCGGCAACTCCCACAAGCCCGCCAGCAGCCCCTTGGCCGGGCGTTTGCGCAACAAAACGCGCGGCACGTCCTCATCGGTCGTAATCACAAAGATCGTGCGATATTCCACACGACGTTTGGTTTTGGCACGCCGCACGGGAAGCAGAACCGCCACCTGTTGTTTATGCCCTTCACACACGGTCTTAAACGGGCATTGCTCACAACGCGGCATCGTGTTCGGCAAACACACACGCTCGCCGAGTTCCATTAAGGCGGCATTAAAATCGCCCGGTGCATCGGGGGGCAACCAAGCACGCGCCGTTTCGGTATGACGCCGCCGTGTCGCCGTTGTCATTACGTCATCAAAGTCTGCTTTCAAACGTGCAACAACCCGTAAAACATTACCGTCGACCGCCGGAACGGGAATACCGAACGCAATGGAAGCAACCGCACCGGCGGTATAGTCACCGAACCCTGCCAACGCATGCAAAGCATCGTAATCGGCAGGCAACTCTCCCCCGTGTTGCTCACAGATCTGTATCGCCGCTTTCTTAAGATTGCGCGCACGATTGTAATACCCCAACCCTTCCCATAACTTCATCAACCGCTCATCCGAAACGGCTGCCAACGCCTGTACGGTGGGTAATTCGTTCATAAAACGCTCAAAATACGGGATCACAGCTTCGATGCGGGTTTGTTGCAACATGATCTCAGACACCCACACGCGATACGGTGAAAGCGGAGAGCGCCACGGCAACGGTCGCGCTTCGGCACGATACCACGATAGCAACGACGGCACAAGGTCTTTTACTGTCAGCAAAGCTCTCCCCCCTTTTTTATAGTATCGGGAGCAGTCATTTCGACTGCTCCCTTCGCATTATTTTGTGCCGAAAATGCGGTCACCGGCATCACCGAGTCCGGGAATGATATATCCGTGATCGTTCAAACGATCATCGAGTGCCGCACAGTACACAGCCACATCGGGATGCGCGGCAGTCAACGCCGCCACACCTTCGGGCGCGGCAATAATACACATAAACTTTACGTTACGAGGATGACGCGTTTTGATCTGCGAGATCGCATCAATCGCCGAACCGCCGGTAGCCAACATCGGATCAAGCACGATGACATCGCGTTCTTCTATATCACCCGGCAATTTACAGTAGTATTCCACCGGCATCAACGTTTCGGGATCACGATACAACCCGATATGCCCCACGCGGGCGGAGGGAACCAATTCCAGTGCACCGTCCATCATACCGAGACCGGCACGCAAGATCGGCACAAAGGCCAGTTTGCGTCCTGAGAGTTTTTTGCATTTGGCCACCGCTACCGGTGTTTGAACGTCCACATCTTTCAACGGAAGATCACGCGTAGCTTCATACACCATCAGTTCGGTAATCTCGCAGATCAAACGGCGAAACTCTTTTGAAGGGGTTGCCTCATCACGCAGAACCGCCAACTTGTGTTGTACCAACGGGTGATCCGCCACAAAAATGTTTGCCATACTTTTCGCTCCTTTATTTTAAATTATCCTCGTAATTGTTGACGCGCTCTCAATTCACGTTCCGCTTGCGGCAAGCGCAAATACAACGGTTGCAACATTTCGGCGCTGACAGGTTCGGCTTCTTCCGCCTCGCGTGCCACGCCAACCGCCGTTTGATATCGCAAGTGTTCGGGCGCTAACGATATGCGGGTAAGTTCTTCGTTAAATTCCTTATAACACAAACAGGCACCATCGCCAAACAGCATGATCGGCATATCATATGCCGCAAGGCGCCGTTTGAGTTCGTCTGTCGCCATTGCCTCATCGGCGCACAACCGACGGATCCGGCCGCCTTCTGCCAAAAAACACGCCGTATACACCTGTCGGCAACGGGCATCCATCGCGGCACAAACCACACCTTCGAAACCGATTCCTTCGGCATTACGAGCGATCGTCGCCAATGTGGAAACGCCAACACACGGTTTATCCTCGGCAAAAGCGAGCCCTTTAAGGGCCGCCACGCCGATGCGCACGCCGGTAAATGAACCGGGGCCGGCCGATACGGCCAGTCTATCCATATCCGACACAGACAACGCCGCTTGTTTCAACATTTCTTCTACCATCGGCATCAGCGTCTGGCTATGGGTTTGTGCGGTATGGTTGTAACTGCTTGCAATGATCTTGCCGTCTTCCACCACCGCACACGATGCCGGAACAGCCGAAGTCTCAATCGCCATTATTCTCATTGCGCCTTATTCCTCCTCAATCGTAATACAGCGATCCGTTTCCCCTTCTGCGGTAATCGTAACACGCACAGTCTTTCCTTCGGGCAATGCGGCTTCAATATTTTCACTCCACTCCACCGCCAGAATACAACCGGCATCGATATATTCAAAAAAACCGGTGGAAAACAAATCCTCCCACCCGCTGACACGGTACATATCAAAATGTACAAGCGGGGGGTTGCCGCCGTATTCGTGAACCAGCGCAAAGGTAGGACTGGACACTTCGGCGGTCAATCCGCGCCCTTTGGCCATACCGCGGACAAAGGCGGTTTTTCCCATACCAAGGCCGCCGAAAAACGCCACGACGGTACTGCCCGTTAACCCCTTGGCAAACGCGGCGGCAATATCTTCTGTCTGTTGCGGCGAAGAACTCTTATATACCATTTGAATCACCTTAAATTGGATTATAACATATTTTTTCAAAAATTTAAAGAGGTTATTGCATAGTAAAAAGAAAAACGCTATACTGTATCCATATACTACACAAAGGAGGGCGGACAAACATGAAAACTCTTTCGGCATTTTTCGGCCGTTTTTTTCACGGAAGCAATAAATTACTGATCCTTTTGTGCGCCCTTTGTTCGACCTACAGTTTACTGCTGGTCTATTCTTCGGGTGTAGCATCCGGTTTTTCCAGTCAACTGATCGCCTCGATCGGCGGTCTTGCGGCGGCGCTCGTGATCTCACAAATCGATTACCGCGCCATTGCACGCATATGGTTTGTTTTTGCCGTGCCGGCGCTTATCTTGATGCTCCTCACCTTCACACCGCTCGGTTATAACGTAGCCGGCACGGACGACACAGCATGGCTGGGTCTCCCATTCGGTTCGGAGACACCTTTTATCACATTCCAACCGTCTGAATTACTAAAGATCGTATTTATCATCTCATTTTCCAAACATTTGGAAAACGCCAAAGAAAATATCCATCGGTTTTCTACGATTCTTCTGTTGTGTGCCCACGCCGCCATACCGACCGTATTGGTTTTCCTTCAAGGTGACGACGGCACCGCTTTGGTCTTCCTGTGTATTTTCGCCGTCATGATGTTTGCGGCAGGCGTACACTGGGGTTATTTCGCCACGGTTGCAGGAGTCGCCGTTCCCGGCGCATTCGCTCTGTGGCAAATGCTGGATGAGCAAAAGCGCGGACGAATTATGGCGCTTATTCATCCCGAACAATATCTTGAAACCTACGGATGGCAACAACATCACGCACTTATCTCAATGGGAAACGGCGGTCTGTGGGGCACGGGCTATCTGAAAGGCGGCGCCGTATCCCTGTATGCCCGAAACAACGACTTCATCTTCACCGAAGCAGCAGAAGAATTCGGTTTGATGGGTTCGTTATTGTTGCTCTTCCTGTTACTCGGTGTCATTTTGGCACTGTTGCGTGCCGCTTTCAATGCGCGTGACGAGCTTGGCCGTTCACTGTGTATCGGTATGATGGGGTTGATCGCCTTTCAATCCATCATCAACCTCGGCATGAACCTGCGTCTGTTACCGGTTATCGGCATTACCCTCCCCTTTTTCAGCGCGGGAGGCAGCTCGGTGCTTACATTATATCTCGGCATCGGATTGATATTAAGCGTAAGTTTTCAAAGCAAGATCAACAACAAAAACACCATTTTTAAACGCTTTCGATAAGCAGAGCTCACCGACGCTCTGCTTATTATTTTGGCGGTAACGGGCGATATTTCGCAGTATACTCCGCCACACGGATGCGTATAACGCTCACCACCGCCACCAATTTTTCATCAAAAGTAAATTCGCCGCCCCCCGTTTGGGTCTTCATAAAAAGAGAAAGGCAACGGCGTTTTTCTTCCGTATCTTCCACTATCTCTGCCGTACCGCGCCCCATCAAAGAGGAATAGGCCAGCCCGTAGCGACAGGCAACGTCTCCTTCGAAGGGTTGCAGATTACATTCCATTGAAAAAAACACCTTGGGGTTTTGGCGCATCACATCGATCTTGCGTCCGCGCGGCGCGCCGTGAAGATAGATGGTAAGTTCCCCGTTTTCCATTGCATAACCGTAATTCATCGGCACAACGTACGGCTCATCACCGTCCACCAATCCTAAATGAAGCACTTTCGAAGTATCCAGAATACGCGTGATCTCAGAGAGATCGGTGATCTGCCTTTCACGTCTGGTCATTCCGTTCATAAAGATTACACTCCCTTAACACTCGTTACCAAATAAACGGTAACAAGCGGTATTTCACCTTTTGCTTATATGCGCCATAACCGTCCAACTCTTGTTCAAGGAACGCTTCTTCGCCTTTGATCCGTTTGGCAATAAGAAACGGATACAACAAAAGCACAAACAGCGCATAAATCGATCCCAATATCAACGGCATACTCAAAAACAAAAGGACGGTGGCACTATACATCGGATGTCGAACAATGCCATACAACCCCGTGTCGACCACGGTTTGTCCTTCTTGAACTTCAATGGTACGGCTGAGAAAGGTGTTTTCGCGCAACACCTCAGCATACAGTGCATACGCCAAAAGAAACAACGTCGCTCCTGTGAAAGACACCCATCGCGGTAACACATACCAACCGAAACGGTATCCCAACCCCGCAAGAACAAATGCAGCGATAAACATAAGACCACTGAGTTTTACAACCAAATCCTGATCCCTTTGCTTTTCTTTTGCGTTCAGACGCGATTGCAGAAGCGACGGGTTTTTACACATCATCACCACCCCGGCCGCAAACATCGGCAGGAATAACACCCCCATAAGCAACCAACCGCCCATATACGCGAAGGATCCCGCACTTGCGAAGATCACCCCTCCGACCAAAACCACACCCAAAAGGAACTTCACCAGTGCGCTCACAAACAATGTTATTGTCATGGCCTTTTCGCCTTCTTACTGTTTGCAATTTTTTCCATATCCTCTTTATCGATCCATTCTTCGGTAAACCCGCAGGCACAACAAACATAGCGGTTGACATTCACCGCCGAAAAAATGGTGTTACCCGTCATCACATTGTTTCCCGCCCCATATGCTCCCGCATAGCCGTCGATACGCACGATATTGCCGGAACGACATTTGGGACAACTCTTTGTATGTTTCATTTCACGCACTCTCCTGAGTTTTTAAACAGACAGATACACCGCCACCTGCTTGGCGATCTGTTGCATTCCGAGTTCCGTCGGATGACCGTTTTCTTTTTGAATGTTTGCCAGTTGCACCCACCGTACCCCCGCTTTATCACACGCTTCCGCAAAACCGTCGGTTATCTCTGCTTTCAGATCGGAATTGATGATCACAAGCACATTGTCCGCAACCGTTTCGGCGCGGTCGATCAAATGGCAAAAAGCAGGCAATACGCATTTCAGATCGTCTTCCGTCCGCTCGGAATAGGTAAGTTTTCCAATGGGTGCATCAATCCAGGAATCGTTCGTCCCGCCGAAGATAAGCAGGGTATGGATCTTGTTGCTGTCAAAAAAGCCTTCCGCAACGTATTTGTCCATACGGTTTATAAAAGAGGACGCAAGCGGCAACGTTTCGCGCACCGTGTTGCAAATGGTCGAACCCGAAAAACTGTCGTTCAGCACAATATCCAAGTCGTTTTCGGCAGCCAATATACGCCACCACGTTTTTTCAACACGGCTAACGACAGGTGCTTCTTTTCGATCTTCGGCATAATATGCATGATATCCCGACGGAATATATCCTGCAAAGGTGGAATAACTGTCTCCCATAATAAACACCGTACGCTTGTTGTTCATTTTACACACCTCTTAACCATGGTTGACACCATATTCAATATATGGCGTATCCGCTTTGACAAATCAACATCCTTACCCGTTCAAAGAAGCATTCACTTATGAACGCATTCCCGACACAACCCTACGACGCATTCATCTGTGATTTGTTTAGGTCGGCAAAGTTCAATACCTACAACGCCGTATTTCCTCTGTTCTTCAACAGAATAATACTGTTCCATATCAGAAGGGGTCGCTTTATCGACATTTTCTGTAGTATAACCACACTTTAACAAAGGTAAAGATTTATACAATTCATTGAAAGTATTAAACCTATGCAATTTCGTAACTGTGGTATTAAGTGTTTCGCCGGTAGAGGTATTAGTAAAAATAATATTATCGCCCACTTTTACTTGCTGACGCTTTTCATCAAACAAACGAAGTTCAATCGTTTTCTCTCCACACTTTATCATTTCAAAGGGTGCAGAATTTAATTTCATTTTGTGTACGTTGATTTGCCGACTTAATAATGCTACCGTTTCCACATGCGCGGTACGCGGGAACATATCCACGGGAGTGACCTTCTCAGTCGTATATCCGGATTCGGAAAGCAGTTTCAAATCGCGTGCCAGCGTTGCGGGATCGCACGAAACATACACCACGCGCGCAGGTGCCATCTCGACAATGGTTTGGATCACATCGGGGGTACACCCCTTGCGCGGCGGGTCGATGACCACCACGTCGGGACGAACGCCTTCGTCGCGCAACTTACGCGCCGCTTCGCCCGCATCAGCACAGAGAAACCGTGCCGATTGCACACCGTTACGCTCGGCGTTGCGGCGCGCATCTTCCACCGCGGCAGGAACCACTTCCACGCCGATCAAGCGTTTCGCTTGGCTTGCCATTGAAAGGCCGATCGTACCCGTACCGCAATAGAGATCAAGTAACGTTTCTTCGCCGGTGAGTGCCGCAGCATCCGCCGCAAGACCGTACAGCACCTCGGCTTGGGTGCGATTTACTTGATAGAAGGAGCGCGGTGAAAGCGAGAAGGTCAGCCCACACAGGCGGTCTTCGATCGTACCGTCACCGAAAAGCGGAAATTCATCGTCGCCCAACACCACATTGGTATCTTTGCGGTTGATGTTGACCACCACCGTGTGCACACCTGCGACCCCGCGCAGGCGGGAAACCAGGTCGTCGGTGTTCGGCAGACGGCCGCTCGTACACACAAGACACACCATGATCTGACCCGTTGCCTCCGCTTTACGGATATATACGTGGCGGAGCAATCCGCTACCGTCTGTTTCGTTATACGCTTTGACCCCCGCCGTATTGCCCCACAAGGCAACGGCATTCAACACCTCTTCGAATTCCACGGGTTGCAAGCGACAATCCCGCTGTTCCACCAAACGGTGACTACGCGGGGCATAAAAGCCGAAACGCAAACCATAATCCCCGTTCGCAACGGGATATTGAGCCTTGTTGCGATACCGTTCGGGCACGCTTCCTACGATGGGATCCGGTGTGATCGCCATGCCGCCGATACGCGAAAGGGCATCCGCCACACGTTGCCATTTATAGCGCAATTCCGCTTCATAGGTAACGTGGCGATACACGCATCCCCCACACGGCGCCGAAACCGGGCAACCGTCTTTTTCGATGGGCAGACGATCATCCCCGGCCGCAAGCAGTTGCTCCGCGCGACCGTAGGCAAAGCGTTTTTCCACCTTAACAATACGGCAAAGCACGCGGTCCCCCACAGCAGTGGCAGGAATGAATACCGCCATACCTTTTTCGCCGTTTTCGAAGCAATGGGCAATTCCGCTCCCTTCGGAGGACATCGCCTCCACCGTAAGTTCCATAAAATCGTTCTTTTTTGGCATACTGTTCCTCACTCGTACTGTGCGAGATACGCATCCATCTCTGCCTGCGTTAACCCAAAATAGGTCGGCAGATAGCCACTGCGATTCGTACAGGTCTCAATCAGATGCTGTTTGGTTTGCGCCGTTTTCTTTTCGATAATTCCGCGCAACGTGCGACACTGGCTTTCCCACGCCGCCACCGTTCCCGGCTCGCCCCAGCGTGCAATATGCGCTTCCATTTCGGGCGCAATTTCTGCAATCAATTCATCGTAGATGGCAAGCAACCGTTCGGTCGCAAAGGTGGTGTGCAGATGGCGCAGATATTCACTGATAAACTTGTCACGAAACGTATCGTTTTGCATCAACCCGCACATCAAGGTGGTATCGAACATCTTCGCAATACCGTGACCTGCGGGGTTGACTATCTCCTCGATCATGTTCCAATGGTAGGTAGAAGTGGAAAGCGCCCAATCCATATCAAACATCACCCACCGCCATTTGCCGTCCGACCGCACTTTGTAATACTTGATATTACCCGTGTCGGTGTTATTGAAGAAACTTTCGCAGATCCAGTAATTGATGAGTTCATCCACATCTACTTGTTCACATACGTATTGATAGTTTTCCTCGTCTTCTAAACTGTGGGTTTCTACAAATTCGAGCAACGCTTTATGGGCGTCGTACGAACCGGACATGATCATGTTGTTACCCTTGATCATGTCCATGTCGTCTTCCGCTACACCTGTGCGGTTGGAAACGTAGGATTCACAGATCTTTTCGCGCAGATCATAAAGGCCGTAGTATTCACCGTTGATATACACGATCACCGGCTGGTAATCCATAATATCAAGATCCATTTGATCCTTCACGACCATAGCGGTAAACGCATCGCGAATGTGCACTTTATTGATATCCTGACCCGAATTGCGTAACACCAATTCGGAATACACATTGGTAGCGGAATCTCCGAAGAAGGGATAACATACTTCGGTCACACCGTATTTATCGCGCATATTGATGGACACACTTTTTTGATTCTGCGCGCGGCTGTACTGCCCGAACACCTTGATACCGGCGTTAAACTCCAACTGCGCTTGTCCGTTTTCGTCTACATATTCCACGTGTACAGGCTTTTCCCAGTCTTTCCAGTAGTTGGCTCCCACATGCGGGAAGGTTTCGGTATACCCCGGGCCGTCTGCAAAAATACCCGTATGATAATCGTAAAGATTGGCAGGGTCGGTAGAAAGGAACATTACGGGCAACGTATGACGACTGCCGACAATGTAACTGCCTGCACTATCATCCGACGGCATAAAGCCGTCGCGCCACGCTTTCGCACGAATAGTCATGGTTTTATCCACGGTAATAGGTGCCGTATAAAGCGGAGATTCTTTCGTCGGCGTGCTACCGTCAATCGTATAATGAATTTCTGCATTCGGGCAGGTAATGGTCACTACAATCCCTGCTTCGGCATATCCGCTCGGTTCCGAAAACACGGGAGTTGCCACGGGACCGCGGTTGCCGCTTGCAGGATTTTCGGCCGCAGGGGTTGCCGCGGTGAAATAATACATTTTGTTGTCCGTCCCGCTGATGCGCCCGCACGATTGGCGGTCATCCAGTCGGCCGCTCGCAAAGCTGTCGGTCACTACACCGTCTTTATCGAAGAGATAGAGTTTTTCCCCATAGCGCGTGATACCGAACGTGGCAAATTGCTCGCCCGTGCTTGCGTTATATTCCTCTTCATCCGCACCGCAATAAACCACAAAATAGCCGCCCGCCTCAAGCGTAACATCGGGTAAAGCGCACCCGTTCTCGGCCGATTTATTGCCCGAGAGCCTGTATCCCGAAAGGGAAACAGGCTCTTTTGTCGGATTATACAGTTCCACAAAGTCATAGGTCTGTCCGTCAGACGCAGCAAGACCTGTGCGGTTGACCGCCGCCACTTCATTAATGATAAGAGCCTTACTCATGGGATACAGTGCACTGTTGATCTCATCGAAACCGGTCACGTTATTTTCGGAGGCAGGCGTGGTGCGAGCGAAAAATTTCCAACTGCTGCGATCAGGTGTACGCCCATAACTCAAATTGGAAGTCAGCGCAAATACGGGCACACTGTCGGCCACGCGTTTTGCCGTATCATATAACGTCAAGGTATCTTCTTTTCCGCTCAGGCTGAAATCGGCGTGCAATTCGCTGCCCGTAACGTAGGCGATCGTCTTGCCCGAAAGAAAAACCAGCAGATATTCACCCGCTGCCATCATCACATCGGGAAAGATCCATTTATCGTTCTTTGCGGCATCGTCCGAAAGCGCGAAACCTTGCAAACTAACGGCACTGTCGCCATAATTGTACAGTTCGACCCATGCGGAAAAATCACCGTCCACATCGGCTAATGTCACCGTATCCGACGTGGTATACTCGTTGATACATATCGTGACCGAGGAGGTAGACACACTGGGTTGTGCCGCATCCGTCTTCAGACCCGAGTTGGCCGCCGCCGGTGTAGGCGTAGCAAAATACACGGTATTCCCCGCCGTGTCGCTGCCGCAAGTGAGGTTTTCACCCAGGTTGATAATATCGACCTTAGAAAGGATATCCCCCTCGGGAGTATACAGATACACCGTCTCCCCCGTCGCTTTCAGTGAAAACGGCAGATGGACCACACGACCGGCTATATCGGTCGTGTCTTTACCGGAAGCGTATACCACCCAGTATTCCCCTGCTTTAATGGTTATGGCGGGAAACACATATCGTTGCGGCTCATTGGCATCGTCTGTCAACGAAAAACCCGTAAGATCAATGTCTTTATCGGTTGGATTATACAGTTCCACCCAATCGGAGTAATCTCCGTCGGGATCGGCGAGAATACCGTTGTTTTGTGCCATTACTTCCGAAATGCACAGCGTTTTCATTGCTTTTTCCGACGGAGAACAACCCACAAGCACTCCCAAAAGCAACGCCAACACGGCACATAATGCCACAAACCGTTTCATTTACACACACTCCCATTTATTTATCTGAAGTAGAACATACGACAACACAGCCGCACCCAAAGCAAAAACGCCCATTATAGTCCCTTCGCCAACGCTTGTCGGTATAGGTAAAATCGGCCAAACCGACCCAAGCAACATGCCCACAACGGAAAAGCTCATCCATCCGTGCGCTTTTTTGTAGATCCAGCCGAGCAAACGCGCCAACGAAATAAAAACAGCACCAAACCCCAAACCGATCAACAACAGTCGCGGGATATCCAAATCGTTTACCGCCACAAGCAACGGCTCGTATACGCCAAGCCCCATCAACACAAAGGCGGCACTCGTCCCCGGCAATACGCTGCCCAGTCCCAGTATACCGCCGCACACAAGAACAAGCCAATATGGCAATGTGCCGTCGGTCACACTGTATTGAAACCCCTGAAAAGTGGTTACCCACGCCACTAATAACGCACAAGGCACGGTAGCCAGAAGATAACGCCATCGAAAACCATCACGCGCGGCTGTGCGAAACACCGACGGCAATGTCCCCGTAATCAGCCCGATAAAGACCGCACAGGTCATGGCGGTATAGTTTGAAAACAGGAACAGGATCAGTCGTCCAAACAACAACATTCCCAGTGCCACGCCTATACCGAGCGGCGCTAAAAACTGCACCTTTCGCCGAAAGTCTTTCCAAAGGGTACCGATTGCGGCGGTAATCGGTTCATACAACCCGAAAACCACTGCAATCGCGCCGCCGCTGACGCCGGGAGCAATAGCCGCTATTCCCATCAAAAAACCTGTTAACATCATAAGAAAGAACGCACGCATTTCACTTTTCGCCATACCGTTCTCCCTTCATTCGTATATCTACATTATTATACCGCTTTTTGTTGTACAATGCAAGGGTTCCGTCGGCAATTTTTCGCGTTTTTCCGCCAAAATAAACACAACGGCATTCGCATAAACGCGAATGCCGTTGCAGATGATTGATTTATGGTTGTTTTTCGAATGTAAAGGTATTATCCTTCACACCCACAAGTACCGTATCGCCGGATCTGAAAACCCCTTCCAACAGGTGTTCCGCCAAAGGATCTTCAATCTGCGATTGAATGGCGCGGCGCAACGGGCGTGCACCGTATACCGGGTCAAACCCTGCGGCAGCTACCGCACATATCACCTCATCGGAGACCTGCAGACCCATCTCCATACCGCGAAGACGTTCTTCAAGCGAATGAAGCATGCGGCGGGCGATCTCTTCAATGTTTTCCTTGGTCAACTGGTGGAACACAATGGTATCGTCCACACGATTTAAAAATTCGGGACGAAACACTTGTTTTAGTTCTTTCATTACATTTTCCCGAATTTGACGGTCAGTGGCTTCTGCACTGTCGGCGTCGCCGAACCCAAACGACGTTTTGGTATCCGTGATACGACGCGCGCCGACGTTGGAAGTCATAATAATAACGGTGTTTTTAAAATCCACACGCCGTCCTTGTGCATCGGTCAAGATGCCGTCATCCAAGATCTGGAGAAGCATATTAAACACATCCGGGTGTGCTTTTTCTATCTCATCGAACAACACAACGGAATAGGGTTTTCGGCGAATCTTTTCGGTCAGCTGTCCACCTTCGTCGTACCCGACGTATCCGGGAGGCGACCCCACCAAACGCGACACCGTATGCTTTTCCATATATTCCGACATATCCAAGCGGATCATGGCGTTTTCATCGCCGAACATCGCGGCCGCAAGCGCTTTACACAGTTCTGTCTTTCCGACGCCGGTCGGCCCGAGGAATATAAATGATCCTATCGGGCGGCGCGGATCTTTCAGACCCACACGACCGCGGCGGATAGCGCGCGATACCGCCGACACCGCTTCTTCCTGCCCGACAATTCGATCGTGGAGTACCGTCTCCATATTCAAAAGACGGCGACTCTCCTCTTCGGTCAATTGCACGACCGGCACACCTGTCCACCCCGAAACGATCGCGGCGATCTCGTCGGCGGTCACTTCACCGCTGATACCCGCATTACGCTCTTGCCACGCCTCTTTTTCCTCTTGCAACTTTTGCAGAAGTTGCTTTTCCTCATCCCGCAACCGCGCGGCACGTTCAAAATCCTGCTCGTTTACCGCCGCTTTTTTCTCTTGTTCCAGGCGTTTTTGCTCCGCTTCCATCTTCTTCAGATCGGGCGGTGTGGAAAATGTTTTGAGACGCACACGCGACGCCGCTTCATCCACCAAATCAATTGCTTTATCCGGCAAATAGCGGTCGGATATATATCGTACCGACAGTTTCACCGCCGCGTCGATCGCTTCGTCGGTAATCTTCACTTTGTGATGCGCTTCGTACTTATCGCGCAAACCGCGAAGTATCAGCGCCGCTTCTTCGGCGGTCGGCTCCCCCACCGTGACCGGTTGAAAACGTCGTTCCAATGCGGCATCTTTTTCAATATGCTTACGGTATTCATCAAGTGTGGTCGCACCGATAACCTGCATCTCGCCGCGCGCAAGCGACGGTTTCAAAATATTCGCCGCATCCACCGCGCCTTCTGCCGCTCCCGCGCCGATCAAGGTGTGTATCTCGTCGATAAACAAGACCGTGTTGCCATCTTTCTTCACTTCATCAATGGCGTTTTTAATACGTTCTTCAAAGTCACCGCGGTATTTTGTTCCCGCTACCATACCGGTAAGATCCAGCGAAACCAATCGTTTGCCGCGCAACAGATCCGGCACTTCATCGGCGGCGATCTTTTGCGCCAAGCCTTCGGCGATGGCGGTCTTGCCGACACCGGGTTCGCCGATCAAACACGGGTTGTTCTTGGTGCGGCGAGAAAGAATTTGTATCACACGTTCGATCTCATCGGCACGGCCGATGACAGGATCAATTTTCCCTTCGCGTGCCATAGCGGTAAGGTCCCGTCCGAACTGATCGAGCGTGGGTGTTTTACCGTTTGAAGCGTGTGTCCCGTGTGCCGTTTCCGCCATAGAAATCGGCGACGAACCGATGGCGCGATCGACCCCCTCTTCCAACGCATCTGCACGAGCGCCGAGGGAAGTGAGCAATCGCATGGCTACACTGCTCTCATCTTCCAAAACAGCGAGCAACAAATGCTCTGTTCCCACAAACCCCTGTTGCATTGCCGCCGCTTGCGACATCGCCAGTTCCAACGATGTTTTGACACGCGGGGTGAAATCTTGCGGCGAAAGTCGGCTGCGCTGACCACTCCCTTCCGCCCGTTTAATACTTTCGGCATATTCCGCCGCCGTTATGCCTTGTTCGGCCAGGACGGTGGCGGCAACGCCCGTACCTTCGCGCAAAAGGCCCAACACCACATGCTCCGTACCGATATAGGTATGTCCCAATTCCTCTGCCGCCGCAATCGCCAAATTGAGGGCGTTATTGGCTTTTTCGGTAAATCCTTTAAAACGGTACATATATGCTCCTCCTTCCGTTATCGCAGTATTTCGCGTACCATAGCGGCACGGGCGGCATCTCTTTGTGCCGCTTCCATATCTTCTCTTGCCGCGGTCATCACCGCCGCCGGTTGTACGTCATACATCAAACCGTTCACGGTATCCAACGATAGGTTATCGATCAACCCGGCACTGATTCCCACACGCAGGTAAGAGAGCAGTTTCATCGATTCCTCGTGTGAAAGAAGGCGTGCATTTTGCAATATACCGAGCGAACGGAACACACGATCGGCAAACACCGGACTTTTGGCCGCTTCTTCGCGGGCGGCACGTTCTTCTTTTACAATCTGAGACACAATCCCTTTCAAGTTATCTATAGCGGCTTGTTCCGAAATACCGAGTGTCACCTGGTTCGACAACTGATACAACGCCCCTTCCGAACGACTACCCTCGCCATACATACCGCGAATGGTAAGCCCCAATTTCGAGACCGTATTGGCAAGTTGCTGTACCATACCGCGCTCTTGTAACGCAGGCAGATGCAACATTACGGAAGCTCGCATTCCCGTGCCGAGATTGGTCGGACATTGTGTAAGATAACCGAGTCGCTCATCGAATGCAAAATGCAACGTCTCATCCAAAGCTGTGTCGATGGCATCCAATTTCCGATACAGTTCATCGGGCTGTAAACCGGCCCCCATCGCCTGCAGACGCAAGTGATCTTCTTCACAGACCATAAGGCTCACGCTTTCATCTTCCGCCAGTAAAAGGCCGCTCCCTTCTGCACATGCCGCGAAATCGGGACTGATAAGGTGACGTTCTACCATCGCCTGTGCATCTCGTGCGAGCATGTTCTGCATCTCGAGATACTCCCATTTCGTCTCGCTGGATGGCAACGCTGCGCGCACCTTTTGACACACCTCACGACGTTGTTCCGTGGTCATCCACGCCGGGAACGGATATTGCGGTAAATTACGTGCCAGTCGAATACGGGTGCTGACAACCACATCACCGTCCTTACCGTTTTGACGATACCAACGCTCATTCATGGTCGGCACCTCCTTCCAATTCACGAATACGATCACGCAATTCCGCACACGTTTCATATTCCTGTGCAGTGATAGCTTCATTCAATCGACGACGCAGTTCTTCCAACTCACGTTCCAAGCGCACATTCCCGGCCACCGACGAAGGGATCTTACCCACATGTCCCGTCTTGCCGTGAATACGCTGTATCGACGGTAACAAACGATCGTAGAAGGTGGTATAACACGACGGACACCCCGCCTTGCCGGAGGATGCCATTTCACGAAAGGTTTTTCCACATCCGTTACACCGCACCGTATCGGCTGCGTGACGAGCAGACGGTTCAGCAAACAAACTGCCCCAGAAAGAACCAAGATCAAAACCACCGACGCCTGCCGCACAAGATGAGCAAAGACGATATTCCGCCGTCACACCGTTCACCGTTCGCTTCACATACGTAGTCGCAGGATTTTTTCCGCATTTTTGACACAACATATCGACTCACACTCCTATTTAAGAATCTGCCAATGTAGTTAACATTTGTTTCAACAACGCCGCACGTAAACGATCGCGATCCGCCACCGCCACGTTACGATATGCTTTATCCGACAAAGCCGCCCCTATAAGACGTGCTGCCTTCTCTTCCAAAATACGACGATCCACCAAATTCTCCAGTATCGCGTTGGCCGTAACCGGTGAAAGGGTATCACCGACGGAATTCACAATGTGCATCAGTGCCGCCTGCACAGCGTTATAACGAATCCGTTGCACACGAATGTAACCGCCGCCGCCGCGCCGACTTTCCACAAGGTAGCCTTGCTCAGGCGTAAAGCGAGAAGTCAACACATAGCTGATCTGACTGGGAACACACCCAAGCTCTTCCGCCAGTAAATTGCGTTGCAGTTCTGCCGCACCGTCCTCCGCTTGTTCCAACCTATGAAGAATATAGGCTGCGATCTCATCACTTATGCGCACACCGTCCACTCCTTTTCGCTTTTGGTGTTTTTATTGTACCTCTAAAGTCAAGGAAAGTCAAGGACTAATAAAGTCAAATTTGACTTTATTAGTCCTTTCTGATTCACAAATTGTAATATATCTCTTGTTTTCTCGCATTTTCTTTAGAATACGCGAAATATCTACCGTTTACAAATTCTTGTAACCGACTTTGAAAACCCGACATAGTATGGGGTGTAATCCTCCCTTGCGGGAGAGAATTAAAGGAGGAACTTATTATGTGTCTGTCCAATCTGTTTTGTGGGAACGACTGCACCTGGGCATGGATCCTGTTCATTGTGGGTATCCTGTTGTTGCTTGAAAACAACTGCGGCGGTAACGGCTGCGGTTGCGGCAACAACTGCGGTTGCGGCAATACGGTGAACAGCGGCTGTGGTTGCGGTTGCGGCACCTGCTGCTGATCTCTTCTGAACGGTCGGTGCGCTCGGCATTTGTCGGGTGCACCGACTTCTCATTGGCGGCGAATTTGACAAACGAGGCTTTTTTTGGTATACTGAACATAGTCTATAAATTCAGGAGGTATTATATGAGTGAAGAAAAACAGGAACGTACCGAAACGCCGGAGGAAGAGGTCGTTGTCGAAGAACGCAAACGTTGGGGATTCTTTGGGCTCCCCTTTACATTTACCGTATACCGCATGAACCAAAAGAAGTTGACCGTACAAAGTGGCCTGCTTTCCACCCATGAAGACGATATTTTGCTCTACCGCGTTATGGACACCTCGTTGTGTTACACCTTGTGGCAGAAACTGTTCCGACTCGGCAGCGTGCGCGTTGCAAGTACCGATCAGAGTTTACCCGAATTGGTAATTAAAAATATCCGTAACGCGCGCGACTTCAAAGAAATTTTGGACGAGCGTGTGGAACGCGAGCGATTGCGTATGCGTGTACGCACGGGCGAGATGCTCGAAGGTGACGAAGAGGCGCTGGATTTCGACAAAATGCACGACGATCTGAAATCGTAAAAAAGAGGGGCTGTTACAGCCCCTCTTTTTTGCACTACAAACAACATGGATCAAATATGTAACTCGCCCGCATCCAACATCGACTGTGCGGCAAGCAACACCCCCATCTGACCCGACGGGAAATTGATACCGCCCTGCATATATGCCGCAAACGGCGGGCGAAGCGGTGCATCGGCCGACAACTCAATAGACGCTCCCATCGTGAACGCACCCGCTGCCATAATCACCGGGCTGTCGTACCCCGGCATATCCCACGGTTCCGGCACTACAAACGCATCTACAGGCGCACCGCTTTGCATACCTTGGCAGAAAGCGATCAGCGCTTTTTCATTTTTCAATTTGACAACCTGCACGATATCGGCACGCGGTGCCGCCGCCGTAGGCGACACGTCATAGCCGAGTTCTTCCATCAGCGCCGCACAATACACTGCCGTCTTGAGCGCTTCCCCCACGACGTGAGGCGATTGGAAAAGCCCCATAAACAAGGTGCGGTTATGCCCGAGCGACGCACCGATCTCGCGACCGAGACCCGGGGTCGTCATCCGCGCGGCGCACAACTCTACCAAGTCGCGACGACCGCAAATGTAACCGCCGTTTTCAGCAATGCCGCCACCCGGGTTTTTGATGAGCGACCCCGCCATAATATCCGCACCGACAGCCGACGGCTCTTGTTTCTCCACAAATTCGCCGTAACAGTTATCTACGAAAATGATCACGTCGGCACGCACTTCACGCACCGCGGCAATCACCTCACCGATAGCCGCAACCGACAACGATTCACGGGTGTCATACCCGCGAGAACGCTGTATGTGTACCACTTTAACGGTCGGATCTTCGCGCAATGCTTGTTGTATCCCTTGCCGATCGGGCCTGCCGTCCGCCAAAGGCACTTCGCGATAGGCAACTCCGTGCTCTTTGAGCGAGCCGAGCGCCCCCGTTGTGCCGATTACCGTTTGTAACGTATCGTACGGTGCACCCGTTGCGGCCAGCAGCGTATCTCCGGCGCGCAAAAGACCGAACAGTGCCACCGCTATAGCATGGGTGCCCGACAACAGGTAGTGACGTACCAAAGCGTCCTCACATCCCATTGCTTCGGCAAACACGGCATCCAGTGTATCCCGTCCGCGATCACCGTAACCATAGCCGGTCGTAGCGGTAAAATGACTCTCGCTCACTTTATTATGAATAAACGCCGCCAGCACCTTTTGTTGATTATACATAGCATTCTCCTCGATACGAGCAAACGCCTCGGCCGCACGCAACATGGCGCGCTCCGAAACAGCCGCCAATCGCGGATCGATTTTAAAAAACGGAGTTTCCATTTCTATTATTCCTTCCCTTTTTGAACCTTTCCCCATTCACCGCACACCGCAAATCCAAGGCGGTCGTACAATGTCGCGGCAGCCTCGTTTTTCGGAGAAATATATACGTTTTGTCCGTTTTGCAGACGATCGCAGGCCAAGGCCGTTACACACGCAGAAGCGAATCCCTGTCCGCGCGATGCGGGATGGGTCGCCACAGCACCGAGCAATACTGCCTCATCACATTCTGCCACCGTCACGGCACACGAGCGCACCTCTCCCCCTTCGCACACCGCACGCGCGTGAAAACGCCCGCGCCGCAAGCGATGATGTACGTCGGCATACCACCCGTCAAACGGCGGAACCGCCTTACCAAACACCTGTGCGATCAGCGGGTATAAAGCGGCCGGCGGCATCGTCGTCGCATCACCGCACACAGAAACCGCCACCGCGCGCATCACCGCACCGCACTCAGCCTGTGTATGCCAATATTCTGCCAATGTTCGCGCCGTTCGACCATCCGTACGCACCGTGTGTACATCGGGCGACATCGTAAGAAATGTCCGCCACTCGTCTGTGCACCGCGGTGTGTGCAACGTGGCCACTCCTTCAGCGATCATTAATGCACCGCCGTCATCATCCGTCCAAAAGCGGCAAAACGGACGATCGGTACCATATGCCGTTGCCGCGCCCAAGATGCGTAACGCCGCCTCGGTATCCGGCACAAGGGCGCCCAACGCCGCGGTGTCCGCCGCACGGATCATGCCGTCTCTCCCGGCAGGGTTTCGGCCAACAGACGAAGCAGACGACGCGTCTCTTCGATATCCCCCTCGGAAAGCACACTGCCCGCCGAATGAATATAGCGGCACGGCATCGACACCGCCGCTACGCGCGCACCGTGACCGGCCACCTGCATCGCTCCCGCATCGTTTCCGCCGGCAATGGTGGTCTTGGTCTGGGTTTTAATGTCGTTTGCGTCTGCCAACGCACGAATCCGTTTATACAACGGTTGATCATAAAACGTTCGTCCGTCCATAAAGGAGACGACCGCCCCATCGCCCATGTGACATACCTCTTGCCCCGCCTGTGTGCCGGCAATGTCCGAGGCCGTTGTGGTCTCTACCGTTATCGAAACATCGGGTTGCATGGTAAATGCCGCTGTTGTACCGCCGCGAAGCCCCAATTCTTCTTGAACGGTAAATGCCAGTTGAATATCAAACGGAAGCGGTTTTTCAAGCAACGAGAGCAACAGCGCACACCCGGCGCGATCGTCCAGTGCGCGCGCTTTAAAACGATCGTTATACAGCGGCACCACATCGCTGTCGAACACGATCGGATCGCCGATCGCAACCACAGCTTCGGCTTCTTCACGTGACATAGCACCGATATCCACCAACAAGCGATCTTTGGCGATCGCGCGATTTTTTTCCTCTCCCGTGCAAAGATGGATCGCACCGCAACCGATCACACCCGTACAACCATTCACCGTCACGGTACGACCGACGAGCACCTTCTCGTCAATCCCCCCCGCCGTTGCAAAGCGGAGCAACCCATCTTCGGTAATATTGGTAACCACCAACCCTACTTCGTCCATATGTGCATTGAACAACACACGCTGTTTAGCGGGTGCAGTGCCCTTTACTTCCACTAACAGGTTGCCGAGCGGATCCTCTTTACACGTGTATGCCACCGGATAGTCGCGCAGGGCTGCCGTAATATATTCGCGCACGGCTCTTTCGTGGCCGGGAATACCCTCCAACGCCACAAGCGCTTCCAAATGTTTTAGCACGCCTCAACACTCCCTTCCTTTACATACACCGCCATCAATCGTGCTGTGTTCTCGATATCCGCAAGATCCGCCACCTCCACAGGCGTATGCATGTAACGAAGCGGGACCGAAATCAACGCTGTTTTCACGCCACCGCGCACAACACCGATCCGATCGGCATTGGTGCCGGTCGAACCACCCATCCCTTCGTACTGGAACGGGATCTCGTGTTTTTTGGCAAGCTCCACGAGTTTACGGCTGATATCCACATTCAAAGACGGTGACAAGCCAACCATGGGACCTTTTCCGAGTTTGGTCGTAATCGAGCCGTTTTCCATCGGCGAAGCGGCAAAACTTACATCTACCGAAACCGCAACCTGTGGATCAACAGCAAAGGCGGCGGCGCCGGCCCCACGCATACCAAGTTCTTCTTGCACCGAAAACAGTACCGCCACATTCACAGGCAGTTCCTCTTCTTTTAACAGATCCAAGCAGTAGAGTACAGTCACAACACCTGCACGATCATCAAGCGACGTAGCACACACGCGTGTGCCGAGCAACGGCTTGTATGCCTTGCGAAATGACACGGGCGCACCCACGGGGATATGCTCTTTCGCCTGTTCGGCTGTCATACCGACGTCAATACCGCGATCGGTCACCGCAGGCAGATCGCCGCCTCCGAGGTGCGGCGGAATCGAACAAAACAGTCCGGCATACGGTCGATCACCATACACGGTAACCTCACTCGCAGTCAACACGCGATTGTCCGTGCCACCGCAGTTGGCAACTTTAATGAAGCCGCAGTCATCTGCGCCCGTAACTACAAAACCGATCTCGTCGATATGTGCCTCCAACATTACGGTAGGTGCACCTTCGCGTTTCCCCTTGCGCCACGCAACCACATTACCGAGCGAATCACACGTCACATCCTCACAATACGGTCGCAGCATTTCGGCTGCACAAGCAGCGGCCTCGGTCATTCCTCCGACACCGGGAGCCATACACAACTCCTGCAATATGTTGTTTACTTGCATACGATCTCCTCCTCAAGCGCCAGTACCAATCGCTTAAAATGATGGCCACGCTCTTCAAAATTCTTATACATATCAAAGCTCGCACTGGCGGGAGACAAAAAGACGATATCGCCATCGGTCGCCAATCTACGAGCGGTCGCCACCGCGTCTTCCATCGTCGCCACTCGCTGAATGGGCAGATCGCTGTGCAAACGAATCGCCTGTTCAATCGCCTCGGCCGTTGCCCCGAGCAAGACCGCCGCTTTTACGGTATCTTTTGCCGCTTCGCCAAGCGGAGCATACGGAATATGTTTGTCATAACCGCCTGCAATTAAAATCACCTTGCGGTCAAACGCACGCAATCCCGCAATAGTGCGCGACGGACTGGATCCGATGGAATCGTTATACCACCGCACGCCGTTTAAGGTGCGTACCCATTCCGAGCGATGTTCCACGCCGCCGAATTCCCGCGCAAATTCCGCAATAACCGACGGCGCCACTTCGCCGTGTAACGCGGCAATTGCCGCCAGATAATTTTCCACATTGTGTACACCGGGAATGCGAATCTCGGATGCCGCAACCACCGGTGTGTCTTCGCCATTTGTTACGGCACACAACAGGCCGTCTTCACGCAAATATGCACCGCTTTGCGGCTTTTGCAAACGAGAAAAGAATCCGCAGGACGAGGCAAGTCCGTCGGCATACCCGCAGGTAATTTCGTTATCCGCGTTCAACACCGTACGGTCGTCCGGCCCTTGCCAGCGAACCAGATTGCGTTTGGCATCGATATATTCTTGCATATCCGTGTGCCAATCCAAATGATTGGGCGCCACATTGGTCACCACCGCCACATGGGGCGATTGGGTCATCCCCGTCAACTGAAAACTCGAAAGTTCTACCACGGCGGCATCGTCTGCACGTACTTCGTGAATAAACGGCAACAAAGCACGTCCGATATTTCCGCCAAGCCACACCCGTCGGCCGCTTTTTTCGAGCAATCGTGCCAAGATCGTGGTGGTTGTGGTCTTACCGTCCGAACCGGTTACCGCATAAATCGGAGCGGGACACAGTTCAAAAAACAACTCCATTTCGGAAGTAACCGTTACGCCGCGTGCTCTCGCCTCTTCAAAGGCGGGAAGATACGGCTTCATCCCGGGTGTGCGCAGGATAAGGTCGGCATCCAAATGATCCAAATACCCCTCGCCAAGTTGTAACACGGCGCCTTCCGACTCCAATTCGTCTGCGACAGACCCCAGTTGCTCCCGCGTACGACGATCACACGCCGTCACAAGCGCTCCCGCTGCCAAAAACTGCCGAATTACCGGTGTATTATTAATACCGATCCCGCAAATCGTTACCCGTTTGCCGTGAATCTGTTCAAAAAAGCGAGTCGCTCCACCTTTTCCCACGCCAACTCCTCCTTCAGAAAAATTTAAGAATTTTAAAAAGATATATTCATACATTTTGTATTATACTGTTTATGACACAAAAGTGCAACCGCCAATCGCCCGATTTTTTAAATTTCTTTAAACTATATGCTTTTTGTGTTGAAACTTGGCGAAAAAAGCGGTATAGTATCTTTGTCTATTGTATTATAGGAAAGGACGCCGGTATTATGTTCTTTTATGAAGGGCAATCCTGCCCCGTTTGCGGCAAGCGTTTTGCAGAAACCGACGATATTGTTACTTGCCCCGTTTGCGGCGCTCCGCACCACCGTGCATGCTGGCAGGCGGACGGTCATTGTCATTTCGAATCCACACACGGCACACCCGAACAATGGTCGCGCCAAGTTGCATCTACCGCTGTCGAAGAGCAACCGCCCACGTCTGTGGCGCAAAACCACTGTCCGCATTGCGGTGCACCCAACGTGCAATATGCCGAGTTTTGCGGACGTTGCGGCAAACAGCTAAGGACCAACGACTGGCATTCCGCCCCGCAAACGCCGCCAAACAGCCCCCATTTCCACGAATACACCCCCTTCCGTGCAGCGTTTGATCCGCTCGGCGGTGTACCGCATAACGAATCGTTCGACGATGACATCACCGCCGAAGATCTTGCGGTCTGCGTCGGTAGCAACACGGCCTATTACCTCCCTCGTTTTCAGAAGATTCGCAACGGACGCTCGATACAATGGAATTGGATGGCGTTTTTGATCACACCGTATTGGTTGCTCTATCGCAAACAATACGTAGCGGGCGTGTTGGTCTGTCTGTTTCATTTGGCATATTTTGCGTTGAACTATACGGTGTTTTATATGAGCGGCGCACTCTCCGCCTCTGATATTGACCCATTTATGGCTTCGTATGAAGCAGGCTATTTCCCTGTTCTTTTCTTGCTTTCGATCGGTATGGTCGTTTTACGATTGATCTTCGGCCTCTTTGCCAACCAGATGTATTTACGCAGTTGTAAAAAGCGGGTGCGCACAGCCAAAGAAACGGAACCCGCCACCTTTCGCAATGTATTAAAAACCCTCGGCGGCGTCTCTTTGGTTTGGGGTGCAATATCGTATTTTGCAATCAGCCTTATCACCTCGCTGATACAAATCGTATTTACAACACTGTAATCGCAGGAATATCTCCCTCCCGTTCGGCATAATTTGCCTTGGGGGGGATTTTTATATGACCATCGGTACAAAGAAATTCTCGTGGGGTGCCTTTTTGTTTTTTGTAGGCACCGCCTTACTGGCAGGAGGGGTTGGCGCACTGCTTGGCGGTGATTTTTCTGTTGTGCGACAATGGATAGCACCGCCGTTGGCGCCGCCGTCGTGGTTATTTTTCCCCGTATGGACAGTGCTCTATACCGCCATGGGCATCGCGGCATACCTTGTATGGAAAACCGGCGATATCGATCGTGCCGCATCGCTTCGCCTATATTTTCTGCAACTGGCCATCAACATTCTCTGGCCTCTTTTTTTCTTTCGTTTGCAGTGGCGTTTGTTCGCTTTCTTCTGGATTTTGCTGTTGATCGCCGCCGTTTCCTATACGATCAAACGCTTCTCGTCCCATTCCACCGCCGCCGCGTGGTTGCTTGTGCCCTATCTTGCGTGGCTTTTGTTTGCGGCATATTTAAATTTGGGATATTATGTCTTAAATCGATGAAAAAACCATCATACTGTCCCCGGTCGGCATATCACTCAACAAACAAAAAGAAAGAGAAGACTCGTTGCCGAAACGAATCTTCTCTTTTCTGTTGTCGACCGGGCAGAATACCGCCCTCGTCGACAACACCACTTCTTTCTTTACAAAATTATGAGTCCCCCATAATTGCGTGTCCCATCTTTGCCATCATCGCCGCCGTTTCCTCAAACAACGGCAGGGGGAGGTTCCACGGCGGGGCCGTTTCAAAATTAAACACGCCGTTATACCCAATCTCCTTCAACGCTGCCCCAAAATCCTGCCAATCAGTCACGCCGAAGAACGGCAACTGATGCCAATCGTGCCGACCATCGTTATCGTGCACATGCAACGTGCGTACATAGCCTCCCATCAAACGTGCGGCACTGCCTGCGGTGAAACCGGGACACACTTGGGCATGGCCCGTATCCAAGCAAATCATAAAATGATCGTCGTTCATCTCTTGAACAAACTTCAATATTGCCGCCGGATCACCGAGTGAAAATTCGGGCATCGGCATATTTTCAAAACAGATAGTAATATCGTACGCCTTTGCCACCGTCAACAACTCGCTCATAAACGCGCGATTAATCGCCCATGTTTGCGCCGCCGATTGAGGGTCGTTTTTTTCGTTAACACCAAATGGCATAATGGGATGAATGACCCAGTTTTTACACCCGAGTTCCGCCGTAAACTGCAAAGAACGCTTCATCTTTTCCATGCGTTCGGCGCGCTCTTCTTCGGTACCGTCCTGTGCGGGCCAACGCCACGGGCCATGCACTTGGTGAATCTCCACGCCCGCTTCAGCGGCCAATTTCTTATCGTGTTCTAACATGGCCAGTCGCCGCTCGTCGGTGGCGGTATACAGTTCGCTGTCGGTATCCGCCATCGGATAATCGGCGCAATCGAAACCATACTCCTTCAGCTTCTTATACCGTTCCTCGCCAAAACGACCAAAAGTCCAAGCGCCCATTCCGTATCTCATCGTATTACACTCCCGCGGTAAAACGATCGCAGCAAGGATCCTTTTTGGATGACGCAGGAGCGTCGGCTGCCTCACGGGTCACGTCGCCCAACCCGGACGATTCGGAAAACAGCACACTGCTTTTCACAGCTTCCACGGCATCGGTGGGAACGATGATCTTCGCTGCACGGCCATTGGACATCAACACCAATGCTTCGTACTTTTTCAGTTCCAACACAGCGCCGTCCACACCCACTTCTTTAATGGCACGCAAACCGTCGGCTTCCGCCTGTTTGGAAAGCAAAATCGCCTTAGCTTCACCTTCGGCGCGTGCAATGCGCGCATCGCGCTCGCCTTCCGCCGCCAAAATCATCGCTTGCTTGTCGCCCTCTGCACGGGTGATCGCCGCCGCCTTATGGCCTTCGGCCTGCAACAGCGTTTCGCGGCGGTCGCGTTCTGCTTTCATTTGCTTTTC
>JAZNTV010000081.1:0-26702 GCA_045591985.1 Acutalibacteraceae bacterium
GGCAGTACTAATAGACCGAGGGCTTGACCTGAACAGGCCAATATACTCGAGCACTTTTGCAGGAGGATACCCGATGCAAGGGAGACCTCCGGTAGATCTTGACAGACTTAGTTATCTTTATTCAGTTTTCAGGGTATCAAACCTTGAATAGTTGGTGTCAATGGCGATGAGGGTACACCCGTTCCCATCCCGAACACGGCAGTTAAGCTCATCTACGCTGACAATACTTGGCTGGAAGCGGCCCGGGAAGATAGGTAGACGCCAACACTAAACCTCCGCAGATTCGTCTGCGGAGGTTTTTCGTTTGCGCCAATGAACAAGGGGGGCATGACGCTGTCCCCCCCTTGTTAGGTTATCCCTCAAAGAGATAATCACTTATCTTACAGAGTATTCAAAAACCCCGAAACCATCACGGTTTTCGGGGTTTTCTTTTTGCCTTGCTTTTTGCTTTGGTGCAAACTTGGTGCAAATTATTTTAAAAGGACTATGACACACGAAATGTCATAGCCCTTTTTCTTTATATGTTCAATATTTTTTGATTAGTGATATTTAGCGGAGTATTTTATTTAAGGCCAAATATTCACGCAAATATATTCCACGTCGCATTTCATCGGATTCAGTGTAATCTGCATGTTTTGAAAAAATAGTGCGAATTGTTTCTATCGGCATCCATCTTGGTTCCATACCTACCGCCTGTTCCCGCTGCGTCAAATGCAATTCCGATGTACCTATGATATTACACAAAAAATAACGGTCAATATACTTTGTATCCTCATAGTACTCATTGATTTGCAATACGCAATCGGAAGGCTCGACAACGAATCCTGTTTCTTCTTCAACTTCTCTTACACAACAACCTTTTTCATCTTCTTCATTTTCTATACCGCCTCCAGGAATCATCCATTGGTCAGTTTTTGTTTCATAATTAAGCAATATCAAGCCGTCTTTGACTACGATGCCACGGCAGGCAACTCTTACCTTATCCCAAGCACCAAAATAATTATCGCCTACGATTTCGATTGTTTCCATATTCCACACCTCGCCAAATTCTTGCTTATCATTTCATTTAGTATATCACAAAATTATTAATTTTTCAAACTACTTCAATCTTTATGACTCTTTTTCTTTATATAAGACTCTTTATTAATTATCATGATTATATAAGCATTATGAGCTTTGCGGTGACGTGGATACCCTGCGGGCGGGCGATCGCAGATCGCCCCTACCGCGTGGTTGAGGTGGGGTTGCAGCCCGTAGGGACGGGTCTCCCGACCCGTCCGTTTTACGACCGATCACCAACCTGTGGCAGCACGGTAGGGGCGTGCATCGCACGTCCGCTTTACGATGACGTGGATACCCTGCGGGCGATCGCAGATCGCCCCTACCGCGTGGTTGAGGTTGGGTTGCAGCCCCGTAGGGACGGGTCTCCCGACGCGTCGTTTTACGACCGATCACCACCCTGTTGCGACACGGTAGGGGCGTGCATCGCACGTCCGTTTTACGACCGATCGCCAACCTGTAGGGACGGGTCTCCCGACCCGTCCGTTTACGACTGCGCACCACCCCGTGGCGACACGCTGGAGGCGACGGGACTTACGGCGGCGGATTTTACTCCGATAAAAGAAGCGCTGTGTATTGAAAAAGCGCGCTACGAAGCACGATAAAGCAAACCGCCCTGCGGATAAACGCAGGGCGGTTTTTGTAATGCGAAAACCACGCGATAGTCGCGTGGTTCGGTAAGAATTATATAGTTGAGTAAGAACGAAGATTGGGGAAAAGACAAAAAAGAAACGGGTGTTGAACGATGGGAATGTCCGCTTGCCTCCCCTTGTCAGGGGAGGTGGATTTTGCCGTAGGCAAAAGACGGAGGGGTAGTTATCGTTATCTCTCCCTCAGTCAAAACCTACGGTTTTGCCAGCTCCCTCGTCAGAGGGAGCCGTTCCGGCGCGACTGACAATCGTACTTACGCGTTGGACGCGTAGCGAGGAGCATAGGGCTATGCCCGCATAAGAAAAACCACCCGCTAGGCGGGTGGATGTTTATTAAACGATGTATCGATGCTAAGGGAAGGCGGGTGGCGATCGTCGCCTCGATCGGATCGGACGGTTGCCCTTTCCGCAATCGTCGGTTACAGACCCAGCAACTCTTTTTTCTTGGCATCAAATTCTTCTTGCGTTAGGATGCCCGCATCCAGAAGATCCTTGAATTTCTTCAATTCTTCAGCGGGGGACACTTGTTGCACCACCCCGCCGACAGGCGCATTCTTGATATCTTCGATCTGCTTACGAATAAACGCAACGATGATTTCGGCTTCGGCATTGCGCTCCTTGCCGCTGAATTGAATGGCGTTTTCGCCGCCATATTGACTGGAGGAGGAGGTTACGCCGCCGGCAGCGGTTTCGATTTGTATATATCCGTCGGCAATGGAGGACGGTTTATATTGTACACCGATGGCATCTTTATAGTAAATGGTCTTTTCGCCCTGCGTGACCGATGTGCCGAATAATAAGCCGGTGACAACGGTGGAAGAGGATTGTGTTGATGTAAACACCACTTTGTTGTCGTAGATATCCAGAATCTTTCCGAGATTGTTTACCATACAATACCGAACACCCTCAGGACGCATTTTGATACGTTCCTCCATCGGTGCGGATGCCAACGCTTTGTTTTTGGCTTCCTGCTCTTTTAAACCGTCGGTGTAGTTTTTGGCTGCCTCTTTTGCCTTGTCAAAAATGCCCATGTCTGATCCTTCTTCCTCTAAAAGATTGTAAATTTGGTGGCGTGTAACAAAATGTTACATAAATAGCGTAACACAATGTTACAATTTTGTCAAGAGGTGATTGTGTGATCGGCTTAAAAATCATACGCAAACAGCGCAACCTGAACCAACAAAAAGTAGCGATGGATCTCAACATATCACGGGAGGCTCTGTCGTATTACGAAAACGGTAAGCGAGAGCCTTCTTTGGCGTTATTGGTGGCGATGTCGCAATATTTTAATGTATCGATCAATTACTTGATTACCGGGGAAGAGTTTATAAAAAAATGAACCTGCCGTTCCGCTTGGAATGACAGGTTTGCTTTTTAGCCAAAGAGGATGAGCAGTGAGACCCTAAGCAGAAAGTTACCTCATTTTTTATAGTATCGTGCCTTTTTCATCGTGTTGCAATCGTTTATAATAAAAACGGTAAAGGAGTGGTCAATATGAACGGAAAGATGGTTTTGCTTATTGGCGGTAGCGGCACACTGGGCGAATACACCATGCAGGAGTTGCTGCGGCGCGGTTGTGCCCATGTGGATGTGATCTGTCTGGAGGATAAGATGTCCGACGACCCCCGCGTTTCCTACTATAAAGGGGATGCCATGGTGTATGCCTACTTGGAAGAGTTTTTGACGGGTCGTCATTACGATGGTATTGTGAACTTTTTGCATTACAGTAATCCCAATGTGTACCCTATCGTCCACCGGCTGCTGATGAAGCGGTGTGACCATTTGATCTTTCTGTCGTCCTATCGCGTGTATGCCGACGTGCAGCACCCCGTTACCGAATCCGCCCCCAAACTGCTGGATGTGCTTGATGACACGGTGTTTTTGCAAAACGAAGGGTATGCCGTGCCGAAAACGTGGTGTGAACATTATATGGCCTCTACTGCCGAAGATCACTGGACGGTGGTGCGGCCGGTCATCTCCTTTTCAAAATACCGCTTCGACCTGGTGACCCATACCGGCGCTGTGCTGCTGAACAAGATCGCCGCAGAGGAAACGGTGCCGTTGCCGCTGGAAGCCAAAGATCTGGTGGCGGGCCTGGATTGGGCGGGCAACAGCGGTAAACTGATCGCTCACCTGCTGGGCAATCCCGCGACCTTCCGCGAAGCCTATACCGTTTCCACTGCACAAAACCTCACGTGGGGAGAGGTAGCCGAACTGTATAAGGAGGTGTTCGGTCTCGTATATGAATGGGTATCGACCGACGATTATCTTGCGGCCACCAACCGCTTTAACTACGATGCATTTCGTTACGACCGTATGTATAACCGCCTTATGGATAACCGCAAAATTTTAGCGGTAACGGGACTTACGCAGTCGGATTTCACACCGCTGAAAGACGCGCTTCGTATTGAGAAAGCGCGTTATGAAGCAAAATGATTCTCATGTCGGAACACAAAAAAGAACCGTCACTGTTGTGACGGGTCTTTTTTGTGTGCTAAACCCCTGTTTTGCAAATGTAACAGACGGAGAGAAAGGGCGTGTCCGTTTTTGTGAAAACGGATATGCCGGCCTCAGCGACAACGGATTTGCCGTACTTTTGGTGTTTATACAACCATTCGTTGGCGGGTGTTATGCATCGCTTGCAAGTCTTCCGCAATGAGGGCAGGCGTCCCCGTAAAAACGATTACCGCATTCACAACGATGCGACAGCTTGGATGCCGGGGCGACGCTTGGGGCGGGCGCGGCGGACGGTTGTGCAGGGATATCGGCTTCGGTTCCGCAGATCGGGCAGTATTTGCCGATAAAACCTCGCCGCATTTGGTGCATTGGTTGGTTTTTCGCAGATCGGCACTCGATTGATCGAATGTCGAGCCCCTTTTTCCGAGCATGCGCATTATCTCCGCCGTGTTCCTTTCGTTTTCGCGGGTCGCTTCCACCAATTCGCCGAAAGCATATAAGAACCACAGTGCGATCCACGAAGCAGTGATGCCGACAACAATGGTGACAATCGCCGCGCCTGCGGCGTCGTTTTTAAACAGAGGAATGCTTTCAACGAAAATGCCGATGACACACAGAATAAAAACGACCACGGCCAAGGATTTGATTTTTCCGCCAATATTACTGAACACGACAAAACCTCCGGATATGTTTTATATTTCGAGGAACTATAGTGCCCATAATTATACGTGTGTAGTTCCTATTTGCCAAGCGTTTTAGGAATTGTAATTCATATCATAAAAATATCGGAGGAACTAAGATGCTTATTTCGGATCTTCATACCATAGGCAATAACGTATACAAGGCGAGAAAGGCCAAAGGGTTCACCCAAGCCGAAGTGGCCGAAAAAGCAGAACTTTCCGATCGCACCTATGCGGATATCGAACGCGGAAGCGTCAGTATGCGCATCGATTCGTTGCTGAAAATCTGCGGCGCGCTTAACATTACCCCGAACGAGATCCTGGTTGTGGACAGGGATGTGAAGGTGACGGAACGCGATATTGCGGATAGCATAAAAGAATGCTCAAGCAGTCAAAAAGAAACCGCGTTAAAACTTTTGAGCATCTATCTCGATTCTTTAAAATGAGAATGCAAAAACGGTGTGTGAATAGGTGATTTTGCAGAGCGGCAGGGGGACCCTGCCGCTCTATCGTATGATCCACAGAGAACGCATAAGGTGATGCGCTGTTTCGCTTGACTTTCGTTTGTCTGTGTGGTAACATAGAGCGCACATGGATTACTTACACTGTTTCAGGAGGGGAAAGATATGAAACTGTTCAAAAAGGCAAGACGCCTGTTGGCCGGTTGCATGGCGGTCATCGTTCTTCTGACGATGATATTAAGCACGTCGGTCTTTATGGGCGTGTTTGCCGACGAAAACAATGCCAATGACCTGCAAGAGGCGTTGACAACGATTCCCGGTGTGAAGGACGTAGCGTTAGATCGGGATTGTCATCTCATTTTAACATTCGCGGACAATAACGCCGTGGATCTCGGTGTGTGGGACAGCACGGCGAAGGATCACTTGGGACATGTTCCGTTGGCCCTGACAGAGGACGCGAAGGCGGCGTTTGACCAGTGGCTCGCTATATACGCGCCGACCACACCGATATCGGCGTATGAACTGGCGGTGGTTCTGGGGGCTACGGATGCCGCAACACAGGAAGAGTGGTCGGATACGTTGGCACGTCCGCTCGGCAACGTGAACGACAACGGCACGGTGGATTCGACCGATGCCCGTCTGGTGTTGCAGTATGCAGTGAAAAAGATCGCCGACAATTCGTTGGCGCTGAAGGCGGCCGATGTGAACGGCAACGGCACGGTGGATTCGACCGATGCCCGTCTGGTGTTGCAATATGCGGTAAAAAAGATCGCTAAACTGCCCGCAGACAAGGAATTGTATAAGAAGGCGCTTGCCAACGGCCACACGACCGCTACTACCCAAGAGGAATGGGTCGAAAGTTTACAGAACACCTCCTGTTCGGCGTTTACGCTGGCGCAAATGCTCGGTATGACCGATGCGACCGATGAGGCAGCCTGGTTAGAGACGCTGAAAACGCAAGGTGAGGAATTCTCGCCCTACACCGTTGCGGTGGAGAAGGGCTTTACCGCCATTCCCAGCGAAGAAAAGTGGATCGAGAGTTTGAAGGCGGGTTCGGATGGCGGAGCGGTGTCGGCCTACATAGACGCGAATGATCATTTGGTTTTGCGGCTTTGGGACGGTACGACTAAAGACGTCGGATATATCGATTGCCTAACAATGTATACAGTGACGTTCGAAAGCAACGGCGGCAGCAGAGTCGAGCCGCAGGTCGTGCCGGCAGGGAATACGGCGCTTGAGCCGATAGCGCCGGAACGTAGCAACTATGCCTTTATGGGTTGGTATGCCGATGCGGCTTTTGAAACACTGTATGATTTCTCAACAACGCTTACGGAAGATATTACGTTGTATGCGAAGTGGGAGATCGTTGTGGAAGGGGTGATGGTCGGCTCGGACGATGCGGTCACGGTGTATTCGGTCTCCGCGCTTGCCGTGGACGAGGGTACGATCACCGCGACGGTCAGCGCGCCCGGCAACTGCGCACTGATTGTACGGTTTATTGAAGAAGATGTCTACTTTGCTGAGGATTATGCGGAGAATCGGACATATTGGGATGACGGATACACTTATGCTTCCCGTGTGATTGCGGCCGGTACGAACATGGGGGAGGTTACCGCGAATATCAGCGGTTGGCTTCCGGACTATTATGTCGCCGAGGCCGTTTTGGTAGATGCCGAGTTTAGCCCGTTGTGCGATCCGTTTACCTCCATTAAGGATACCGAACGGTATGCGGAATACGATAGCAAGACGGTATACGATTATGCACAGGACACCTTGGTGCTGAATTTTGACCAATCGATCGACAACAATTTCGGCGCATTGGCAGATGACGTAAAGGTGATCTATGCCGATGACGTTGCCGATTACGATACCGACGGTGACGGCGTTGAAGATGCGTACCGCCTTGTAGGTTCTCCGCTGGAGATTGAAGTGGAGGATAAGATCTTTGCGTATGACGATGACAGTGATCACCTGTTTAAGGTGATGGAGATCCTGGTGGAAGGCGATGCGCTGATCGTGATCCCTGCCAAGGCGGATGACGAACAGTTCGGCTTTGATATACAAGATTTCTATAAGTTCCTGAAGGTCGATATGGAATACGACAGCGAGGAGGAGTCGGCACAACAGCCAATGCTGTATGCACGCCGTGCACGAGGGATCAAAATAAAAGAGGTTTACGAAAACGCCTCCGGTGAAGTGAACTTTATGGTTCCGCTTTCGTTTGAAACAGAGCACTTCGTGGCATCGGTCAAGGCAGGGGCAACCATCAAAGCGTCCCTGGTTTTTGAATGGGACGTGATCCTCTTCGGCGAAGACTACATGCGTTGTGACTTTACCTATGAAGCGGATGCTACGGCAGAACTGGATGTTCACGGCAAGTGGGGCGCGGACGAAGATAATCAGCCGAAAGCGACAAGAAAAGAACTGTCGCTCGGCAAGTTCCGTATTCCTTTCGGCGTAACCGGCATCAGTGCTTTTGCCGACGTGAAGGCGTGTGTCGATTGGGAGATCACAGCAGGTCTGAAAGCAGAAGGACACATTGTGACCAAGAGCGGGTTTAAATATAACACGCATGACGGCTTCCAGAAGATCGATCAAAAGGAATCCAACTGGACGGTACAGTGTGAAGGACATGCCGAACTGAAATTCGGTCCCAAACCGTCGGTCGGCGTGGAGTTCCTGGGCGGCGTTTTATCGTGCGAGTTGGAGTGTTTTATGGGTATCAAAGCCGAAGCGGACGTAGTAATCCCGGTTGCGCAAGGCGGAGAGTATATCCATGCATGCCATCTGTGCATCGACGGTAAGGTGAATGCCTGCGTTACGGTGAGTGCAAAGTTGAAATATAAGATCACCGATCATTTGAAGGGCACGCCGATCGACTGGACCATTATTAATTACGAAAAGAAGCTCTTTGACTTCTACGTTTCGTTGGCGAACGAGCCGCACAGCATCTATGGCGGTCGTGTGACATTCGGTTTTGACGACTGCGAAAACAAGATGTACAAAACGGTGGTGAACACCTATAATGCGCAGGGTGCGGCGGTGATGGCTGATGTCTCCCTTTATGATGCGCAGACCGATACATTATTGTATACCGTGAATGCGGGACAAGACGTGTATTTGGCTCCGAAAACCTACATCGCCAAAGCGACGATCAACGGCACAGCTGCGCAGACCCGTTTTGTTGTGACCGACGGTGCGAAGATGGTTTCGTTGAGTGCGAAGCCGGCACAAGACAGCTTGGTGAGCGGCAAATTGTATGATGCGGTCTACGGTGACGGTATTCAGGGCGTACAGATCAGCGTCTATGAAAACACAACCCTTGTAACGCAGGGTGCCACCGACGAAAGTGGGTATTTCACCATCCCGTTGGATCAGGGCAACTACCGTTTGGTGTTTGCAAAAGATGGCTACGTGCCGGTTGAACAGGCGGTTGTAATTCGCGAAAACGAACGAAAAGAACTCGGCACTATCGCTTTGGTGGCAAAGAACGACGACAGCATTATGGGCGGCATTTACGGTGCGATCACCGATGCGATTACCGGTCAACGCGTGTCGAACGTGGATGTGAAGATCAGCAAAGGATGGAACACGGATACGTCGGAAGCAGGTGAGTTTGTTGCCGAAACAACGACGAATAGCAATGGTAACTACCAGCATCGTAAGACCACGATTATGGGGGTAGATTTTGGGTTGGATGCCGGAAACTATACCATTACCATCAGCAAAGAAGGATACATCTCCACCACCTTTAACGTAACGATTGTGGGCGGTGAAGACATGGAGTTTAACAGTTCGATCACGCCGGTCGGCGCCGAAAATGTATATCACATCGTTCTTACGTGGGGTTCGCGGCCGAGCGATCTGGACTCCCATTTTAATGCTACCTATAACGGGGTGCGCGACCATGTGTACTATTCGGACAAAACCGGTTATTATGCGAATTTGGACGTGGACGATACCTCTTCCTATGGTCCGGAGACCATTACGATCGAGGACATTACCAAGTATTCCGGCAATGTGAAATATTCGGTACACGATTACAGCAACCGAAGCGTGTCTGCATCGACACAGTTGGCGTCATCCGGCGCGGTTGTCAAGGTGTATCGCGGCGGTCGGCTGTTGGAGACGTATTACGTGCCGTCGGATGGTGTGGGCACGGTTTGGAACGTGTTTTATATTGATGAAAACGGGAACATCCATGCCGTCAACACCTTCCAATCCATCTACTCCACCGGTGATATTTACGGCCAAGCATCATAATAAAAACAATGCAAACAAAGGCAAGCGGATATCCGCTTGCCTTTGAAAGCACCGGAAAAAAGGAGAAAAAATGAACAAAAAGATCCAAGCAATCATACGAAAATACGCGATCATCTTGGGTGTTTTTTGCTTGTGGGAAGCGCTCTTTTTCGCGTTGCTTCACACATGGGTACGCAATTCTTTGACAGAGGCCGCTGTGAGAGAGTCTACCGTCTCGCTGGTCATAACTGCTCTCACCCTCGTTCTTGTCGTGATGGCGGCTGTGATAGACGTTGCTGTCTTGGGGAAGATCTTGCGCGTGCGACCGTTACTGACCGTGCAACCGATAGCCTGTGTGGTCGAGGATGTCGTTGTAACGGCCTACACCTCCGACGGCGAGAAACGGTACAAGGTGTTTTTGTTGGTGCGAGATCCCCAAAAAGGCGGGTTGCTGTTTACCTACGGGAAACACTCGCTCTCCTACTACAACTACACGTATGCCAAGGCCGGTCGATATCTTGACGGAATCGATATTTTTCGCAAGGACGGATCGTCGGTAGCAATCGGGGATGAGGTGCAGGTGTATCTTAAGAAAACCGTAAAGGTCAAAGTTTCTCTCCGAAAAGGGGAACTAACGTTGAACGGTAAACCCTTCCGCTATACCCATGTCAATCCGAAATACGATGCAACGGTGTTCAAAGACACGAACTTTTATGTGGGTGCGGTCGATGTAGAACGATAGGCACCCGGGACCGTGTAACCGCGCGTGAATAAAAACGGCAAGAGAGTAATGTAAGAAACAGCTCCGGTTTGTAAACCGGAGCTGTTTCTATTCGTCTTGGTTTGTAAACAGATCGTCAATGGAGTGGATATGTTCGGCGGCCAACGCCTCGAATTCTTCGGGTGTAGTATCTTTTTGCAACAGCTCATGGCAGAAATCACGCAACTTGTTTCGGGCAGGGCTGTCTAAACGGCGCAGAACCGAAAGAAAGGCGCGTTCTTCGCGGTCACATTCACCCATCAGCCGCGCACCGTCCAGTGGGTCGGGCGAGTCCTGGTGCATCGACAGCGTGGCGCCGATCTCGTTGTTGCCCAAAAGGTACCCCACAGTTACGCGAAACTCGGTCGCCAGCTTTTGAAGCAACGCCAACGTCGGTTCGATCGCACCCGTTTCGTAATAGGCATAGGTGGATCGGCCGATCTCCAAATGATCGGCCACTTCCTGCTGGGTCATCTTGGCGGCGGTGCGCAGTTCGCGCAAGCGCGTAGAAAAGAGGCTTGGCGTGTCATTTTTAGGCTTCATACGGTCACCTCCACGGCGTCGTAGGGCGGAATGGTTTGCCCGGCTACCGTCTTTTCGTCGTTGCTGTAGTTGATCAGATGGCAACACCCGCTTTCGGGGTGCCATACCACACCCACCGCGGGGTCGTCGCACTGCACGGGATAGGCGGCGATCTCTTCGCGGAATACGTCACGATAAATATGATAATAGGGGGAGTTTTCGGGATCGATGTCGAACAGGTGCTGTTCGGGAGAGAAATCCAATGTATACACCGCGCCCTTGCCGTAGGCGTGGCGGTGCAGACCGTTTGGCGCGTTGCGATAGATCAGCCGCCGTTCGCCGTGTCCTTCCATCGTTACGCCGTCTGCGACGAAGCGGCAGGTGTAGGCACCGCCGCTGTCTTCGATGCACAACCCTGTCAATTCCTCGAATTCCGATAATATACCCCCACACATTGACAGATACAACTTCGCGCCGTTTGCCACTCGCGCTTTCAAATCGTCGTATATGCGTTTGGGCATAGCATCGGTTCCTGTGAGAGCAGGCAGGATGTACGCAGAGGCATCTGGGAGGGGGTTAATACAATTTGTAAACTTCACAGAGATACCCGCTTCCACCGCCAACATATAGGTAGCAAATGCGATCTTCCACGAATCGATGTTGCGGGGGAGGATACACACCGCATCGATCCGACGATCACGGCGACGCGGCAGATCTTTTAACCGCTTGGCCATTGCGGTCATTTCTTTCATAAACGCTTTGGGCTGTCCATCGACGGTGTACAACCCGAGTTCGCGTTCGGCGGCAAAATCTTCATAGGGCGGTTCGCTGAACGGTTGGTCGAACGATGTCCACCACAAGAGGCCGGGGCGATCGAAAATGTGGGCGTGCCACATATTAATGCGCAAAAATGCCGCGGCTGTCTCGTCGGAGCACACCATCGGCCCCATCGTGCCGATTTCTTCGACTAAGCAGGGCTTGCCCGCCAGGTCGGCGTAAAACGCCGTCTGTGCGGCGGCGTGCACCAACGTCTTTTTGGACATCAAAGGGTGATGGTCGGCGTGACGCACCCAGAAGGGGTACGGGTGGGTGACCAGCATATCGGAATACGCCGCTTGATCCTCCACGTGCCATACGCTGTCGAGCGAAAGATCGTGAATACCCGAGATCACGGGGCGCGAGGGGTCGGCGGCGCGGATGGCGTTGGTCATCGTCGCGGTCCATGCGGCAGCTTCGTCGCGGGTGGCTGTCTGCCACATGCAGTTACACTCGTTGCCGTGATCCCACGCCAGAATGGCGGGGTGATGTTTCAAGCGGGTGACAAACCCTTCGATAAATCGCTGTTCCCACAAAAGAGCGCGTGGGTCGGTGCGCAAATTGATACCGTTTAACGCGGCGGGAACATACAACCGCCCGCTCATCCAACCGGTGAGAAGACCGACAATGAGTTTCATGCCGTTATCTTGCGCCGCGTCGCACAGCACCTCGAAACGGTGAAGCATGTTTTCGTCCAGATACCACGGATTTGCGGGAAGAGAGCCGTCTGCCATGCGGAATTCGCGAATCACACCGCCGCCGCCGTAGACCGGCACGACAGGTTGAAAATCCGACCAAACGGGGAATACGCGCAAGCAGTTCATGCCGTCTGCCGCGAGGCGGGCAAGATCACGGCGCAACACCGCTTCATCCCAGTGATGCCACATATTACACCCGGCATGCGAGGCCCAAAAATTACAACCGATCAAAAACGACATAAAGTATCACCGTCCTTATCAAAGAGATAGTAACATACTTTTTCCGCCAAGTCAACGGGGCGGGAGGAAATAAACTTTTTGCCACTTTGGCGGATACATCTTGACATTTCCCTGTTTGCACCGTATAATGGTAGACGGACAATTTTACAAAAGAAAGGATTTGTGTTATGAAAGCATTTTTGACACGCGGTGTGGCGCTGTTGCTGGCAGTGCTGATGGTATTCACCGTTTGCGGCTGCGGCGACGAGCGCAAGCGCGGTGACGACACGTTTGAGCCGATGGAAGGTGAAGTGCCCACCGATCTTAATGGGTATGAATTTACCGTCCTCTGCACCGGCGGCGCGGACAACTGGAATCAGGAAACTTCGGGCACCCCCTATGCCGATGCGTGGATCCAGTTGGTGGATGAGGTGGAATACCTCTACAACTGCGATATCACGGCAACGGCTGTTGGCTGGCAGGAGATCTTCAACGTCGTGCAGCCGGAAATCGCGGCCGGCGGTAAGAGTGCCGACATCATTATCACCCCTGAACACACCTTCGGCGCGTTCCTCGGTGCGAACCTGATGCTTGACTTGAACGAGCTCGACGTCAACTGGGATAACGAGTGGTGGAACCAGAGCATCCGCAAGACCACGACCTACAACAATAAGTCGTATGTCGGCGGCGGTTCCTTCATTTTCGATACCAACAAGACGTGGTTGTGTTATGTCAACAAGGCTATCTGGGATCAGAACAACTTTGAAGATCCGTATGATCTGGTCGATAGCGGCAAGTGGACCTACGACAAGTTCCGCGAGTATGCGATCGCGGCGGCGAAGGATAACGACGGCAGCGGTAAACTGGATTCTTCCGAAGACGTGTACGGCGTTATCGCGGCCGACGGCGACTTCTGTGACGCCTGGTTCCAGGCGATGGGCGGTCACTTCTTCAAGGCGGATGACGAAGGCAAAGTGGTTCTCGCTTGCAACACCACGCGTACCTATGAGATCGTGGAAAAGATGTACAACATGATCCAGAAGGATAATGTGTACGGCTTCCTCGGCCTGGGCGAAGTGGAACATGTGCAGCAGTTTGTCGGCGGCGGCGCGCTGTTCTATTGCTACACCGTCGGTAAGGACGGCCTGCAGGATATGGAAGATGACTGGTTTGTTCTCCCGATGCCGAAATTTGACGAAGCGCAGGAAGACTATCTCTCGGGTGTGGACCACAACGCGTATGTGTTCGGCGTGACCAACACCAACGAAGATCTGCGTGAAGTGTCCATCCTGCTCGAGGCGATCGGTCGCCACGCGATGATCCTGGAACGCATTTTCTGGCCGGATTATAAGGACACCTATTGGCGTGACGACGAGTCCGAGCGTATTGTTGCGGACTATGTGGTGGGCCACGGTCAGCACGACCTGGCACTGGTCATGGCGAACTGCAACGATGCATTCCAGGCACCCCGTTCCCGTTTGTACAACACGGTGTTCGGCGACTCGGGTCCCGACTACTCCTCCTACATCGATATGGTGGAAGATGCGATCGAGATGACCATTCAAGACTTCTTTGAGTACGAGGACGAGGCCGAATAACTCGCGCATATATATGGAAATAACACATATCGGAGAGGAATACCCTCTCCGATATGTGTTTTTCAGTCTAAAATATGGGTGCTTGTGCGAAGCGATTGACAGATCTTCCTGTGGGCGGTATAATCGAAGCGGAAAGTGGATATCGAAGGAGGTCGCGCAGATATGAAACATCTTGGAACACGGCTGGCAGCTTTGGCTTTGGCGGTCTTGCTGACGGTAGCGGTGTGTGGGTGTACTCCCACGGATAACGGTCCCGAAAAAGGGGGAATACAGCCGCTCCCCGGTGAAACGCCGGTGGACTTGAACGGCTATGAATTTACGGTGCTGGATTTTAACAGCGGCCGTTGGAACCGCGAAGCGTCGGGCACGCCGTTTTACGATGCGTGGCTGCAGGTGATGGACGAGGTGGAAGAACTCTACAACTGCAAGATCACGGCGACCTATAAAGGCCCCGGTGAACTGTTCAACACCATTCAGCCGGAAATTGCTGCAGGCGGTAAGGCGGCCGACCTTGTGATCAGCACCGAATGGGAATTCGGTAAATTTCTCGGGGCGAATTTAATGCTTGACTTAAACGAACTGGAGGTCAACTGGGAGAACGAGTGGTGGAACAAAAATCTGCGTAAGACCACGACCTACAACAACAAGTCGTACGTGGGCGGCGGCTCCTTTATTTTTGATACCTCGCAAACATGGCTGGTGTATTTTAACAAGGCGATGTGGAGCGAACACGGGTTTGAGGATCCGTACGAGTTGGTGGACAGCGGCAGGTGGACCTACGACAAGTTCCGCGAGTATGCCCGCACGGCGGCGAAGGACAACGACGGCAGCGGTAAACTGGATTCGTCGGACGATATTTACGGTGTGATCGCGTCGGACGTCGATCTGTGTGACGCGTGGTTCCAATCGATGGGCGGTCACTACTTTAAGGCGAACGAAAAGGGCAAGGTCGTACTGGCGTGTAACACCACCCGCACCTACGACATCGTGGAAAAAATGTACAATCTGATCCAAAAAGACGACGTGTACGGCTTCCTCGGCTACGGCGAGGCGGAGCACGTGCAACAGTTCATTTCGGGCGGTGCGTTGTTCTATTGCTACATGGTGGGCAAAGACGGTTTACAGGATATGGAAGACGACTGGGGCGTGCTCCCGATGCCGAAATACGACGAGGCGCAGGAAGAGTACCTTTCGGGTGTGGACCACAACTCCTCCGTTTTCGGCGTGACCAACACCAACGAAGATATCCGCGAGGTGTCGATCGTACTGGAGGCGCTCGGTCGTCACGCGATGATCCTGGAGCAGATCTTCTGGCCGGATTACAAGGATACCTACTGGCGCGACCCCGCATCCGAACGCATCGTTTCGGAATACGTGGTGGGCCACGGGCAACACGATCTGGCGCTCATTATGCAAGGCTGCGGCGAGGCATTCAAGGCACCCCGTTCCCGTTTGTGCAACACGGTGTTCGGCGACTCCGGCCCCGACTACTCCTCCTACATCGATACGGTGGAAGATGCGATCGAGATGACCATTCAAGACTTCTTTGAGTACGGTGAATAATGCGAAAATCCCCACCCTTGACAGGGCGGGGATTTTTTACTATAATGAAACGTGAACTTAAAATGAGAAAGGAACGAGAACATGAAAACGATTCTTACACGTGGCGTGGCCCTGTTGCTCGCCGTCAGCATGGTGTTTGTCGTATGCGGATGTAACAGAGGCCGTGCCGGCGGCGCCAATGAGGATATCCAGCCGCTTCCCGGCGAAGTGCCTGTGGATCTGGATGGGTACGAATTTACGGTTATCGATGTCAATAGCAGCCGCTGGAATCACGAGCTGTCGGGCACGCCTTTTGCCGATACGTGGTTGCAGGTGATGGACGAGGTGGAGTCGCTGTATAACTGTAAACTTACGGCAACGCAGGTCAGTCCGGAGGAGATCTTTAACGTTGTGCAACCCGAAGTGGCGGCAGGCGGTAAGGCGGCCGACCTGATCATCACCACCCAATGGAGTATGGGCCGCTTTGTGGGCGCCGATCTGATGATGGATCTGAATGAGTTGGATGTGAACTGGGATAACGAATGGTGGAACCAGAATATCCGCCGTGTGTCGACACTCGGCGGCAAGACCTATGTGGGTAACGGTTCCTTCATTTTTGATACCGCGCAGACGTGGTTGCTTTACTACAATGAGGCCATCTGGAAACAGCACGGGTTTGAAGATCCGTATGAACTGGTCGACAGCGGCCGCTGGACGATGGAAAAATTCCGCGAGTACTGTTCCGCGGCGGCAATGGATCTCGACGGCACGGGTGTGTTGGATTCGGCCCAAGACCTGTGGGGTCTCACGGCGCCAGACGGTGACTTTACCGATGCGTTGTATTTTGCGCTCGGCGGCAAATTCTTCCAGACCAACGAAAACGGCGCGGTTGAACTGGCTTGTAATACCGACCGCACCTTCCAGATCGTTGAAAAAATGTATAATTTTGTGAAGAAGGATAAGACGGTCGATACCACGAAGTACGATCCGTGGCAAGAGCGTTTCACCATGTTTGCGGAAGGCCACGCGCTGTTCCTCGGCTATGTGCCCGGTGTTGGCGGCTTGCAGGATATGGAAGACGACTGGGGCGTTATCCCGTTGCCGAAGTTTGACGAGGCGCAGGAAGACTACTATTCGAGCGTTGACCACAACTCTTCGGTGTTCGGTGTAACATATACCAACGAAGATCTGCGCGAAGTGTCGATCATTCTTGAGGCGCTCGGTCGTCACGGCATGGCGCTGGAGAATATCTATTGGCCGGATTACAAAGACACCTATTGGCGGCATCCCGAACAGGATACCCGCATGGTATCGGAATACGTGGTGGGCCACGGCCAGTACGATATGGCGCTGTTGATGGCGCGTTGTTCCGACGCCTTCAGCGCGACGCGCACTCGTTTGTACAAGACTGTATTCGGCGATTCGGGCAGCGACTTTTCTTCCTATATCGATACGGTAGAAGATGCGATCGAAATGCAGATCGCAGACGTGTTTGGCTATAACGAGCAATAGACCAACCGAAAACAAGCAACCGACTTTGCGATGTTCCGAAGGCGGTTGCTTGTTTCATTTTTTAAAGATCAGAACAAACACGGATTTTGGCATAAAAGCCTATTGCGAAAATCACGCAATTGTGGTATGGTAGACGCAAGCGGAAGAGGTTCCGTGCGCCGCGCACACGCTTGGTACGAAGACGGCTCGACTGTTCGTTTTACATCGATACGGCAGCGAATGCCGTTGAGGCGGAGCGGCGATGACTTTGAGCGGGAGGAATACTCTATGAAGGTGGATACCCATGTGCACACACTTCCCGTCAGCCTGTGTGCAACCAAAACTTCGGAAGAACTGCCTGCCTATTTTGCCGAGGCCGGGGTGGATGCTTTTGTGCTGACGAACCACTACTATCCTGTTCACTGCGACAGACTCAGCGAGGATCCGGCCGAGCAGGCGCGCTTATATGTGGATGCCTTTCATCGTTGTCGCGCGGCGGGCGAGGCCTGCGGTGTCGCGGTATATTTCGGTTGCGAGGTGAAGCTGATCGGCGAGCCGCACACACCGGAGTTTTTGCTGATCGGCATTTCGGAGGAACGGTTTCTTTCGTCTTATCCGCTGTATACCAAGACGCAAAAGGCGTTGTTTGATTTTTGCAATGAACACGACATTTTAATGATACAAGCCCACCCGTTTCGTGCGGAGCAAGGGTATGAACCGGCCGATACGCGGTATATGCACGGGGTGGAGGTGCACAATTCGCAGTTTATTCCGCATCCCGAAGAGACCCGCGCATTGGCGAAGGCACACGGTTTGCTGATGACGGCGGGCAGCGATCTGCATCGGTGTGAACAGGCAGGAATGGCCTATATGGTGGTGCCCGACACGGTAGTCGATCAGTTTACATTACGCGATGCCCTGCGCCGCGGCCCGTGGATCCTGTGCGATCAAAACGGGGTCATGTATCACGAGGATACGTTATAAAAAAGACGTCGTTGCTTTGGCAACGGCGTCTTTCGTTTGCTTTTTTATTTTGTTCGCCACTCGCGCGGGGTGCAACCGAATTTTTCTTTAAAGCGGCGGGTGAAGTTGGCGTAATCGCGGAAGCCGGCGTTTTCGGCGGCCGTGCGGATCGGCAGGTCGGAGAAGGACAACGCGGTGCATACGTGAGAAAACCGCAAACTGTCGAGGTATTCTTTATACGGCACACCGAATGTGCGACGAAACAGGTCGCTGAAATACGAGCGGGACAACCCCAAAAGACGGGCGACCTGCTCGGCGGTCAAGTCCTCGCGAAAATGTTCCAGTGTATACATCACCGCCCGTTGCAGAATGGGCGGCGCGTCCGTTTTACCCGCGTTTTGGCATCGTGAAAGTTTTTCCAACACACAATGAAGTAACCGCGCGGCATAGACCGGATCGGTAAGGTGCACGTCCACAATTTCCAACAACAACGGGCGAACGAAGGCGGCTTCGTCGTCGGTTAGGCGGAAGACGGGGGTGTCCTGTATGGCGAGCGCCATCATGGGGTCGGCTATGCCCCCTTGGAACATCACATTAATAAGGGTAGTGTCATGCAATTTGGGCTCGTGAATGTGCGCGGGAGTAAGCAGAAAGACGACGTTTTCCACCATAGGGTAGGATACACCGTTGATCAGGGCGTCGCCGCTTCCGCCGAGGATCATTTCCAGTTCAAAAAACTCGTGCACGTGAGTGGCGGCATTGCCGACGGCGTTTTCCTTTATCGATGCGCTGATACTGCCTTGCGGAATGTGAAAACTGCTGGTAAAGAGTTCCAAGCCAACGCCCCCTTTCACCAACAGTATACCACAAAAACAGAAAAAAGCAAGATTGACAACGACGGCAGAATATGGCACAATATCTCTATACGTTATAAGGAGGTGCTTAAATGAAATTGCAATATCTCGGTACGGCGGCGGCAGAGGGGATGCCCGCACCGTTTTGTACTTGCGACGATTGCGAAAAAGCGCGAAAACGGGGCGGCCGCAATGTCCGTTCGCGTTCACAAGCGTTGGTGAATGACACGCTGTTGCTTGATTTCCCGGGCGACACATTTTACCATGCTATGTTGTATGGGGTGGATCTTCTGAAAATTCGCCATTGTCTTATCACCCACGTGCATGCCGATCATTTGTGTCCTGCCGAAGCGGCGTATTTTCGCCGAGGGTTCTCGGTGATCCCCGAGGGATTCCCGCCGTTTCATTTTTACGGCAGTGAGGACATTGCGGAACCGCTTCGAAACCACATCGAACAATCGGCCGACAATGCAGAACTTCACGTTTTGAAACCTTTTGAAACGGTCACCATCGCAGGGCATACGGTAACCCCGTTGAAAGCGGCTCACGGCACGGCTCATCCGTTCATTTATCTCATCGAAAAGGATGGAAAAACGCTGTTGTATGCCCATGATACCGATGTGTTCCCCGCGGAAACGTGGGACTATCTGCGCACAAAAAAGCCGTATTTGAATGCGGTGTCGATGGACTGTACCGAAGGCGCAAAGACCGAAATCTACCGCGGTGCGCATATGTGTATTACCATCAATGAAGAGTGTCGCGATCGTTTGATACAAGAAGGGTTGGCGGACAACAACACCGCTTTCGCCCTGAACCATTTTTCCCACAACGGGGACCTGTCCGCTTACGACGATTTTGCGCCGTTTGCCGAGGAAAGAGGGTTCGTAACGTCATACGACGGCATGGTGTGGGAGTTTTAAAAACGGATAGCGCAAGTCCGAAAAAACGGTTTTCGGAAGGAAGATAGGCGACTTGACAATGAGGGAAGCGAACAAAACGCAACCTATTCCCAAAAGATTCCTATAGCAAATTCTGTATGAAATATGCAATAATAATATACAAGGTGGTGTTCGTTTTGAAAAAAATACATCTGATCGGCAATTCTCATTTGGATCCTATTTGGCTGTGGCAATGGCAGGAAGGCTTTGCGGAGATCAAAGCGACATATCGTGCCGCGTTGGACAGAATGAAGGATTTCCCCGATTTCGTATTTACCGCTGCGTGCGGCTCGTATTATGCGTGGATCGAACAGAGTGATCCCGCAATGTTTGAAGAAATTCGTGCTCGCGTGGCCGAGGGGCGTTGGTGTCTGGTCGGCGGTTGGTGGTTGCAACCCGATTGCAATCTGCCCACCGGCGAGTCCTTTGCCCGCCACGCGCTGCTGACGCAACGCTATTTCAAAGAAAAATTCGGCAAGACCGCCGAAACGGGCTACAACGTGGACTCGTTCGGTCACAACGGTAACCTGCCGATGATCCTGCAACACGGCGGTCTTAAAAATTACGTCTTTATGCGTCCGATGCCGAACGAAAAGACCTTGCCCGACGATCTGTTCCGCTGGCGTTCGGCGGACGGCAGTGAGGTCACCGCGTGGCGCATCAAATACTATTACAACATCGGCAGCGCGGGCAATTTCGAGGAAGATCCTATCGAAGTGTTCCGTCGTGTGGAGGAAAACTGCACGGGGGACGGCATGGCGTTTTACGGCGTGGGCAACCACGGCGGCGGTGTGACCATCGATCTTTTGAACGCGATGCACGAGCATTTGGGTGAAAACTTCGTCTACTCCGATCCCGATCGCTTTTTCGCGGAAAACCGCGACCGCGCCATGCCGCTCGTTGAGGAGGATCTGCAGTTCCATGCGAAGGGTTGTTACGCCGCGTGCGGCGACGTGAAAAAGAGCAACCGCGCGTGCGAAAACGCGTTGCTTCAGGCAGAAAAACTGTCGGTGCTTTCCCGCGAAGTCATCGGCACGGCGTATCCCGCCGACGAGATGGACCGTGCGTGGAAAAACGTGCTGTTCAACCAGTTCCACGACATTTTGGGCGGTTGTTCCATTAAAGAAGCGTACGACGATGCCGCCGTTTTCTACGGCGAGACGATGGCGGTTGCCGCACGGCAGGCGAACTTCGCCGCCCAGCAGATCTCGTGGAACATCGACACCACGGGCGACTTCCCGTATCAGGGGGCACTTTCGTGGGTGGAAGCCGAAAAGATCGGCACCCCCATCGTGGTGTTCAACCCCCACGCCCACGCCGTGAAGATGCCGATCCATCTGCGCAAGCTCCCGCAGGAGGTAACCGACGAAAACGGCAACGTTCTGCCCATTCAAAAAGTGCGCGACTCCAAGAGCAACGGACAAGAAGATACCGGCCGTATGGGTGTGATCTTCCATGCGGAAGTCCCTGCTCTCGGCTGGCGGATGTACCGTATGCGTATGGAATGCGATACGCATACCTATGAGAACCCCTTCACCGTTACCGAACACGGGATGGATAACGGTGTGGTCCGTGTGGCCTTCGATCCGAAAACGGGCGAACTGGCCGAACTGTTCGACCTCAAAAACAACCGCGCGGTGATCACGGCATCCAAGACGCACTTGTTTGACGACGCGCCCTACGACACCTGGGCACACGGTATGAATATGTACGAGACCGAGCTGCCCTGCGAGGTTACGGGCACGGTGAAATGCACCGAGCAAGGCCCCTTGCGTGCCACCTTCCGCGTGACTCAGACGTTCGGCAATTCCACGCTGATTCGCGACTACACCCTGTTCGCCGATGACGATACGGTGCAGGTGAAGGTGAAGGCGGACTACCGCGAGCCCTTCCGTGTATTGAAATTCGGTTACACGGCGGCGGGGACGGCGGAAGCCCGTTGTCAGATTCCCTTTGGCAGCATTGCACGTTCGAACGATGGGGCGGAACATGCGTGCACGGGTTGGTTCCGTGTCGGCGACATGGCGCTCACCACCGATTCGAAGTACAGTTTCTCGGTGCGCGGGAACGAAATGCAACTGACCGCGTTGCGCAGTGCATTGTTTGCCGATCACTTCGGCAAGCGTGATGATTTTTGCGAACATATGGATATGGGCGATCAGCGATTCACCTATCTGTTGTTCCCCTTTGCGACCGAAGCAGATGCCGCTCGTCGCACGGACGAACTGTGTCAGCCGCTCACGGCGGTGATCGATACCTTCCATAAGGGCGCGCTGCCCACGACCTTCGGCGGAATCGAATTGTCGAAGGAAAACGTGATCGTGACCGCTGTAAAGCCCGCCGAAGACGGCGAGGGGGTCGTTTTGCGTTTGAACGAAGTAGAAGGACGCAACACGGTGATTAAGGTGCGCTTGTTTGACGATACCTTTGAAATTGCCGTGCCGCATCACGCCGTGAAGACGTTGCTTGTGAAGGACGGTAAGGCGACCGAAACCGACTTTATGGAATGGGGGAAGTAAGATGATTGGTCTGGATATCGGTGGCACCAAATGTGCGGTGTCGGTGGGATGGGAGACGGCGGACGGGTTGCATATCGAATCCCGTCGCGAAATACCGACCGACCATAACCGCACTCCCGAGGACATATTGAAACAGTTGTGTGATATGGCGCGGGAAATGACCGACGATTTCTCGGCGGTGGGCATTTCCTGCGGCGGTCCGCTCAACAGCCGCACCGGCTACATACTCTCGCCCCCGAACCTTCCCGGTTGGGATGACGTGCCGGCGGTGGATATTGTGCGAGAACAGCTCGGCAGCGAGGCGGTGTTTTTACAAAACGATGCCAACGCCTGCGCGCTGGCCGAATGGCGGTACGGTGCCGGGCGCGGTACCGAAAACATGGTGTTTCTGACCTTTGGCAGCGGCATGGGTGCGGGTCTGATTCTCAACGGTAAACTTTATGACGGCACCACCGGCATGGCCGGGGAAGTCGGCCACATGCGCATGAGCGAATGGGGGCCTGTGGGATACGGCAAAAGCGGTTCGTTCGAAGGCTTTTGTTCGGGCAACGGTCTGGCGGCGCTCGGGCGTATGCTGGCACAAGAGGAATTGCAGTGCGGTCGGTCGGTGTCCTATTGCCGGACGATGGCCGATCTGCCCGCTGTCACCGCCAAAAGCATTGCGGAAGCGGCAGATGCGGGGAACGACGACGCCCGTCGCGTATACGCACTGTGTGCCGAAAAACTCGGTGCAGGGCTTGCTGTGCTGATGGATATTTTGAATCCCGAATGCATTGTGATCGGCAGCGTGTTTGCCCGCAGTGAGAATCTGCTCCGCGCAGCAATGGAACAGGCGATCGAACGGGAGGCGCTCTATCACACCCGTACAGCGTGTCGTGTGGTACCCGCCGCGCTGGGCAACAGTATCGGCGATTACGCCGCCCTTTCCTGCGCGGCATATGCAAAAAAGGAGTGTGTAAAATGAAAGAACTGATTACACGGTATCCCGCGCTGGCGGTGTGCCGTGAGGATATCGAAGGTTTGATTGCTGTTTTGACCGAGAGTTTCCGCGCGGGCGGCAAACTCTTGGTGTGCGGTAACGGCGGCAGCGCCTCCGACTGTGAACACATTGTGGGCGAATTGATGAAAAGTTTTGTGCTCCCGCGCCGTCCCGACGCATCGCTTGTGGAAGCGTTGGCCGACGACGAGGAAGGGGGGTACATTACGGAACACCTGCAGCAGGGGCTTCCCGCCATTTCGCTCCCCAGTCAGATCGGGGTATCTACCGCCTTTGTCAACGACGTGGCGGCGGATACGATGTATGCCCAACTCACCTACGCTTACGGCAAACCGGAAGACGTGCTGTGGTGTCTTTCCACCTCGGGCAACTCTCGCAACGCGGTGTTGGCCGCAAAGGTTGCACGTGCCAAGGGCATGAAAGTGGTGGCGCTGACAGGCGCCAAGGAGAGCAAACTTTCGGCACTGGCCGATGTAACGGTGAGGGTGCCCGAAATCGAGACGTATAAGGTACAGGAGTTGCACCTGCCTGTTTATCATACGGTGTGCTTGACGCTTGAGCGCACGTTCTTTCCCGAAACGTAAACGAGTTTAAAAAAGAAGGAGCAAACAACTATGAAACGGATACTTTGTGTTTTGTTGTGCGCGGCACTGTTGGTGCCTTTTGCCGCTACGGTGTCGTGGGCGACGAGCGGGGCGTATGAACCGTGCGCAGAGGTGCCGTTTGCCTATAACGGTGTCCGCTCGGTAGATGCCAATAACGAGATATTTTCCTACGGTACCGCGTTTGAAACACCGATCGACCTTACGGCCTTCGGTTACCCCGCAAGCGGCGTGATCCCATCGGGCAAACTGGCGTTGCAGATGGACGTCTGCATTTCGGGCACCGATGCGGTGGTCAAGGCGATGGAAACGCACGGTGTGAGCGGTCAGTTAGAGATCTCCTCGTCGGGGACCTGTGACAAAAACGAGTTGTCTGCGCCTTCAAATGTGATCAAGTGGACGGCGAATGCCTGGAACCGTATCACCATCGACTTATCCCGCATCAGCGGTACGACGGGCGGCGCGTTCGACCCGACCAATTTCAACTATATGCGTATCTACATCGGCAACCTTGCCGCCTATGCGAGTGAGTATGCGTATGTGAAATTTGCCAACGTGCAGGTGGTGGATCTCACGAAACCGCTGGATACCGCACCGGCTCTCGGTGACGGTACGCCCGCCGATCAAAAACCGCCGCAGAGCGTTCGTTACGACGCCCCCGCTTATGCGCCGATCGCGGAGATCGCGTACAGCGGTTCGTCGATGACGTTTGCGTCGGGTGAGGTGTATTCTTCCGGCGTGGAATTTGAGGCGATCGACCTCACGAAATACGGTTATCCGAAGACGGGTGCGATCGAAGCGGGCAAACTCGCTTTGCAGCTGGATTACTACATCGAAGGCGGCGAAAATGCCGTCAAGATGTTGGAAAACGGACAGCTCGGCGGTCAGATCGAGATTTCGTCGGGCGGTACGTGTGACGTGCAGGAACTGTGTATGGCGCCCTCCCGTCTGAAAGGGAAGAACGGGCAGTGGGTGCGGGTGTTTTTTGATCTTGCATGGTTTACCGGCAAAACGGGCGGCGATTTCAACCCCGCTTCTTTCAACTTTTTCCGTATGTATCTGTCGGTTGCTCAAAACCACCCCGACGAGCGCCTCGAAATGCGGGTTTGCAACCTGCGTCTGGTGGATCTGGCGGCACCGCTGAGCGAAGCGGAGGCGCCCGAGATCGGCAACGGCACCTTTACGGCCGATCCGCCCGTGTTTGAGGCGCAGTCGATCTGGGATGGCTACACCACCGATACGGCGGTGGTCGCAGGATACAATCTGCGCGAATACGCCAAACAGCACGACTTACTGTCGGTGACGGACTGGACTCCCGTTATTCAGAGTTTGGCGTACGGTCTGGCAAAGCAGGGCGGCGGTATGCTGTATATCCCGGCGGGCATCTATCCGTGTTACGGCGATATCCTGCTGCCGTCGGGCGTGACCCTGCAGGGCGATTGGCAAAATCCCGATGAGAGCATTACGGTGCAGGGCACGGTGCTTGCGGTGTACGCGGGCGAAAACCGTCCGAACGGTATGCCGTTTATCACCATGTCCGACAATTCGTATATGCGCAGCCTTGCGTTTTGGTATCCCAACCAGCAACCGCAGGATCCCATAAACTACCCCTATACGATTTCGATGGGATCGACCACCCATCTGAAAGATATTACGTTGGTCAACTCCTACAAGGGGATCACCGATCGCGGCGGCAGTTGCCCCGATATAGAAAATGTCTACGGCACGCCGCTGATGGTAGGTATGGATCTGGACATGATCTCCGACTCTTACGGAATGGAGAATGTCAATTTCTCGCCCCGCTACTGGGTGTATTCGGGTCTCGCGGGGGCACCGTCCTCGCCGGAAGCGGAGGCGGCCTTGCGTGAGCAACTGTATTACGGTGCAACGGGAATGGTCATTCGCCGCATGGACTGGTCGTGGACGACCTACACCACCATAGATGGTTATTCGGTGGGTATCCATTTTGCGCAATCCGGCGGCGGCGATTGGTATCCCAACGGTCAGTGTTACGATATTACGCTGAAGAACTGTTACACCGCGTTGCAGGTCGACGGTACCGGCGGTGCGGGTATGGTGCTGAACGGCTTAACGGTGAAGGATTGCGAATACGGCGTGTTCTTCGGCGGCAACGGACGTCTGTTCGTTTTTGACGGCGATATTTCCGGCAATGCGGCGGTAACGGTGAAGGGGGCGCAGGCGAAACTGTCGTTGCTCTCCACCCTTATTCGCCGCGGCACGGTCACCACCGAGGGCGGCTGGCTCACGGTGTTGGATACCCGATTCCAGACGGCAGCACCGCAGGTGACTTTGTTACAGGGGACGCAGGCAGCGGTGATGGCGGCGGCAACCGATTCGTGGGGCGATGCCGTTACGGTAAACAACAAAGCGTACTGTCTGTTTGTGCAAGAGGACGAAAATCCCATGACCGAAGATATGCCCGTTATCTCCCGCGAGGAAGGGCTCTATCAGCATCACCGTCCTGCGTCGAATGCGGTCACGGTGGCGGATCTCGACAACACGGGCGAAACCGACGTATCCGTCGCGTTGAACGCGCTGCTTCAAGCACAAGCGGAGACGGGCGGCACGGTGTATCTGAAACCCGGTTATTATCGCATCGATAACGCCGTTACC
>JAZNTV010000082.1:0-12757 GCA_045591985.1 Acutalibacteraceae bacterium
GACGGCAAGATCGGCGCGGCGCTCTTGAACGAGGGTCTGAACGCGTATGAAGCGTCCGACGCCGAGGACGGTACCGTGTATCTCACGCTGTTGCGTGCGTTCCCGCTGCGTATCTGCATCACCTCCGATATGCAGGATTACACCTGGGAAAAGGGTTCGCAGTGCCTCGGCAAGAACGAGTTCCACTATGCGTTCCTGCCGCATAAGGGCGACTGGGAAGAAGGCAACGTTTGGGGCGCTTCCGAACAGTTCAACCTCGACTTCATCATGTGCCAGATCGCGCCCACCGCGCACGGCAAGAACGCCGAGACCCACTCCTTCCTGGAACTGGGCACCGAGCGTTTGAACGTCAGCGCCGTGAAGCGTGCCGAAGACGGCGACGGCTATGTTGTCCGTCTGTTCAACCCCTCTGACAAGCCGGTCAAGACCACCATCCGTCTGAACGGCGGTATCGCGCCGATCGAGACGGCACAGTCTCCGGTTGAGCGTCAGATGGCAGAGATGGAACTGCCCGCCTACTCCGGCAAGAAGTGGTCGGCTGTGAAGTACGTCTCTCTCGAAGAGAAGGAGATCGCCGACCTGCCGATGGCAGAAGACGGCACCGTCGAATTCGAGATCACCGGCAAGAAGATCTACACCATCAAGTTCTTCGGCTAATCTCATAAACCTTAAGGGGCGTGACTTTCGTCACGCCCCTTTTGCTTTTCCTATCCCCTTTGTTTACGGTTTGGGTCTACAGACTCATTGAATTTCTCTTTTCTTAAAGAAGACAACCGACAAATACCACGAAAGGATATATATACCGATCCCACCGACAGCAATCAACGCCAGAATGACGTTGGGCCGTATATCGTACATACGTTGTCCCCGGACTATACCGGATGCCAAAGCACTGGCACCGCACACAAATCCGATCATAACATAATAAGCCGCTCTCCCTTTTTCCACTCCGAGTTTGAAAACAAACGGAAGACAAATAGAAGAAGAAAGTGTAGATACGATCAGCATCAGCAACATAAGAACGGCAAAGTCCCCGAACACGAACCCGCCTGCAACCGACATTTTTACCGCTTGCCCGATACCGGTCGTCAGCAGTACGGCAAGTTGGACAAACAAACCGATCAGATATTTACCGGAAACGATCTGTGCTTTGGTGTACGGCAACGTACCGCTGTATTGCATCCATCGGCTACGTTCGTCGTATGCAAGAAGGTTAACGGGAACCATCCCGCAAAGCAAACAAGGATAAAATACAAAAAACATATTATTTTCGCCGAAAAACGAGAATGCAATGAAAACAACGGTAATCAGCAGATACGCTCGACAATACGTCTTCACCATATACCAATCTTTCAAGAGAAGTCCCTTCATTTACCGCGCCTCCTTTACCATAAATACAAACAGTTCTTCAATACGGACGGGACTGACAGTCACCCCCGAAGGAACAGCGTTTCGCTGTACCATCAATTCCACACCGTAAGGATTTTCCTTCTTATATTTGATCGCCTCGGCAGGGATCCCGCACAGGTCTTCTGCCGTACAGTGAACAAGTCCGTATTCCGAAAGCAATTGATCTTTTTCTTCGCAGAGCAGAAGTTTCCCTTTATGGATGAACGCAATATAATCGCACAACTTTTCAAGGTCGCTGACAATATGCGAAGAAATGAGAACCGCATGGCTTTCGTCTCTTGTGAAATCGTGGAGCATCTCCACGACTTCGTCACGAACTACGGGATCGAGTCCGGATGTCGCTTCATCCAAAATGAGCAGTTTGGCGTTGTGTGACAACGCTATGGCGATGCCCAGTTTCATCTTCATACCGCGGGAGAACTCTTTGAACGGCTTTTTATCCGGCAGAGTAAGTTGTTGCACCAAACGAGCGTATTCTGCATCATCCCAATGGCGGAAGGTGTTTTTCATCACCTTTCCCACCTGCTTTACCGTAAGGCATTCCGGGATACCCACCTCGTCCAGCACGACACCGATCTCCTCTTTTATGAGTTCGATATTCTCCGTGTTGTCCTTTCCGAGAATACGAATCGTGCCGCTGTCCTTGCGGAGCATATCGAGAATCAACTTAACGGTCGTGCTTTTGCCGGCACCGTTTTCTCCGATCAACCCCATAATGCATCCGCTCGGTAGCGTAAGATTCACCTTGTCCAGTGTAAAACCAGGGTAGGATTTCGTTAAATCTTTAATTTCAAGGGCATTCATCCTTGTTCCTCCAGACTGAAATTCACCATTTCGATAATATCCTGTTTACTTACGTTACACGTAGCGGCAAGCCGAACGATCTCGTCGATATGTGCTTCGATCTTTTTCAAATTCTCTTCCCGCAGAAGTTCCACATTCTTCGGGGCAACGTAACAACCTTTGCCGGGAAGCGTATAGATAAAGCCATCCTTTTCAAGCTCTTCATAGGCACGTTTGGTCGTGATAAAACTGATACGGAGATCCTTTGCCAACCCACGGATAGACGGCAGCATTTCGTCCTCCTTCATTGCTCCGCTGATGATTTGGCTTTTGATCTGCGAATAGATCTGATCGTAGATCGGCGCACCGCTTTTATTGTCGATCAGTACGTTCACGTCATCACCCCTGTTTATACTGTATATATTCATTATATACAGATGTTGTGCATGTGTCAAGCGTTCCCGCAAAAATTCACAAAATAATAAAAGACACCGCCAAGCGATGTCTTTTATTACTGCTAAAGACGAAATACCGATCTTCATACCAACGCACTATGTACGTCTTCTTCAAAGTGGGCAGAGGTAAGAGCACCAGAGCCACCGTCAAATACGGAATTCTTCATATAGACCGCTGTGATGCGGTTTTCGGGATCCACCCAAAAATGCGTACCGTACGCGCCGCTCCAACCGAACGCGCCTTCGGGGAGTCTGCCGTAGGCTTCGCCGCGAATCACGCGCACACCAAGTCCCCACGGCTGCGAGCCGGGATTGGCCGCAAGCGAGAGTTGCGGCGTTGCCATCTCCCGCACCGATGCTTCGCCGAGGATACGCCGTCCGCCGTACACACCGCCGTTTTGAAGCATCAGCGCAAATTTCATATAATCGGACAAGGTAGAGATCAACCCCGCGCCGCCCAGATAATGGGTGCACGGAACGTTTTCAAAAACACAGCCTGCCGGACGGGGCCACTCTACGCTTTTACCGTCGATACGGTTGTGCATCGGCACAATACGGTTCCACTGCGTCTCCGAAGGAACAAAGGTGGTATCCACCATCTCACACGGTTCCAAGATCTCCCTTGTCAGAAAAGACAGATAATCCTCCCCCGTCACCTTTTGAAGGATGGTTACCAGAATATCCCATGCGATCGTACCGCTGTACGCTTCCCGCTCGGTCGGATGAAACGCCAACGGAAAAGTGGCATACATGGCCACGGAATTCTCCAGCGTACGGCGATCCTCGTCGGTCATCGCTGCGGGATATTGTGCCAATGCATCCCCATACCAATGCCCCGAGGTGTGACACAACAAATGCCGTATCGTCAGTTTGGTACGCGCCGCCTCGGTCCCGACGATATCCCCGTTTTCGTTCTTCACAACCACCGCGCGGTCGGCAAACTCCGGCAAGTAGTCCTCCACTAAATCGTCAAGACGAAGCAGGCCGCGTTCCACCAATATCAGCGTTGCCACCGTACTGATCGGTTTGGTCATGGAGGCCATGCGGTAGATCGTTCGCTCATCGGCGTTGCCGAACGACGCCTTCAGCACCTCACGCCCGTCCTGCCACACGGCAAGCGCCACATTATCCACCCAGCCGTTTTCGATGTCCGCCGTTACACGGTGCACCACGTTTTCACGCAACCGTTTTTCATCCAAATATTGCATCGTTACCGCCCCTTATTGCAACGACGTATGTACGTCTTCTTCAAAATGTCTTGCCGTATGTGCGTTTGCACTACCGCCGCACACGGAATTTTTCATGTATACCGCCGTAATACGGTTGACGGGATCCACCCAAAAATGGGTACCGTATGCCCCGCTCCAACCAAAAGTGCCTGCTGGCAACAGACCGTATTCCTCGCCGCGTATCACACGCACGCCGAGTCCCCACGGCTCCGCGCCGGGATTGACATCAAGCGCAAGTTGCGGTGTGGCCATTTCACGTATCGATGCTTCACTCAACACCCGCCGTCCGTTATACGTACCCCCGTTTTGGAGCATCAAAGCGAACTTCGTATAGTCCGACAAGGTGGAAAACAACCCCGCACAGCCGAGATAATGGGTGGAGGGATACTGATTGTACCACCCACGTTTGATTGGCACGGATACGCTCTTACCGTCCACGCAATTGTGCATCGATACCATACGTGCCCAACGGTCGTCGGTCATCGAATACGCGGTATCCGCCATAGCGCAAGGTTCAAAGATCGTGCGGGTAATAAAGGCTTGATAGTCCTCCCCTGTCACCCGCTCGATAATGCCGAGAAGTACGTCCCATGCGACGGTAGCGCTGTAGCCGTGCCCTTCGCCCGGTTGAAATGCCAGCGGCATCGCAGCACACACGGCAATGGAATTTTCAAGGGTACGGCATTCTTCCTCGCTCATCGTGTTCAACCGTTCGCAAAACGGATACCCTGCCGCGTGCGCCAGCAACAGACGCGGCGTGATCTTTTGGCGAGCGGGTTCATAACCGACGACCTCTCCCCCCTCGTTTCGCAACGCCACCACGCGATCGGCAAATGCGGGGTAATACTTTTCGATCGGGTCGTCCAGCGAAAGCAATCCCTGTTCGGCGGCAATCAGCACCGCCACCGCCGTTATGGGTTTGGTCATAGACGCCAGATTATAGACGGTGCGCTCGTCGGCGTTGCCGAAGGATGCGGTCAACACCTCGTGCCCGTCCTGCCACACGGCAAGCGCCACGTTATCCACCAAACCGCTTTCTCTGTCTGCCGTCACACGGCGTGTCACCTTTTCGCGTAACCGCACAGCGTTCAAAATTTGCATATCCTCACCCCGTTAAAACGAGAATAGATAAAGGAGAAGATTCTCACAAAGAAAATCTTCTCCTTTCATTTTTTAAATTATCCCCGCCCGACCGTAATGGTGTCGTGGTTGGCCTGCTACTAACGTTCGCAGGTGGGTTGCCGCCCACGGTGTTCACGCTCCCTTCGTCCGACCGTAGTCGGGAGGTCTGCAATCCGACCGCGGAGCAAAAGCTCCCGTTATCCAAATGTAGTAGGGTCAATAGACACCGGTCCGCGCATCGGGCAGGAGGTCTCGCTTATTGCGAGTCGATCTCGTAATATTCCGACAGACGCTCTTCAAAAATATCCGCGATCTCATCGAACAGATCGTCGTCTTCGATCGGAATGAGCATATTGCCGTCGCCGTCCTCCTGCACTTCCAGAATGATCAGTTCCCCGTCATCCTGCAACATTTCGGAGGGATCTTCATAAAACGGCAACAACGCCACGAAGCGTCCTCTTTCCGTTTCGATCGCATCCAACTTTTCAAAGGTGTGGGTCACACCGTCTTCATCTTCCACCGTGACCAGATCGGGGCCGTATTCCTCGTCGGTCAACTCCACTTCTTCAAATTCGCACATAACACGGTTCTCCGTTTACAGTATATTTACCTTTCGGCAAATCTATTCTACACCTTTTCAAAGGGTTCGTCAAGTGGAATATCACACCTTTGCCAATTCCTTTTCGACGTCCGCAAGCAGATTCTTCCACGGTGCGACCGATTCCGCGAGATACGAGCGGCGGTTGCGGATAAGCCACAGTTCCTCGGTGCGTTCCACGATGGCGGGAATACCCGCTTTCAGTGCGGCGAGTGCTTCCAAACGCAAAGCGGCATCCTCGGTGTGCAACCCGACGTAGAAACGTCCCACGTTTTGAAGCAAGATGCACGCGTCGAGTGAGAGGGTGAATTCCCGTTTGATGAGGTCGCCTTCGGCGGTGATGAAGTCCATCTGTTCCACCAACGGACGCAGAGAATCAAAATACGCCGTCATATCGTCGAACGCTTTACGCGTAAGCCCTTTGCAAAGATGCCGCCATTTCAGACCCGTCATCATAAAGCGGTGGGTCAAGGTGGTGTTATCCTGCGGCTGTTCCCCCTCAAGCAGAAAGAAGTGTCCCGCTTTCAGCGTAAATTCGGTGGCTTTGCCTGCGCGGTCGCGATACATATGGGCGTCGATCGCGGCGTGCATATCGATACGCTCGTTTTCCAGCGGACGCCACGACATTGCCGCGCCCCACGCGATACCGACGTAACTCGTGCTGATAAAATTAAGGTGGCCGCCGTCGCCCCAGTCGGTATTCAGCACGCCTTCCGCGCCGTATTGCAAGGCACGCAAACCGGCCGTTTTGATATTCCCCACCATGTGGTCGGCTTTGCTGAGGAAGGAATTCCACCCGTTAATACCGGGGCAGAGATAAAACCGCAGGCCAAGATCGTGCAACAGTTTACAGTTCTTTTCGTCGGGACTTTCGGGTCCGTAGCCCCATTCCAACACCACCGCATCCTTCGGCAATTCCGAAAGCATTTCGGGAAAATCACGGATCACATCGTCCCAGAACAGCGGTGTTTTACCACGCTCTTGCGCGATCGCAATCACCTTTTTCAAGAAGTCGGTGTATACGCGTCCCAGCCCGTATTTCTCCACCGCTTCGCGGTTTTTACCCATACCGAGTTCGAGGGTCTCGTCACAGCAGATGTTGTATTTATCCGACGAAAAATACGGAAGAAGATCGTCCGCCATACGGGTGATAAGTTCCAGACTGCCGGGGTCTTGCGGGTCGAGACAGCGCGGCTGTGACCTGCCGTTTCCGAGCGGGAAACCGTCGGGACATTCCGCCAGATGGTTAAACTCCTTTTTGAGCCACGCATCCATATGGCCGAAGTTGTTTTGATTGGGCACCAACTCGATGAAACGCTCACGGCAGTAGCGGTCGATCGCCAGAATATCCTCGCCGCACATCAGATCGCGCCCTTCCCACATCTGCGGGAAGGACGGGTACTTGAACGGCACCCATTCCATATACATTTCCATGTGGTTGATCTTCAGTGCCGCCAGTTTATCGATCAAGCGGAAAATCTCCTCCGTCTTCGGTACCTTGTTGCGGGAGATATCCAGCATATACCCGCGCACCGCGAGAGCCGGCTCGTCCTCCACCACACAGCAGGGGATCGCCCCGTTCTCGGCACAATCCATCAACTGATTCAAGGTCATAAACGCATAAAACGCACCCTGCGGTGTGGCATAGCGAACGGCGATTCCCTCTTCGTCTACAGTGAGGATATACCCTTCCGCATGCAGCCCTTCTTGATACGAAAACCGCACGGTCGGAGCGGCGGTATACTGCCCGATCAACAGCTCACAATCGGCAAAATACACCGCACGGGCGATGGCTATGCCGTCATACAGCTCGCGGGAATCGAGCGAGATATACCCGTGACAATCGGGCGTGTATGTACCCTTCCCCATCACAACGGATTTCGGTTGCGGGATCAAATGAAGTTCTTTCATTCAGAGCACCTCTCTTTGTTTTTTATAATAGCAACAGCCAACCCTACTGTCAAGAAGTATCAAAAATTACATAGTTATATAACAGTCATATATCACACCGCTAAGCGAAAAACAAGCATACGCACCGTAAAAAATACCATTATGCAAAAATTCAAGCCAATATGTGAAATTGTGCTTGCATTCGGCAGATATATGTGGTATAGTAACAAGGTATATGAAACGCTGTGATGAAGAGAGTACGCTCACAACACCCCTTTTCAGAGAGAGACGCCGCGGCTGAAAGCGTCTTAAGGTTCGTGTGTGTGCCGAAGTTCACTTCGGAGCGGTGCTGCTGAAACGACGAGTAGGCGGCAACGGCAGGCACCGTTAACGGCCGATGGAGTGTTTGCTTCAGGCAAAAACCAAGGGTGGTACCGCGGAGTTTCGGCTTCGTCCCATGGAGGGACGGGGTCTTTTTTATTTTCCGCACCACAAGAAAGGAACGACGAAATGAAAGACAAACTGCAAGCCTTACACGCCGAGGCAACGGCCGCACTCGCGGCGATCGGCAATGCACGGGAACTGGAAGAGTTCCGTGTAAAATATCTCGGCAAAAAAAGCGTGTTCTCCGAACTGCTTCGCGGGCTGGGCGGGCTCTCGCCCGAAGAGCGCCCCGCGATGGGTCAAGCCATCAACGCCACCAAAGCAAAAGTGGAAGAATCGCTGGCCGCCCGCGAAACAGAGATTCTCGCCGCCGCCCGTGCGCAGCAACTGCTGGACGAGCGACTGGATGTGACCATGCCGGGCAAAGCGGCGCCCGTGGGCGGTCTGCACCCGCTGAACGCGGTGTTGAACGATCTTATCGACATTTTCCGTTCGATGGGGTTCGACGTGGTAGACGGCCCCGAGGTGGAGACCGATCATTACAACTTTGAAGCATTGAACGTGCCGGCGGATCACCCCGCCCGCGATATGCAGGACACCTTCTATCTCACCGACAACCTGCTTCTGCGTACCCAGACCTCGGCGGCGCAGATCCGCACGATGGAGGACCGCAAGCCTCCCATTCGCATTCTCTGCCCCGGTCGTGTGTACCGTGCGGACGAAGTGGATGCGACCCACTCCCCCGTGTTCCACCAGGTGGAAGGCTTGGTGGTGGACAAAGGCATCACCCTGTGCGACCTCAAAGGCGTGCTGGAACAGTTTGCACACGAGATGTACGGCGAGGGCACCGAAGTGCGTTTCCGTCCCTCCTTCTTCCCCTTCACCGAACCCAGTGTGGAAGTGGACGTCTCCTGTCCCGAATGCGGCGGCAAGGGTTGCCGCGTGTGTAAGGGCAGCGGCTGGATCGAGATTCTCGGTGCCGGTATGGTGCATCCCCGCGTGCTTGCGGGTTGCGGCATCGATCCCGAAGAATATTCGGGCTTTGCCTTCGGTATCGGTCTCGACCGTTTGACCACCACCCGTCATAAGATCAGCGACATTCGTCTGCTGTTCGAAAACGACCTGCGGTTCTTGAACCAGTTTTAAGGGAAAGGAGTGTTTTTACCGTGAAAGTATCGTTGAATTGGCTGAAGCGTTACGTGGATATTGACGTTTCGACGGAAGAACTTTGCCGCCGTATGACCATGGCGGGCTTTGAAGTGGACGGTGTGGAAGACCTTGCGGATACCATGCGCAACGTGGTTGCCGCCCGTTTGGTAAAATTGGAAAAGCACCCCGATTCCGACCATCTGCAAATCTGTCAGATGGACGTGGGTGCGGACGAATTGGTACAGATCGTGACGGGCGCACAAAACGTGTTTGAAGGCGCGCTGGTACCCGCCGCCCTGCACGATTCGGATCTTCCCTGCGGCGTGCATATCAAAAAAGGCAAACTGCGCGGTGTGCCCTCGAACGGTATGCTGTGTTCGGGTGAGGAACTGTGTCTGAAAGAGAGCGACTACCCCGGTGCGGAAGTGAACGGCATTCTCATTTTGAAAGAGGACGCCGCACCCGGCACCGATATGCGTGAGATCTTGCATTTGAACGACGTCATCATCGACTTTTCGGTGCTTGCCAACCGCCCCGATTGCCAGAGCGTGTTGGGTCTTGCCCGCGAAGTGGCGGTGGTGCTGAACAAAGAGTTGAAGCGCCCCGTGCCGTCCTACAAGACGGTGGGCGGCAGTATTCACGATCACATTGCCGTGTCGGTGAAAGATTTCGATCTCTGCCCGCGTTACCTCGGCCGTGTGGTGACCAACCTGCGGGTCGCCCCTTCCCCCGATTGGATGCAACAGTGTCTGAAATCGGCGGGTATGCGCCCCATCAACAATATCGTGGACATCACCAACTTCGTGATGCTTGAAACGGGTCAGCCGATGCACGCGTTTGACCTTCAGGACGTGAAGGGTGCCGAAATTATCGTGCGCCGTGCCGCGACGGGTGAGCAGATCACCACGCTCGACGGCAAGGAACACAACTTGACCGACGATATGCTGGTCATTTGCGATGCGGAATCTCCCTCCTGCATTGCGGGTATCATGGGCGGTCAGGAAAGTGAGATCGAAGACGATACCAAGGCTCTCTTCTTCGAAGCGGCGAAATTCCGCCGCGACAGTGTGCGCCGTACCGGTCGTGCGCTGGGTATCCACACCGAATCGAGCGGTCGCTTTGAAAAGGGCGTGGACATCCACAACACAGCGTATGCGATGGAACGCGCATTACAACTCATTGACGAGCTGGATGCGGGCGACATCATCGACGGTACCGTCGACTTGAACAACGGTCTGCCCGAAGAGCGCGTGCTGACCGTGAAAGCCGCGGATATCGAAGCGTTGCTCGGTGTCTCTATTCCGACCGCCACGATGGTGGATATCTTAAACCGCCTGGCACTGCCCACCACCGAAGAAGGCGGTGTACTCACCTGCCGTATCCCCTCCATTCGCGACGACATCGAAGGCCGTGCGGATATTGCGGAAGAAGTGATGCGCATTTACGGTTACGACCACATTATCGGCACACCGATGAAAGGGGCGGTACTACGCGGCACGTTGACCGACGAACGCCGCAAGACCGACCGTCTGAAGACGCTTTTGATCGGTCAGGGCGCGCGTGAGATCACCACCTATTCCTTCATTAACCGCAAGGCGGCAGACACTCTGCTTCTCCCCGAAGACGATATTCGTCGCGACGTGGTGGCGTTGCGCAACCCCTTGAGTGAAGAATTCGGTGTCATGCGTACGCAACTGTTCACCTCGATGCTGACGGTGCTTGCCACCAACTACAACCGCAAAAATACGGCTGCACGTCTTTTCGAAACGGGTCGTCTGTTTATTCCGAACGAAGACGCGACTTTGCAACCCGAAGAGCGTCCTGCACTGTGCCTCGGCTTCTACGGCGAGGGTGAGGATTTCTTCACCATGAAGGGTGCGGTAGAACTGCTTTGCCGCGGCACCCGTGCACGCTTCACCGCGTCGGGCGAACCGTTCCTGCATCCCGGTCGCCAGGCGGCGGTGTGGCTCGGCGACGAAGCCATCGGCGTATTCGGCGAAGTGCATCCCGACGTGGCGGAAAAATACGGTTTCGGTGTGCGCGTATACGTCGCACAACTCGAATTGCCGCTTCTGTTTGCCGCCGAAAAGCCGCTGGTGCGCTATCAGCCGCTCCCCCGCTTCCCCGCGGTGGAACGCGACCTGGCCCTGCTTTGCGACGAAGATCTCCCCGTGGGCGAGATCGCGGATATCATTCGCCGTGCGGGCGGCCGCTTGCTCGAATCGGTCACGCTGTTCGACGTATATAAGGGTGCGCAGATCGAAGCCGGCAAAAAGAGTGTGGCCTTCAGTTTATCCTTCCGCAGCAGTGAAGGCACACTGACCGACGAACAGATTTCGCCGGCAATGAACAAAATTTTCAAAAATTTAAAAGAAAAAGACTGTATTCTCCGCACCTAAACTCTTGCAAATTCCATAAAAATGCCGTATAATACTATAGTGATAATACTATTGTAACTACGGAACGGAGGTTAACGGAATGCTTGACAGAACGCAAACGTTTTCGATCGGCTGTGATAACGATGCCGAAATGAAAAAAGTGCTGACCATCGTATACGATGCGTTGCGCGAAAAGGGGTATAACCCCATCAACCAGTTGGTTGGATATATTCTTTCGGAAGACCCGACCTATATCACCACACACAACAACGCCCGTACCCTCATCCGTAAGATCGACCGTGACGATCTTCTGCGTGCTTTGGTACGCTCGTATCTCAACGATTGATTTAGGAAAGGAAAAGGTACACACCCATGGCAGATAATGAAACGATCTTGACCTACAAAGGCCGTCCTCTGGTGCGCAGCGGCAACACGCTGTACTACGGAGATATGGCAGACGAACACGTCGTCGTGATGCAGATCCTCTCCACCGACACGGTGAAGGAACTTTCGGTTGCAACGAAAGTGCAGGTGCAGATGATGGCGACCGACCCCGAACTCCCCTTGAACGAACGCTTTTTGAAAAAGAGCGAAAAAGCAGGGTTGTACGAGGCACTCGATATCGCGACCATCTGGCTGGATCGCGTGAGCAAAGGTTAATTACAAAAAGACCGCATTGTCTTTCGACAATGCGGTCTTTTTTACTTTCCTTGAAACGGCTCTGCCGTTTGATGCGCGAAGGAAATACATTCCATCGTATCCTCCGATACGTTCGCAAAATGCGTGCCGTAGAACACGATGCGTTCTTCATAGCCGAAATACAGCCATTTTCCCTGATACCACAGCTTTCCGTCAAAATGGAACTGCGTGCGATCCACCAGACCGTCGTACACCCATTGTTCCGCTTCCAACGCTTTCATCAGTGCGGTCAACTCGTCCGTGTTCATACGATAATATTTGTCGTATACCGCCACACCGTGCTCTTCGGTCGTTTCGCGGTAGAACACGATGGCTCCGTCCACGATAGGCTGTGACATATGCGGTGTTTCTTCCACCTGTTCCAGTTCATATATCCAAAGGAAGGACGCTTGGTCGGTCACGGCGTTGTGTCCACCGTATAGCATATAGTAGGTGCCGTTCTGCTGTTCAAGCAACAGATACAGCAAATTTCCGTTATACAGTTGCCACGCATGCTTGTTGTTTTCGTACATCGCGTCAAGCGACGGTGCCCCCTCGTCTCCCCGCAGAACTTTTATACGTGAAAGGAAATTTTCCTCGCTCAGTTCGACCTGTTCCATATATCCGAGCATCGCGACCAATCCGTCCCGTCCGTATTCATACAACTGCGTACCGTTGACC
>JAZNTV010000083.1:0-13382 GCA_045591985.1 Acutalibacteraceae bacterium
GACGAATGTCGGTGAAGTTGTGGCTGCCGCAATCGGGGCAGGCGATGTTGTTCTCACGGATGTATGTCATCATCTGCTCGTTCGACCAACCGTCGGCGGCCGAGCCCGAGAAATCTTCGATCAGTTTATCCGCGCGGTGACGGGATTTGCAATCTTTGCAATCCATCAGCGGGTCGGAGAAGCCGCCCACGTGACCGGATGCCACCCACACTTGCGGATTCATCAAAATCGCACTGTCCAGACCGACGTTGGTCGGGCTTTCCTGCACGAACTTCTTGAGCCACGCCTTTTTCACGTTATTTTTGAGTTCCACACCCAAGGGGCCGTAGTCCCACGAGTTGGCGAGGCCGCCGTAAATGTCCGAGCCGGGATATACGAAACCGCGGCCTTTGCACAGAGCGACGATCTTTTCCATGGTCTTTTCACTGTTTTGCATGCGGATACTTCCTTTACATAATAATACATTGTTTATCATACTCAAAAAGGGTAAAAATGTCAAGTACCCTTGCAAATTTGCAAGGGGAGTGTTAAAATGTACCCAAAGGTGGTGAGTGTGTGCTGTATCGAACCCAAAACGAGATTGCCGATTGTGAAAAAATACGCGTATGCCGCAAGACGGAGGAGGGGGTCTGCCGTGCACACCGTCACGAATTCGTGGAGTTGTGTTATGTGCTCGCGGGTAACGGTACCCAGCAAGTAGGCGAGCGGGTATACGAAGTAAAACACGGTGATCTTTTGTTTATCGACCCCGGCCAGGAACACGAGATTACGGCGGCTGAGCCGATGACCTATATCGACATTTTGTTGGAGCCTGCTTTTTTCAGCGAAAAACTGATGGACACCGAAAGTATCACACACATTTTCCGCTACTGTGCCCTGCGCGAATTTTCGGGCGAGGGGCAATGGCCGGCACAATGTGTGCGTTTTCGCGGGGAGGAGCGGGTGCGCGCCGATCGGCTGGTGGAGATCCTGCTTACCGAATACGGTGAACAACGGGCGGATTATCTGCCTGCTTTGCGCGGCGGGGTGCAGATGCTCTTTGTGTGGATGGTGCGCAAACTCGGTGAAACGGCCCCCGAAACGGTAAATGCGGTGGTGGAAGAAGCGCTCGCTTATATCGACACCCACTTTACCGAAAAACTCACGTTGCGGGAACTGGCGGCACAGGGTTTTTACAGCGCCGACCATTTGAGCCGTTTGTTGAAACAGACTTGCGGCGAAAGTTTTTCGGAATATTTGAAACGCCGTCGCATCGAACGGGCGGTACAACTGCTCGCGGCAGGGAACGCCTCGGTGGCCGACGTGATGGCGCAGTGCGGATATAATGATTCGAAATTGTTTTATCGCCATTTCAAAGAATTGCATGGTGTGTCACCGCGCAAATTCGCGGAATAGCCTAATAAAAAATCGTGAAAGGGGACTTGATTGACGGTCCCTTTTCTTTTATAATGAGGTCAGCAAGTGAAAGGGAGGAACGTATTATGATGAAAATCAATCGCGCCGAATTGCGCGACAAGATCTATGCCTGTTGGATGGGAAAAAACCTCGGCGGTACGCTCGGCACACCGTTTGAGAATACCCGCAGTACCATTGAAGTGGAGGGGATGACCACACCGCCCGGTAAACCTCTGCCGAATGACGACCTCGATCTGCAGCTCGTGTGGCTGCTCGCGATGGCGGATGTGGGCCCGAAAAATATCAACGCTTCGTTGCTCGGTGAATACTGGCTGGAATACATCACTCCCTTTTGGGCGGAGTATGGCCGTTGCAAGGCGAACATGCGCGACGGTCTGATCCCGCCGATCTCGGGACAGTTCCGCAACGAAGAGTGGTGCAACTCCAACGGCGCGTGGATCCGCACGGAAATTTGGGCGACGCTCTGCCCCGGCGATATCCCGCAGGCGGTAAAGTTTGCAACCGAAGATTCGGGGGTGGATCACGGCCGCGGCGAGGGCATGTATGCGGCCCGCTTTGTGGCGGCGATGGAATCGGCGGCCTTCTTCGAGAGCGATCTGCGCGCACTGATCAACATCGGCCTGCGCCACATTCCCGAGTCCTGCCGTATGCATCGTTTTGTGAACACCGTAACCGAGTGCTTCGACAGCGGCAAGACGTGGCTCGAGACCCGCAACATCATCACCGATATGGCATTGGAAGATCCCGCTCTCGGTTGGTTCCAAGCCCCTGCCAACGTCAGTTATGCGTTGATCGGTCTTTTGTGGGGCGCGGGCGACTTTAAGGAATCCTTGCTGATCGCGGTGCGTTGCGGCGACGATACCGACTGCTCGGCGGCAACGGCGGGCTCTCTGCTCGGCATTATGCACGGCACGGCGATCCTGCCCGAAGATTGGTGCCGTCACATCGGTGACGAGATCATCACCTGCTCACTTGCGACCGCGGTGCTGAAGACGTATAACGAAGTAAATCCGCGTGAGCATTTTATGGTGCCCTACACCTGCACCGATCTGACCGACCGTGTGATGGAGTTGATCCCCGTGACACTGTACGGCCGTCAGGTGCAAGTTGTGGACGGCGAGACCGAACGCGACGAAGCGACCTGGAACTGGCTGCGTGAGGGCTGGGGCACCGCCGAACTCGTGCCCGACAGTTACGAGTTTTCCGCCGAATCCATTTTGGCGAAGTATACCGTCCGTTACGTGGAGACCCCCGATATTGCGCCCTTGGAGGAGCGGCACATCAAGTTGCGCGTGCATCACAAGTTCCTCGGCCAGAAGGGGATGAAGTTCCGTTGGATCCTGCCCGAAGGCTGGTCGGTCAAGGGGCGGCAGACCGCCATGCTCGAAGCGGTGCACTGGTGGGACGTCAATACCGACTTTACCATCACCGCGGGTGAGACGGTGGAAGCGAAGAACGTCGCGATCTTGCAGATCACCTTCGAAGGCCACCACGATATGGCGCTCATTCCCGTGCAGTTTATGGGTTAATTTTTGAAAAAGGCAGTGTTCGGCAGTGAACACTGCCTTTTTTCTGCAAAAAACGGTTGCAATTTTCTCGGAATGCGTATATAATATATCTGTCATCGCGTGCTTTGGGGCATACGGATGGATCGGTCCTGTGCGATGGACCGCTGTGAACCATGTCAGGCGGGGAACCGAGCAGCATTAAGCGGTTGGCTCCGTGCGCCGCAGGTAACCGGTTTGTCCGTATGCCCAAGAGCACGCATTTTTTTGAAAGGGGAGAGGGCCTTGTATCAGGTGTTGTACCGCAAATGGCGGCCGAAGACGTTCGGTGACGTGTACGGTCAGCCGACGGTGACGGCGGCGTTGCGTAACGAGTTGCGCAACGACCGTTTGGCGCACGCCTATCTGTTCACCGGCTCGCGCGGGACGGGCAAGACCACGTGCGCCAAAATTCTGGCAAAGGCGGTCAACTGTCTCGACCTGCACGACGGCGACCCGTGCGGCGAATGTGAGATCTGCCGCGGCATCGACGACGGCTCGATTCTGGACGTGGTGGAGATCGACGCCGCGTCCAACAACGGCGTGGACAATATCCGCGATCTGCAAGAGGAGGCGGGTTTCACCCCCGTTTCCGCAAAATATCGCGTGTACATCATCGACGAAGTGCACATGCTGTCGGCAGGGGCGTTCAACGCACTGCTCAAAACGCTGGAAGAGCCGCCCGAACACGTTATCTTCATTTTGGCGACCACCGAAGTGCACAAACTGCCCGCGACCATTCTTTCGCGTTGTCAGCGGTTTGATTTCGGGCGTATTCCCGCGGAAGATATTGCGGCGCGTCTGCTCGACGTGGCGCAAAAAGAATCCATCACCATGACCGAAGATGCGGCGATGTTGCTTGCCCGTTTGGCGGACGGTGCGTTGCGTGATGCCCTTTCGCTGATGGACCAGTGCCTTTCCCGCTCGGAGGAGATCACCGCCGAGGTGGTGTCCGCGGCGGTGGGGCTTGCGGGGCGCGACTATTTGTACGAACTTTCGGCGGCGGTGCGTACGGCGGATGCCGCGACGGCACTGACCGTGCTGGATCGTTTGTACGCCGCCTCGTGCGATATGGAACGGTTGTGCGTGGAAATGATCGATTTCTACCGCAACCTGATGATCCTGAAAAGCGTGAAAAACGCGGAAGCGTTGGTGGTTGCCGCCGCAGCGGAACTCGCCCATATGCGGGAAGAAGCGGCGCAGTACGAACTGCCCGCGGTGCTTCACTGTATGGATGCCCTGCAAAACACGCTCGAGCGTCTGCGCGGCGGTGCGTCCCGCCGTGTGGAGATGGAAATGGCGCTGATGCGCCTTGCCACCCCCGCGTTGGATGTCAGTAATGAAGCGTTGCTTCGCCGCATCAAGGCGCTCGAAGATGCTTTGCGCGGCGGTGCGACGGTGGCGGCACCGACGGCAACACCCGTGACGACGGTAGCGCCTGTGCGGGCAGAGACCCCTGCGCCGACGGCACCGGCGGCGGTTGCCGCGCCCGCGGCCGACGACAACGCCCCGGAAGAGGTGTTTGCCCGTTGGAACGAGGTGATGGACGATCTGCGTCAAAATTGCATGCCGCTGTATGGTGTGTTGCTCGGTTCGTCCGCTGTTGTGAAGGGCGATAAGATGATCATCTGCACCGATAACGAGTTGTTCCGCGGATTGGTCACACAGGAAGAGCACAAACAGAAACTGCAATCGGCGGTGCGTAATGTCACGGGGCGGCCATATCGCTTCGGTCTGCGTCGCACGGCGGCCGTTGCACCACAGGAAACGACCGATCCGCTGACCGCCTTTTTGCGGGAAAGCCGCGAGCGCGGCGTGCCTGTGACTGAGGAATAAAGTATATTATTTAACAAAGTGAGGAAACCGATATGAAAGCAAGATTACCGCAAGGTATGGGCGGCGGCCCGTCCAATATGCAGGGCATGCTGAAACAAGCCCAGAAGATGCAGGAAGATATGGCGCGTGTGCAGGAAGAACTCGCGGCGACTACGTATTCCGCCACGGTGGGCGGCGGCATGGTTACCGCCACGGTGGACGGTTCGCATGAATTGAAAGAACTCACCATTCAGCCGGATGCGGTCGATCCCGACGATGTCGAAATGCTGACCGATCTGGTGATGGCGGCGGTAAACGAGGCGATCCGCAAGGCGGCCGCCGATTCCGAGCAGAAGATGGGTGCGATCACGGGCGGTATGTCCCTGCCCGGATTGTTTTGATGGAGTGTGATGTTTCGTGGCGTATACCGTTGCTCCGCTCGAACGCCTGATCGAGCAGCTCGAACGCCTGCCCGGTATCGGACATAAGAGCGCGTGTCGCTTGGCGTTTTATCTTTTGAATACCGACAAAGCCACGGCGGCGGAATTTATCGGCGCGATCACCGATGCGCGGGAACATATCCACGAATGCGCGGTGTGCTGTAATTTGACAGACGGGGACACCTGCCCTGTCTGTCGTGCGGAAAACCGTGACCGTTCTACCATCTGCGTGGTGGAGGACGCGCGGGATGTGATGGCACTCGAACGCGCCCGCGATTATCACGGGTTGTATCACGTGCTTCACGGCACGATCTCGCCGATGGACGGCATCGGCCCCGATGCGGTGCGCATCAAAGAACTGTTGCCCCGTGTGGCGGACGAGCAGGTAAAGGAAGTCATTATGGCGACCAACCCGACTGTCGAAGGGGAAGCGACCGCTTTGTATATTGCGAAACTCTTGAAACCCTTCGGGGTGCGGGTCACTCGCCTGGCCTACGGCATTCCCGTGGGGGGCGACCTCGAATATGCCGATGAAGTCACCTTGCGCCATTCGCTGGAAGGACGAAGTGAACTGTAATGGAGAAAAAAGAAACCAAAACCATCGCCACCAACAAAAAAGCCTATCACGAATATTTCGTGGAGGAACAGTTGGAGGCGGGGATCGAGTTGTGCGGCACCGAAGTAAAGTCTCTCCGCCGTAACGGGGCGAACTTGAAGGATGCGTGGTGTACGGTGGACGACGGCGAGATGTTTGTGAAAGGTATGCACATTTCGCCGTACGAACAAGGTAACATTTTCAACCGTGAGCCGTTGCGTCCGCGCCGTTTGCTGTTGCACAAGCGGGAGATCATGCGCCTGTTCGGTCTAACCAAACAACAGGGGTACACTCTCATTCCGTTGTCTCTTTACTTTAAGGGTTCACGGGTGAAGGTGCAAGTCGGTCTCTGCCGCGGTAAAAAACTGTATGACAAGCGCGAGGACGCCGCCCGCCGCGATATGAAGCGGGAAGCAGAGCGCGCCTTGAAAGAGCATAATGCCAAATGAAAACTCCCCTTGGGGGAGTTTTTTGCTTTTGGCAGCGTAACCATTGGCAAGATTTTCTTACTGTAAGGGTGAAAGGGGGCGATGAACTATGAAAAAGAGGATATGTATACTTCTTTGTATTTGTCTGCTGCTGTTTGGTGGTTGTACCAAAACGCCGTCTGTGTCGCGCGGGGGACGCATTTCGCTCGAGCAGGCACCGTCGGCGGTGGCAGAGTTCGTCACCGCGCTGTGCGAACGGGACGTGGAGGCGTTGCGGCGATTTACGCAAAGTGAAGAAGCGGCGGCGCGGCTCGCCACGGTGAGGGTGACAGAGTACGCGTTAGAAGCCGCCACTGACACCCGTCCGCTCACCTTGCTGTTGGAGGTGGCGGAAAGCGGCGTGCCCACCGTACCTGTCGGCCACAGTGAATGGCAGTTGCATGCGGGAGTCGCAGAGTTTTCCAGCATTCGCTGGAGTGCGGTCGGCACGGCGGTGAATTGGATTGACGGTGTGAACGTGGCAGAGGATGCGGTGGCGTTCGCCTACGCGATGGCAACGTCCCTCTCGCTGTTCGATACGGTGGCCGATACGGCGACACTCTCGCCCCAATGGGTGGTAGAGCGAAGCGAGAACTTGGCGTTGGTACACGGCATGCTGGCGAAACGCCGCAGGGAAGAAATGAAAAGCGAATTCACCGAAGCGGAGATGACGGCACTGTGTGCCGAAATGCTCGGCGTGTCGGTGACCGAATTTTCTGCCGCTCCCACCTATGCCGACGGCAAGGTGACGTTGTGGGGACGCGGCAGTGCGTGGTACAGTTGCGCGTTGCAGGCATACGAAAAAACGGCGGATACCCACACCGTGACGATTCGTTTTTATGCAGATGCCACAGCGCTGTGTGAAGCGGTCACCGTGCGGTATACGGTGAAGGAAACGGCGGGCAAGCTCCGTCTTGCGTCGGCAGAAAAACTCAGCGGAACCGATTGGACACCGCTCGTATTGTATATGTAAACGCCGGTGTCGGCAAAAGGAGGCGATGAATCGTGGAGGAAAAACGCATCATAGAGATGTTCTGGGCACGGGACGAGCAAGCGCTCGCCGTGGTGCGGGAGAAGTACGGCAACCTTTGCCGCGCGATCGCGCACCGCTTGCTCGGCAACTCCGAGGATGTAGAGGAATGCGAAAATGATGCGTATTTCGCACTCTGGAACGCCATTCCGCCCGCCCGTCCGCAGTCGCTTGCGGCGTATCTCGGGCGCATCGTCCGCAACGTCGCGCTCAATCGATTCGACCGCCGCACCGCGCAAAAGCGCGGCGGGGAGATGGCGGTGCTTTTGTCCGAACTGGGTGAAATTGCCGCCGCCGATACGGTGGAGGACGCGTTCGACAGCGCGCAGGTTACTGCGCTCATCGCCGCATTCCTGCGGGAAGAAACGGCGGAAAATCGCTGGCTGTTCGTGCGGCGGTATTGGCACGGCGACCCACTCTCCGCCCTTGCGCGCGAGAGCGGGCACAGCGAAAACACGCTGAAAGCGCGTCTGTTCCGTCAACGGGAGCGGTTGCGTGCGTATCTTCAAAAGGAAGGGGTGGCAGTATGAATACGAAACAGTTGTTTTTGGCGATCGGGGATCTGGATGCCGATTTGGTGTGGACGGAACGCCCGAGAAAACAACGCAAAGTGCTGTACGGTTGGATGCTCGCGGCGGCCGCCGCCGTGGTTATCGGTGTGATCGGCTACGCGTGGCTGACGGAATGGCGTGGGCAACAACCGCCCGTGGTGGATCCTGTGCCAACGACAACCACGACAACGGTGTGGGGTACAGGCGGCGACGAGAATGCCTGTACGGAACACTCGTTTGAGTATCACAACATTGATGGGTATTTGCTCGATCTGGTTTCGCAGGAAGAAATGAATAGGTTTACGCAAAAATTCCGCGGCGAAGACATGACGGTCCTTGCGTTCGTTGAATATTTCGGCATCTCGCGTGAAGAATTTATCACGGCGATGCGGTGGGAGGATATGTTGGACATGACCGCTTTGCAGCATCATCCCAACGCGCCGTATACCTATGGGCAGTTTGTGGAGGCGATCTACGGTGACGATGCGGAGTTGACCGCGTGGGTGTTTGATGCCGATACGTTGCAATATCCCGAAACGGAAGACGTCTATCTGTTTGATGGGGTGTGTGAGGAGCATCAGCCGGAATATCATCGTATCAACGGCGAATTGATCGAATACGTCGGCGAGGAGACGTGGAACGCCTATCTTGCGGCGTACAAAGACAAGGGAGAAGAGGCAAACATTCTTACCTTCGTGGCGTTTTGCGGTCTTACCCGTGAGGAGTATATTGCCGCCATGGGCTGGGAGAAGGCACTGGGACATGCGGCACCGTTGCATGCTACGTGGGAAGAATACACCTGCGGCGAATTCGTGGACGCTATCTTCGGTGACGACGAGGCGCATCGTGAACGTATCTTCGCGTACTCGGTATTTCCGCTGTTCACAAGCGCTTCAACGGCGTCTACCACCGCAACGGCATACACATCCCCCACAACCACTACGCGGATGATGACAACGGCGACTGCGGCACAATGATATTCCCCTGCCCGTCTTGCCCTGCGGCAAGGCGGGCGTGTTTTCTGTAGGCGCCAAAGACGTTGACAAAACTTCTTAAAAAATTCTATTATATATGTGACCGACCGACACGTTTCTTGACTTATGGGATGAGAGGGGGCGAAAACGATGGAGGACAAACGCATTGTGGCGCTGTTTTGGGCGCGTGACGAGCGGGCGTTGACGGTGGTGCGGGAGAAGTACGGCCACCTTTGTCGTTCGATCGCCTACAATCTGCTGGGAGATGAGCAGGATACCGAGGAATGCGAAAACGACGCGTACCTTGCAGCGTGGAACGGTATTCCGCCGGCAAGTCCCGACTCGCTTGCGGCGTGGTTGGGGCGGGTGACCCGTAATTTGGCGGTCAACCGTTTTCACGCGCGTAACGCGCAAAAGCGAAGCGGCGAACTTGTGGAGTTGTTGCCCGAACTGTGCGACGTGGTGGGGGATACGACGGAAGACGCCTTCGACCGCGCACACGTCCTCGCACTCGTTACCGCTTTCTTAAAGGAGGAGACCGACGACTACCGCTGGTTATTTTTGCGGCGGTATTGGTACGGCGACTCCATCGCGGCGCTAGCCGAAGCGAGCGGATGCGGAGAGAGCACCGTGAAGATGCGGCTTGCCCGTCAGCGCGCCCGCTTGCGCACCTATTTGCAAGAGGAAGGAGTGTCGGTATGAACGGAGAACAGTTTTTTGATCTGCTTGGTGAACTGGACGAGACGATGATTTTGGCGGCAACCGTGCCGCCGAAGCGCCGCCGTCCGCTGAACGTGTGGTTGTTTACAGCGGCTGCGGCGGTGGTGGTCGGCGTGCTTGGTTACGCGGGTCTGATGCGTGCGTGGCAATCCCCGCCGCCGATAGCGCCGCCCGCAATGGGTACGACCGTGACGACGGGCACGGCTACGACGACGGAGGGCGCTGTCACACGGTATCCGACGACGGTGGCGGACACGACCGCGAACGTGGTGTACACGACCACGGCAACGGAGAACACGACCGATACGGCGGAGTTGACGACCTATATTTTCGGCACGACCGCGTCGTCGAATACCACGACCGCTACTCGTCTGACGGGCCCCGATACGATAGCGCCCACGACCGGTTCGTCGAGCGGGGGTACGGGTACGCACGTCAGCGACCCAAAAAACAGCACGACCACGACCGTTTCTACCACCCACGTCAGCGATCCCGTTACCGTGCCGATCACGCAGGGGACGATGCCCGACGGTCTGCCGCGGCTCAACAGCGATCACGAGGTGGAGACCGATCGGCTGAACGGATACGTCGACTTCGTGATGGGGTATTCCTTTGAGGAGTTGGAAGTGCAAAGCATCACGGGTGCGCCGTCGGTCTTACCGGTGTACGCCGTGACCGAAAAGCGGTACGAGCGGGACTCTTTGACCGATATCATAGAGGAATATAGGATATTGACCGACGATACCCTCGTCAGCGGCGTATACGACGACGGCAAGAGTGCCGGCGCCACGGGCGTGCGGTTCCGCTATCACATCGATCGCGGGCAGGGCAACTATATTATGCTGTCGTTGATGAAGCCGATCGCGCTCGGCACGCCCGAACAGTGGCTTTCGCAGGTGACGGCGTATTGTCCCGCCTTGTTCCGCGATATGGGGCAGCCGATGTTGCATCGTTGGAATGGTAGCCGCTGGTGGAATCAGCAGTATACCGACTCGCCCGCCACGGCGCAGGAAACGGTGAGTTTCTACGCCCGCATCTACGACGCCGCCGTTACTGACGGTACGGCACGGTGGTTGAACGGCGTTTCGCTGAAGATCGAGGACGGTAAGTTGACCGCGCTTTGCGTGATGTTTGAAGAAAATTACGAGAAACTCGGCGACTATCCCATCCTCTCGGTGGCAGAAGCGACCGCCCTTGCACGTGAACAGTGCGAAACGTTGAAGGCGTATCCGCACTATTCCATTATCAGCGAGAACTACATGATCGTGAGTACGGAACTTGTTTATATGCCGCACAGCGCGAGCGGACTTCGCGTGCCGCTCTACCGTTTCCTCGTGACGACCGACGGCGCGGAGTATATGTCGTCGTTGCGTGCCGAAACGGGTATGACGATGTACTATGCAGTGTACGTCACCGCCGTGCCGCCCGAATATTGGACGGCGGAAAGTGCCGACCGATTTATCACGCAGCAATAGTTCCCTCCAAAACGAGACTGTCACATCAATAAAAGCACCCGACCTCAAGGCTCCCCTCGTCAGGGGCGCTGTCGGCAAAGCCGACTGAGGGGTAGTGGAAACGGCACGCAGTGCGGTTTCCGACCGTGTGTTTTTACGGCGATGTGACGGTCTCGTTTTTGCTTTGACACTATAAAATAATTCCATTATAATATATGTGACCGATACCGATATTTTCCTACTTATAGGGCGAGAGGGGTGAGGTGATGGAAGACAAACGTATCGTAGCGCTGTTTTGGGAACGGGACGAGCGGGTGATCGATATCGTGCGGAAGACGTACGGTAAACTCTGTCGGCGTATTGCGTACAATCTGCTCGGTAATGCGGAAGATGTCGAGGAATGCGAGAACGACGTGTATCTGGCATTGTGGAATGCGATCCCGCCCGCACGTCCGCAGTCGCTCACAGCCTATCTCGGACGGGTGACCCGTAATATTGCCCTTGACCGTTTCGACCGTCGCACCGCACAAAAACGCGGCGGCGAGATGCTCGAACTGTTGCCCGAACTGTGTGAGGTCACGGGAGGCTCGGTGGAAGAGGCGTTCGACGGCGCACACACGGCGGCGCTCATTACGGCGTTCCTACGGGAGGAGACAGAAGAATACCGCCGTTTGTTTTTACGGCGGTACTGGTACGGCGATTCCGTCGCCGCGCTTGCCGCAGGGCTCGGGTGCGGGGAGAGCACGGTGAAGATGCGGCTTGCCCGTCAACGGGAACGCCTGCGTAAATTTTTGGAAAAGGAAGGGGTATCGGTATGACCGAACGGCAATTGTTTACGGCGATCGGCGAAGTGGACGAGAGTATGGTTGCGGCGGCAACCCCGTTCAAGCAGAAGAAACCGTTTAACGGTTGGATGCTCGCGGCGGCCGCGGCGGTAGTCGTGGGCGTAATCGGATATGCGGGGCTGATGAACGCGTGGCGTGACACGCCGCCCGTACAGCCCGTGACACCGACGACGGCGGTGACGACGACCACGACCGCAACCACGACCACGACGAGTTTCGCCACCGCGCCGACCGCGCCCGACGGTCGGCCCTTGCTCACAAGCGACGGGCGTATGAACGCGACGGCAGAGGGGGTGGGTATGACACCGGAGGTTACCGCCTTCTCACTCGCCGAACTCGCGATCGAAAGTATCACCGAAGCACCGTCGATGTTGCCCGTGTACACGGTGGATTTTGAAAAATTCGATGAGGAAGAAGAACTGCAAGCGATCATCGAGCGGTACGTTTCCTTGGCAGGGGATACGCTCACGGCACCGATCACCTTTTTGGAATACGGCGGTCTGCCGCAGGCGGAGGGCGAAAAATTCCGCTACAGTGTGTCGCCGCCCTTCGACGATCTGGGCACGCACAATTCCATCGGTCTGTGGCTGCAGCAACCGCTGGCGATGGGCGACACGGAAGAATGGTTGTCACAGGTGCTGTCCCATTCACCACAACTGTTTGCGCACATGCAAAAGCCTGCCTTGCGTTTGGTCAACGGCAACCGCGACCGTCTTTGGCCGGGGAGCGGGGGATGGACTGCCGCCGACACGGTGACCTTCCGTGCCTACGTATACGACGCGGCGACGGAGGATGAAGCAGCAAGGTGGCTGAACAGTGTGTCGCTCTACGTGTCCGAAGGGGAACTGCGGGCATACACCGTGTATCTTACAGACCATTATGCGTTGTGCGGCAACTATCCCCTTATGTCGGTGGAGGAAGCGAAAGCCACCGTGCAACGTATGTGCGAGGAAGCAGGCGGCGACTGGATCAACGACGAGATCGAGATCCTGAGTGTGGAATTGCAATATATCCCCGACAGTATGAGCCGACTGCGGGTACCGTTTTATCGCTTCCTGCTGGCGGCGGACGAAACGGAACTCGGGCAAGAGATCTATGAGCGGACGGGAATGACGATGTTTTATGAAGAATATCTCTGTGCCGTTCCCGCGGAATATTGGACGCCCGAAACCGACGATATGGTGACCATACAACGATAAAAATGAGGAAAAACCGAGTCGATTTCGCCCAAAGGGGGATCGGCTCGGTTTCGTTTGTTCAAGTTGCACAGTTTCACATTATCAGTTTCGGTGTTTTGTGACAAAACCTGTGAATTGAAAAAAATCGAAAAAAAATTGAAAAAAAGGGTTGACAAATGGGGACGGATTTGGTATTATACTCGAGCACCCCGCGAAACGGGGGTCGCAAAGGACCTTGAAAATTAAACAACGTAAAGACGAAAGTAGAACAAAACACTACCCGTTAATTCGCAGGAGCACGACTCCTGCAAGTAACCGGAAAAACGGTTCAAGTCGGTGAAAGACCGACAAAA
>JAZNTV010000084.1:0-1573 GCA_045591985.1 Acutalibacteraceae bacterium
AGAATGGCGGGACGGCAGACAGGTCTTTTTGACCTTTGACGGCGTCTTCACCAACAGTACCGTTTACGTGGACGGGGAAAAAGTCGGCGGTCTGGAATACGGCTGGCTGACCTTCTCCTGTGATATTACCCAACAGGTACAGGGCAAAGAATCTATCGTCGTCGCCGTTAAGGTAGACAACTCGGTTCAACCCGGCGCTCGTTGGTACACCGGTTCGGGAATTTACAGCCACGTTTGGCTGACGTCCACCAAGAACGTACATATTGCCGAAAACGGAACCTACGTCACCACTCCCGCGGAATTCAAACAAGTTCCCAACGGAGACGTGAATTTGGAGACCTTGGTGAAGAACGACGGTGCCGCCGACGTAGACGTTTCCGTCCGTTCCACGATTTACAACAAGGCGGACGGCACACAGGCGGCGCAGGTCGTAAGTCCCGCAGTCACCGTTGTTGCCGGCGGAGATTTCACCGTGACCCAGACGGCACACGTGGATAACCCCGCGTTGTGGAATACCGAAACCCCCAATCTTTATTACGTTGAAACCGAAATCCTCGTCGGTGATACCGTCGTGGACGATTATATTACTAATTTCGGCTTCCGTTCCGTTTCTTACGACGTAAACGGAATGTATCTGAACGGAGAAAACATTGAACTGAAGGGCGTTGCCAATCACTGGGCCCTCGGTTCCATGGGTGCGGCGCAGACCACCAACATCATTCGCTATAAGATTCAGATGATGAAGGATATGGGCGTCAACTGCATTCGTACCGCTCACAACGCTTGTCCCCCCGAATTCTACGACCTGTGCGACGAAATGGGCATGATGGTTATGGACGAATTCTCCGAAGGGGAACGGGGCAAGACCGCCGGGGACTACGGCACCCGCTGGTTCCAGACTTATTGGAAAAGAGATATTGAATCTTGGGTTCGTCGGGACCGCAACCACCCCTCTATCGTGGTTTGGTCCATCGGCAACGAAACCGGCAGCGATAACGACAATACCGGCATCAGCGCCCATATTAAGAATTTCGATACCACCCGTCCCACCACCGGCAGCGCCATTCACTACGGCGTTGATATTCCCGGTGCCAACGGACAGAGTGAACCGGAAACCTTTGCGCAACCCGTGGAAACCTTGCCTTTGATTGCCACCGAAGCACCCCACACCCACGCCGTCCGCGGTGTTTACCGCACCCAAACTTGGCGTCGCGGCAGTTACAGTGAATACGGTGCCGGCGGTTACGTTCCTCACCTGACCGCAACGGAAATCTTCCGTTACGATTGGTCTTCCAACGCCACTCCCGCCCGCGTTCTTCCTTCCGATTACGACAACGCTTTCTCCCAGACCAACGTCCGCAATCACTGGGTTCGCACCCGTGATAACGATTGGCGCATCGGGGAATTCCGTTGGACGGGATTCGACTACTTGGGCGAAGCCAACTACGTGGTAGGCGGCTGGCCTTACCGTATGTTCCACAGCGGTGCGGTGGATACCGCCCTCTTTGAAAAGAGTATGTACTATCTCTATCAAAGTATGTGGACGGAAGAACCCATGATTCACATTTTGCCT
>JAZNTV010000085.1:0-5897 GCA_045591985.1 Acutalibacteraceae bacterium
GCGGTGAAGAAGATCGCGCCTTCGGCACTGAACTTGAAGGTTGCGGACGTGGACGGCAACGGCAAAGTCGATTCCACCGACGCGCGACTTGTGTTGCAATACGCAGTTAAAAAGATCACAAAATTCCCTACATCTGCTTAATGTGGGCGCAACGTTTGCCGAAGGCAAACTTGCCGAACAAGGGCGAAACCCTTCGTTCGGTATGCAGGTGAAGAAGATCAACAAATTCCCTGCGGCATAATTTGCCAATCGTAGGGGCGGCAATCTGCCGCCCGCAAGTAACAACCTAACAACAACAAGGGTAAGCGAGTGATCGCTTACCCTTGTTTCGTTGTCATGCGATTGGTTGTGAGGCGGACGGGTGGGGACACCCGTCCCTACAATGCCGCTGCGGGTTTGTGTTTGGTCGGGAAACGGGCGGGAATGTTTCTGCGAAAACGATGTTGCCCGCACGCGGTCAAATGATGTTTTCGCTGCGCGAAAAACGATGTGGTATCCGTTGGACACCAACACGGCACGGGGTGCCGACGGTAGGGGCGCGCATCGCGCGTCCGCGGGAAGACCACCAACATCGGAACAACCGTTGTAGGGTGCGGCGCTTGCCGACGCACCGCAAGGTCACCGTGGCAACCATGGGTTGGTGCGAACGGTCGCGGGCTTACAACTGTAGGTCGGCTATCAATGTCGCGATCGGTACGTCCAACGCGCGAGCAAAGATCACAAGGTCGATGTCGGTCACAAATCGTTCGCCGTTTTCCACGCGACGGATGAAATAATGATCGACGTCAAATCCCAGAAGTTGCATTTTAGCCGCTAATTTACGCTGTGACAGTTTCTTTTCGCGACGAATCTGTGCCACCGTTTTGCCGCACAGATTGTTGGTGCCGTCCGGCGCTTTGATCTTAAACATAAAACACACTCCTTTTTTGTTGAACACTATTTACTTTTTTAAAATTGTATGCTATAATGGTCGCCAAAGTGGTGAATAGTATTCAACATGTTAGAAAACGGTAGTAAATGACAAAAATGCGGCATGCGCCGCTTGATGATAAATTTACATAAAAGGAGACGTATTAGTATGAAACGTGTGTTTTCGTTCCTCTTGACAGCGGTGTTGTTGCTGTCGCTGATTCCCGCAGGCGTGTTGGATCTATCGCTCACGGCGGAGGCCGTGGCGGTGGTTATTCCAAACTACGCATATAAGCGTCCGACGGTGACAACACAGGCGGTGAATGTCCGCCCCAACATCGACGGTAAGCTCGATGACGCGACCTGGAAACAGGCGACCAAACTGCCGTTTACACAGGATTCGCTGCAGGGCGGCGACGGTCAGTTGTGGTCGTATCCTGAAGCCGGTACGGCTACCGGTTTTACCGAACTGCCGCCTGACGGCAACGGCGATTTCTACCTCGGCTGGGATGCGGAGTACATCTATTTCGCTCTGCAGATCGAAGATGAAGAGCACCAAAACGGCCGCGTGCAGGGGTTTGACCTGTGGCGTGAAGACTGCTTGCAGCTTCAGATCGGTCACAGCCAGCAGAGCATGTTCGACGATTCCGCTCGTTTTGAGCTCGGTTTCGCGTACAATAACAAGCAGGATCGTCAGCTCGGCTACCGTTGGGAAACCAACGAGACCGGTGAATTCCTGCGTGCTGGTTCTACGGCGGATATGAGTGCGAGTGCAGGTGCGGATTTTTACTATTACGTCGGCCGCGACGACGATACCTACACCACCACCTACGAGATCGCGCTGAAGCACTCCTGGCTCGGCGGTGACGGGTTGCAACAGGGCGACAAGTTCATGTTCGGTTTCTTCTTGCACCTGCACGAGGAAGAACTGCCTCCCGCGTGCCTGGCGGATCCCGATGCGTACAACGGTTACTTTATGGAATGGGCGCAGGGCCTGGTGACCGGTAAAACATTGGGTGATGCAGGCATCATCACCTGCGGTGGTTGCGCGAAGCATGTCTATGATAATGGCTGTGACACCGTTTGTAACGCATGTGGTGCGGCACGAGAGGCCATCCACACAGCGGTGACCGATGAGGCGGTAGCACCGACTTGTACCGAAACAGGTTTGACCGCGGGCAGTCACTGCGCTGTTTGCGGTACGGTGTTGGTCGCACAAGAGACGGTGCCCGTTGCCGCTCACACCTACGACAGTACCAACGACGTGGATTGTGCCGTGTGCGGTGACGTACGGTATTTGACCTATACCGTGATCGACGGGAACGTGACCATTACGGCGGTGGACACGTCGCTTCGCGGGGAATTGGTGATTCCCGCTGTCATTGAAGGGTGCCCTGTCACGATGATCGGCAGTGAAGCGTTCTATGGTTGTACACGTCTTACAGGGGTTACCCTGCCGACGGGTGTGACAGTGATCGAAGACTACGCCTTTGAAGGGTGCCGCTCGCTTTTGACTGTCAACCTGCCGAATACGCTGTTGTCTATCGGCGAAGGGGCGTTTGACGGCTGTCGTGCGATCGCGTCGCTGACCATTCCTGCAAGTGTCGAGACGCTCGGCAGTTATGCGTTCTACAATTGTTATGCACTGACGACGCTGTATCTTGGAGTCGGTGTGCGCGAGATCGGCATGTGGGCATTCGGCAATTGCACGTTGCTCGCGGATGTCTACTATGATGACTTTGCGTCGGCACGTGAGAACATTACCGTTGCCTCCGGTAACGATTGCTTGAACAATGCCACCTGGCACTGTGTTGTGTGTGAGCATGTATATGACAATACCTGCGACACCGATTGTAACGTGTGCGGTGCGGTGCGCGAAACCGAGCACACATATGACAATGTGTGCGATGCCGCTTGTAACGTTTGCGGTGCACAGCGCCCGATCACCCACCACTATACCGACGCTAACGATAACGTATGCGATCTGTGCGGCGACGATCGTACGCTGGCATATTACAGTTATACCGTAACGGACGGTAAGGCGACTATCACCGCGGTGGATACCGCTATTTCGGGTGACGTGATCGTGCCTGCTACGCTGGGCGGATACCCCGTTGTTGCGATCGGAGAAGGGGCGTTCCAACGTTGCAACAGCATCACTTCACTGGTTCTGCCGACGGGATTGCAACGGATCGGAATCGATGCGTTTTACCGTTGTAGTGCTATGACGACGGTCAGCCTGCCCACGACCGTGACCGAAATCGATGAAGCCGCCTTTTACGGGTGTGCGGCGATCGCCGATGTGTACTATGACGGCACGGCGGCGGATTTTGCTAAGGTGACGGTAGGCATGGATAACGAACGCTTGACCGATGCTGCGTGGCATTATGCCGGTTGTGAGCATGCGAACACGGTCGTGAACGGCAAGGTCGATGCGACCTGCACCACCAAAGGCTTCAGCGGCAACACCGTTTGTGCGGATTGCGGTGCGGTTCTCGTCGTTGGTGAAGCAATCCCGGCGGGTCACGTGTGGGGCGATGACACGGTCTGTGACGTGTGCGGCTACACGGTCGTGTCCAGTGCGGCGAACGACTTCTTTACGATCGACGTAAAGGATAACGGCGACAGCACGATGGACATTGTGGTGTATTATCATACTGATAAGAACCTCAGCAACGGTATTTTTGAAATTAATTTTACTGCCGATGCGCTTGCGTTGGATGCTATGCCGAAAAGTGACTTAAAATATCATGAGATCAATATTAACGATCGCCAAAACGGAAATATTCTCATCGGCTTTATGAATCCCGCCACGCAAGAGGACATTGATATTGGCTGGGAACCGGAAGATGTACTGTTCCCCAAGACGGGAAGGGTTATTCAACTTACGATGCGTATTAAGGATACGTCGCTTACGACCGGTTCGGTAACGGTTTCTACACGGGAGTTGGTGACGCTTGGCGAGGTGTGGAGTGTTGACATTGCTCCATTGCTTACGGCGGAGTTTGCACTCGGTGGGTCGGCACATACGCATAGCTATGACGATAATTGTGATGCTGATTGCAACGTGTGCGGTGAGGTGAGAACAGTTGTTCATGGAGAACTTCTCGATGCGGCAGTTGCCCCCACATGTACACAAACAGGTCTGACGCTGGGTGCGCACTGTGGAATCTGCGGCATCGTGTTGGTAGAGCAAGAAATCGTTCCGGCGATGGGACATCAATACGGCGATGACACGGTCTGTGACGTGTGCGGTGACGATGCAGCATTGCCCTATTACACCTACACCGTCACCGACGGCAAAGTGACTATTACCGATGTGGATACCTCTATCAGTGGTAAGATCACCATCCCCGCCACCATCGAAGGCTATCCCGTTGTGGCGATCGGAAACAACGCGTTCCGTGATTGCGTGAACATGACGTCGGTGACCATCCCCGAAAGTGTCGAAACCATCGGTCAGTACGCGTTCAAAGATTGTACGGCGCTGACCACCGTGTACTATAACGCGGAGAATTGTACGTCGGCAGGCGTGAACGCGTATCCCGTGTTCCACGGTTGCACGGCACTGATTACCGTGTATGTCGGCAAGAGCGTGGAAAGCGTGCCGCAGCGCCTGTTCCGTCAAGCGACGGCACTGACCACCGTGTATCTGACCAAAAACACGAAGACGATCGGTGCCAACGCGTTCTATCTGTGCGATGCCATCACCGACGTATACTTTGTGGGTACGGCGGGTGACTGGACGCTGGTGGACGTGAAGTCCTACAACACGGCGCTTACGGATGCCACCTTTGCGTACAACACGCCTTGCTTCCAGGAGCATGACTGGACGGCGGATTGCGACAGCTTGTGTGACCTGTGCGGTACCAAACGTGCTACCACCCACGCGAACATCGTGGACGATGCGGCGGTGGCTCCCACCTGCGATGCCACCGGTCTGACGGCGGGTTCGCACTGTGCGACCTGCGGCAATGTCATCGAAGCGCAGAAGATCGTTCCCGCGCTAGGTCATACCTGGGATGCGGGTAAAGTGTTGGTCGAGCCGACCGAAGAAGCGGACGGCGAAAAGCTGTACACCTGTACGGTCTGCGGCGGCACGAAGATCGTCCCGCTGAACCTCGGCGAGATCATCGACGGTTACTACTACTACAAGGGCGTGCTGAAGCCGGGTGCCGGCTTGGTGCAGGTGGAAGATGCGCTCTACTACATCACCTCTACGGGTGCTGTGAAGACGGGCCGTTATATGCTGAGCGCTTCGGAAGAGTTCGGCATCGAAAGAGGTGCGTACTACTTCTTCGAAGACGGTAAACTGAACCTCGAGCGCGGCGTGTACGAAGGCCTCTACTACAACGACAAGGGCATCGGCGAAGCGTATGCGGGCTTGATCGAGTGGAACGGTGCGAAGTACTACGTGAACGACGGCGGTAAGGTCATGACGGGTCGTTACTTCATCACGAAGCTGAACGACCTGGTGCCGAAGAAGCGTGCGTACACCTTCTACGAAGACGGTAAGATGCTGGAAGAGACCCGCATCTACGACGTGGACGGTTTCTACTATGAGAACGGTATCCGTGTGCCGTACGCCGGTATGGTGATGTACGAAGGTCACTGGTACTACGTGTCCGACCACGGCGCGTATGTGAAGAACAAGCAGCAGATCCTGGTGAACGTGAACAACTCAGGGTTAGCGAAGAGCGCGCGTTGCTACTTCGACGAGAACGGTCATCTGGTGACCAACGCGGTTGTGAACGGCAAGTACTACGGCGAAGACGGCGCGGCACCCTCGTATGCGGGTGTTGTGAAGGCGGCGGACGGCAACCTGTACTATGTCAGCGGTACCAACGGTACGCTGACGGTCGGCAAGACGTTCACCGTGTCGGCGGCGAAGACCAACGGTCTGTGCGCGGCGGGTAAGTACACGGCGGATGCGAACGGTGTGTTGACTCCGGCTTCGTAATTGCCTAACGTAGGGGCGGCAACCTGCC
>JAZNTV010000086.1:0-23950 GCA_045591985.1 Acutalibacteraceae bacterium
GCAGACCAATCGCTGTATGGTGTTCCGTACCAAGCACCGTATCGTGTGTAACCGTGTCGTATGCCACTTTTGTTTACCTCAAAGTTAAGTTTACTCTCAGAATACCCAACCTGTGTTTTTGCAATACCGACTAAGTCCGTACTCAGATTTCCCGTAAAGGGATAATTATCAAACATTTTCTGCCAATCAAGCTGTGTTTCAACATCAGCCGTATCATCAGAGTAACAGTAAATATCGTGAATGTGTTCGATAAGATTGCATGGTGTTTCTGTGCCTTGGCAACTGTCATCGTGAGTGTGTTCTACAATCCCACAATCTGCATCACCGGCAAGCGTCAGTCCAGGTTGTCGTAGCCACCAAAATACATCTAACGAAACAACAAGGGAAAGCACTAACAGAATAGCGATCATCCGTGTTTTCCGAACTCTGATTTTTCTTAATTTCCTTAGGCTTTCGCCCAAGACGTCCTGCATGGCTCTCCCTCCTTTCGTTTAAGTAGTTTTAAATGTTTTTAGTAAACGAATCCAAATTCAGGAATCGGCCAGACTCTTATAAAGACCTTTCCGATAATATCATCTCTTGAAATTGCCCCAACCACCGAGTTTCGACTATCCACCGAATTAGAGCGTCTGTCACCTAATACAAAATAACTTGTACCCGGCACCTTATATGGGAATTCCAGGTCGCAATCTCCAAGTCCCTTTTCTGTAACGTAAGGTTCTTCTAATAATTCGCCATTCACATAAACATTACCGTCGGCATCAATCGCCACTTCATCTTCAGGTAATGCTATCACTCGTTTCAGCAAGATTTTTCCTTGATAATGGAAGCCAATTAAATCTCCTCGTTCAAATTTCTTTGTTTTTAAAAGAACAACAATCTCATCGTGTTCTAATGTGGGCGACATACTATCACCCGAAATTTGAAGAATAGGCAAAAACAAGGTAGTAATTAACACCGCAACGGCAGCTACCACCAAAAGCACAGAAATAGTGCCTCGAAGAGCTTGGCGATAGTATGTACCCCTTCGTATACGCTTGCGCTCACTTTGAATTTCCGTTAAAGAGGGAACAGAAACTTTTTTTGCATGTTTATTGGCCATCATTTATCCCCTCACGCAATAACTGGTTTTTTTCTTCAAGCGCTGCAGCCTCTGATTTAAGTTGTTGCCATCTCGCATATTCTTTTTTATAAGCCACTTTCAAGGTGTCAAATTTTTTCTCACCATCGGCGAGAATGTCTCTGACCTTCTTTTCAGCTTCTTCAACCTTTTTGGCGCACTCTTTCTCCGTATCTTCTCTCATACATGAGATTTCACGCAAATAGAGATCCGCAGTCATTTGTGCGGTAGAAAATACATTTGTCACTGACATAGCCGCATCGGCAATTGAGCCTGCTGTAGAAATACGAATTCGTTTATCCTGAAGTTCGGTTTTTAGTGACTCTATTTCTTCCTGCATTTCCTGCTCATTTTTCTTTAACTGATAGATAATATCTACAAGCTCACGTCGACTTAAACGCTTTAATTCTTTGCTAATCATACAGTACCCTCCTTGGTGTCTTTCTGACTTTCGAGGGCTGGACCGGCTATCGATAATCTTTCATATGGTCTATGTATCTTCTTACCATTAGTGCATCGTTCATACTCAACACTTAAAATGGTCTTGAGAGTATGTATTGCATGATCGTCGAGAGCCGAAAGCATGGAACAAATCTCATAACAATGTTCATTAAACACAGTAAGATCTGCGTCATACGCCTGCTTTAAGTTTAGCAAATTACAAATCTTTATAACTGTTTCATAGGATGTTCCGCCAATTCCTTTAGATAACGCATTAGAAAGCGTACTATACGGAATGCCGCTCTTTTCAGAAAATTTGCGCACACTTTTATATTGTTTTAATATTTCTGATTTGATAAGTTGTGTAATGCTATCCAAAACAAATCTCTACCTTTCTTCATTTTATGACAACATCATGGTAAAGTGTATTATAGCACCATTAATCGGCAATTGCAATATACGTTAACGGGATTTGGTTAATTCTCTTTATAAATGAATTTATCAGAAAAACAAGCAAAAGCCGGATAAGATATAATCTCATCCGGCTTTATTTGTGACAGTTTGAATATTTAGTTTTAAGCTGCTCAGATCAGTGGATTTCTGACGCATATTTAGAATGTTACTCTCCTCCTTTCTAAAACCGCCCAAAAACCCGTTTTTGACACCAATGCGTTCAATGGGGCAAACCAGTGAAAACCCCAGTGTTTATGCGGGTTTCAGGCGGTTTGCCCTATTATGACGCATTCCTCAATTCTTCTAACTATTCCCGTGATCTCAAATCGCGCTGTCATTATCTGTACTTTAGGGTGAGCTATACTTGATAATTTACTTTCTGTGCGCAAGCACTTCGACGATTCCCATCGCTCCGCCAAAGCCGAGCCATCCTATTGCCAAGAGAAGTCCCCAAGGCATTGTTTTTAACATTTCAGGGATATCGGAAAACGATCCGAAGGCAGCGGTTGCTATTATACACAAAAGCATCATCATTAGTGTCATTGCCACACCAAACATACCACCGGCAACCAAGAATATCCACCAAAACATTCCCCATCCGGGAATCCGCTTGCCACGATACGCTTTTTGTTCCGCTTTGGTCAGTTTCATGCATTCTGCTTTTTTAACCGCAATCGCAACAGAGGCTCCTAAATCGTGCACTTCAGCAGCGTTCTCGTTTGGCAACGGGATTTCGTGATACACGGTATGGAATAAGCGTCTGCCTTTGGCGTTGAACAGACAATCATATATATCCGTATCTGCCTCGCCCTTTTTCAGAAGCGCTGTACCGCAAAGGAATTGTATCGTTAAGCAATCGTTTTCTTCAAAGGCTTCATAACAATGAATCTGGTACTGTACCCTCTTTTCCGCGCCCACGAAATAGGTCATATCGTATGAGCGTTCTAAATGAATACCGGTCATCCCCCCCTCTTTAACAAAATCGGGATATGTGCCGATATACCCTTTGGATTCCATAAGTACTTGTATCTCTTTACGAACACCGGCAAGCCGTTCTTTATCACATAAAGAATCCACTTTGTTCGGATATTCAGCTTGTGATCCCACTATTCTATCATATATATCTCTCCATAAAGGCGCATGCTGTTTTTCGCAAAGAACAGCAATCAGTTTTTTTGCAATTCGATAAAACTCATCCTTACCGGGCTTTACTGTTTCCAATTTGCCGAGTAGTATTTCTGCCCCGCTATACCCATATCGGTGTGCTGCTTTTTTCAGTTCACAAAACGAAAAGGACTCTTGCGCCGGAAGCTCCATCCAATATTCAAGTGCAACGATTTCTTTAATAAGCGGTAACAACTCTTTTTCTTTTGCGTTGCAATAATCTCCCGGCAACTCTGCCTTCATGCCGATCGCAAAACTGATTGTACGTAAGAAATCCCAAGGATTTTCCCAAAAGGTCATAGTATTACAAGAGTTATAAACCTCAATTTCCACTTCGGCATTTTCAAAAGTCAAAGCAAAAGGTTCAGCCAATTCTTCTGCCGGATCTTCTAATTCGCCGTAAAAACAAAATCGATTTTGTTCCTTTTTAAAAACCATTCCGAGATTTTGACAACAGTGTCCCTCTTTACCCATTGGAACGGCATCTGTATTTTTAAGAGTCAGTATTCTTCTGAAAGCCGGTGTGTCGTCTGTGATGATTTTTATATCACTACCGATAACATTTATTGGGGGGGAAAACGCTAACTCTAACAGTTTTTTGAGTGCGGATTTTGCTGCTTCGTCCACCATAGCAAAATCCAATTCAAATTTGTTTTCTTTTTCTTCCGCTATGGATTTATCTAAATCCACACACGCTTTCAAAAGCAAAAGCACCTCTTGGTCGCTGTTTTCTATTGAGAATATGTTGGCTTCTTCCGGCAGCTCATACACCAACTCTATATATTGGTTGCTTATCCACCTTCTTATCTTCCGTTGTTTCGCCTCGGATGCTTCAACCGGATCCGTGCCGAAAACAAACGTCGCGTGCAGATAGGCGACGGCCAGCCTGGATATATGGTCACTTCTTAATGGGGATATGTCGATCACATTTTAACCCACCCGTCTTGTTTTGATGCTTTTATTATATCACATTTTCAGTATACATTCAACTTCGTTTGTTCTTCTCACTTTTCCGACAACTTTCCTTTATCCCCTCAAGATACGAAGGCAGGCACTTTTCAGTGCCTGCCTTCGTGTTTGTATGTCAATTCACATCGGGTACCAAAGGCCCTGCGAGTTCTTTTAAATAAAACAGTTTGCCGGGCAATGTCGGCATATACGATGAGGTCACCCATGGGTCGGGACCGTAGTGCAAGGTGGTGAGGAAACTCAGCCCCTGCCACCCCATGCCGCGCCCGAGCGCGCCGTCTGCGCCGCCGATGATGCGATCGGCCTGCAGAAGCAGTCCCGGTCCCACCGTGTTGGCACAACACGGCACCAGGGTGGTGCGGCTTTTAAAACTGGTAAGCGCGTTCTGCTCGATGGTCAGCGGATGGAGTTTTGCGCCGATGCGATAGTTTTCCGCTTTCCACGCGGCCTCGCTCTCATACTCTCCCGCAAACTGCGGTTCCCAAAACGCAATGTGGCACATACGCCCGATGCCGAAGATCACGACAAGTTTTGCCCCCTCTGCCTTCAATGCCGCGATCTTGGCAGGGTAGGTGGGCAGACTCTCTTTGGTGGCAAAGTGGCGTTGCGATTCGGGCACGGTCAGCTCACCGAGCGGTTCAAAGAACGCATTCCGCATGGTGCATTCGAACGATGCGGGATCGGTGGCCTCCAACGTATTTCCTGCGGCATCCGCCCATTCGTCCATATTGAAGGTAGTCACGTGGTCACAGGGAACGCCCCACGCGGTGAGAAAATACACCGCCCAGCGATACATTCCCATCGGACCGACGGGAATGATCATGGCCAGTTTTTCCCCGCGATCACGCGCCTCTTTGATGGTGAAAGCGATCTCGTGCCCCATCATTACATCGAATTCCGCCACATTATCACACGCGACGGGAGTAAAATCGGGATGCCAAAACGCTTCGCGTTCCACCCCTTTTTCACAACAGGCATCCATCTTGGCCATATCCCATCCCGCGGGATAAAAGCCTTCGAGCAACGAACCTTTGACAGTCGATAAAAAATCCATAGTTACACTCTCCTTATGGCAACATCCGTTTTGTCGTCAGTTTCGGCCACGCAAGACACGGGGTAAACGCTTCGGCATATCCGACCCCGCACTGCAACCCGCGAAAACGCGCACAGGTCTTTACAAATTCCGCAAAATCGATGTGGTCGTGTTCCCGCATCCAGGTCATTTGGCTTTCGTGACATTCGAGCATTTCGAGTTTCAATTCGATGGTGTCGGTGATATCCACGTATTCGGTCGGTTGAAAATTCACCCCCGCCAACGTATCCATGTAGTAAAGCGGTGTGACAGCCGCTGCCGCAAATTCCCCGTTCGGGTAGTGCGGCACACTCGCGGCAAACGACGCATCGAACACCAACTGGCTCACCGCCGTGTGATCGGGCATGTAATCGTTCGGACTGTGGGTGATGATGACATCCGGCATCACCTGACGGATGACCCCCACCACGCGGTCGCGCTGTTCCTTGTTCGGATAGACCATCAAGTCTCCCACATCGCAGGTAATCACTTCGATGCCCGCCAGTGCCCCCGCGTTTTGCGCCTCGCGACGGCGCATCACCCGCAGTTCATCCGGCCCGATGATCGCATGGCCCAAATTGCCGTTCGCCACGTGACACACCGTCACGCGATGCCCCTGTTTCACATATTTTGCAAGTGTTCCCGCACACGCCACCTCGATATCGTCGGGGTGACAGCCGATTGCTAAAACATTCATTGCCATATCCTCCTTTTGGGGTCTTGTCATTGTCTACAGTATATGGTATAATCAGCGTAAAGTCTTTATCGTATGATATTGCATTTTTAACACATCGTAAAGGGCGGTGCCGTATGGACTTCCCCCACATTCCCGTTAAAACCGAGATCGACATCACGGGCTTTCACTCCATCTACTATTTCGAGTTTAGCCCCACCTTCTATCATCCGCCCGAACAGCACGATTTTTGGGAGATGGTATACGTAGACGACGGCTGCATTCACGCCGTTTCCGACGGTATCGGCTGTTCACTTTCGGCCGGGCAGATCATCTTTCACCGCCCGCTCGAGTCGCATGCACACATTGCCAATCGGCGAGACACGAGTAACATGGTCGTAGTCAGTTTCGCCGCCGAAGGTGCGTTGCTTCGTTTTTTCGATCGTAAGATCTTCACCTTGCAACCTGCCTCAAAAAAGATCCTCTCGCTGTTCTTGGCGGAGGCCGAAAACGCATTGGGTGAACTGCCGCACCAATTTGAAGACCGCGCACCGCTCGATTTTACAAACGCCCCCTGCGGGTCATTGCAACTGTTGCAATGCTATCTCGCGGAATTCTTGTTTTCGCTTTTGCGGGCAAACGAGGCCAGCATCGCCCCAATGGAGCAGACCGCCGACACTCGCCGCATGGCGGAAAACTCGTTGGCAAGTGCGGTGGTGCAATACATCGACACCCACGTGCGGGAAACCCCTTCTCTGCCGCAGTTATGCACACATTTTTCGGTCAGTCGCGCCCTCCTCTGCCGTATTTTTCGCGAATCGGTAGGGCAAAGTCCCGTGGACTTTTGGATCCACCGTAAAATGAAGGAAGCCCGTCGCCTCATTCGCGAAGGGCAATACAACATTACACAAATTTCCGAGTTGCTCGGCTATACCAGTATTCATCATTTCACCCGTATGTTCAAACGTGTGACGGGACAGGCCCCCACCGCTTACCGTCGCTCGGTGCGATAAGGAGAATCATACTATGACAGCAAAACATCAAAAACCTACCGCAGCCCCTCTCAAAGTGATCATTGCCGTGTTGGCGGCTGTGGTTATTGTGATCGGCGCCGTTGTCGGCCTTTGGATCTGGCGCGACACGACCCCCGTAACAGATGACACGGATACTGCCACGACTCCTGTGACGACTGTAACAACCGTCACCACCGTTACGACGACCGCGACCACGACCGCCGCGACAACAACCACAACAACGACGACCGCGGCCACCACGACGGCTGCCACTACCACTACCACTACCACTACCACTACCACAACGACCGCGACTACGACCGTCACAACAACGGCGGGCACAACGCTGCCGACCACTGCCGCTCCGATCGATACCACAGGACATTATGTGCAAACCGATATGCCCGCCTGGAATCTGCGGTTGGTCAACGGTTGGAACCCTCTGCCCGCCGATTACGATTACGAAGGAAACCTTATCGATTTCGGTAAAGGACGTTTGTTTGATGCGCGCGCCGCCGAGGCGTTGCGCGCTATGATCCAAGCCGGCAGCGAACACAGGATCTGGAACGTCTCTCTCTTCCGCCCGTATGAATTGCAGGTTAAGCTCTATAACAATGAAGTGGCGGAATGGAAACGCGCAGGATACAGTCAGGCAGAAGCGGAGAAAAAGGCCGCCACGGTGGTAGCACGCCCCGGCACCAGCGAACATCACACAGGGCTTGCGGCCGACCTGCTTTCCAACGGTTACTCTTCGCTGGTTCAAAGTTATGAAAACACCAGTGGTTTCCAATGGTTAAAGGAACACTGCGCAGAATACGGATTCATTCTGCGGTATCCGAAAGACAAAGAACATATCACCGGCGTGATCTACGAGCCGTGGCACTATCGTTACGTCGGTGTGGAAGCCGCGACCGAAATTATGTCGCGCGGCATTTGTCTGGAAGAATATTTGGAAGAAACCTACGGATGAAAGAGGTATATCTATGGCACAGAAAAGATCCCGTAAGACCCAACGTACCTTCCGACTGATGCTCGTTATCGCGGCGGCCGTCATCGTCATTCTGGGTATGATCTTGATCGTTTCGGCGATCGGGAAGGTGCTCGGATCGGGCGACGACAACACCCCTGTCTCCACCACCACGGTCACCGACACAACCACCACACGCCCCGCCCCCCTGTTTACGGATGGACACTATGTGCAACAGTCGGTGCCTGCATGGCATCTGCGGCTGGTCAACGGATGGAATCCGCTTTCGGCCGACTACGGCTACGAAGATCATCTTACAGACTACGGCAACGGGATGTTCGATGCCCGTGCCGCCGAAGCTCTGCGGGACATGTTGGCGGCAGGCAAAGACTACGGTCTGCGCCCGGTTTCGCTGTTTCGCGCCTACGAATTGCAGGTGACCCTGTTTAACAACGAAGTGGCCGAATGGAAGGAGGCCGGATACAGCCAAACGGAAGCGGAACAAAAAGCCTCCACCGAAGTAGCACGTCCCGGCACCAGCGAACACCATTTGGGACTTGCGGCGGATATTCTTTCGGACGGGGTGTATTCGCTCGAAGAGACCTTTGAGAACACTGCGGCGTTTACATGGTTAAAAGAGCACTGTGCCGAATACGGCTTCATCCTGCGGTATCCGAAAGAGAAAGAGGACATCACGGGGGTCATTTACGAACCGTGGCATTACCGCTATGTCGGTGTGGAAGCCGCCACCGAAATCATGTCCCGCGGGATCTGCCTTGAAGAATATTTGGCGGAAGTTTACGGATAATAAAAGAAGAGGGTCCGATCGGGCCCTCTCTTCTTTTTTAAAATACGGTTACGCACCGTTCTCTGTATTACACGGCGGGGTTGAGAACACCGTTGGCATCCGCCGTGTCGAACGCCTTATGCGCGACATGCTGCACGAAATGCAGGAACAGCCGTTTGATCACGCCGCCATGGTAGCGTTAAAGATGAACGAGTTTCCCATACTCATTCAGCGGTATTGCCACCCGCATCACACGCCGAAAAATTTCGAATACATCGTACACTTTTTGCAGGAAAACTACCACGAAAAACGGCGCCTTTTCGATTACGCCGCCCAACTCCACGTAAGTTACGACTATTTCCGGCACAAATTCAAAGAGCTTACAGGGTTATCTCCCCAACAGTTTCTGATGGAACAGCGACTGTGCGCCGCCGAAAAACTATTGCGAGAGACCTCCCTTTCCTGCACCGAGATCGCCTTTCGTTGCGGCTTTTCCACCTCGGCACAGTTTTCCGCCCTGTTTAAAAACAAACACGGCATCCCTCCTTTGCGTTTTCGGCACCAAAAAAGATAAACACACCCCCTTTGTTCTTTCGGACAAAGGGGGTGTGCTGTCATATACTACCAGCTTCCGATTCAACCGCAACGCGCAATGACTTCATCCTGTATCTTTCGGGGAAGATCTACAAAATGCGCCGAAACGCCCCATAAACGGACGATCAGATCGCGGTATCATTCGGGACTTTCTTGCGCTTTTTTCAGTTCTTCCACGTTCAAAACGTTCGGCTGATGTTGCAACCCACCCATTTGGAAATAACCGTTCAACAGCGCTTTGAAAACATCTTTCCCGCCGTCCCCCTCAAAAACGGAAGAGAAATAGTTGACCATAATGCAGAAATTCCACTGTACAAGCGTATGGTCGATTTTCGCGGCGGAGCACAGTGCCGCCGTCGGTCCGTTTTTCATCGTACCGTTTTCGGGGGTCAGGGTAACGGCGATCGGTGCGCCCGCGTGCCTTCCCTCCGGGGTCGCCGCAATACTTTGACCGTAAAACACGGGATGCGGCTGATGAATGCCGCCCAACACCTGTCCGCCGTAATACGTTTTGTATTTTCGGCACACGGCGGCAATGTCCAAAAGTTCTTCGCGCTCGCTTCCCACGGCACGCTCGGCAAGTGCGAGTGCTTCCTTTGCATAACGGCCGATCCAGTTTTTCAACCCGGTTTACGCCACAATGACCGATGAAAGGAAATCGATGTTCACCGCATGCAGGGTCGTATCCGCTTTGCGCTGTTCGGCTTCCGCAATAATGCCGTCGATACCCTTTTCCAAAACGATACGGTAATCGGGGGTATAGTGCGCTTTGTTGCTGTAACTTTGATCACAACCGAAACGTTGCTTCTCCCGCTCGTGGATATACGGTACGAGAGTCGCCGTACCGTAAGCAAAGATATCGTGCCCGTCTTCGTTGCCTTCGTGAGGTGCAAAAAGGGTGCGCGCGCCGACGATCTGCTCCTTCTCACCGATGAAAACGGGCGCGTTATCCAAAACCGCACACAGCGCAAGTGCCCGTCTTTCCGGCAGGCTGCAAGGCGCATCGGCAACCGACATGGGCGGCATCGGCATACGACGGCACTTGTTTCGGCCGCTTACGGTCTGATGTTTTAAGAATTCCGTTCGTGTCATACAGCATCCCTCCGCATCCTCTTATCGCGTACCGTCTTTTTCCCGATCATAAAAAAGCAACGGCTGTCCCGCACGCCGCCTACCGACTACGGAAGTTTCGGGTCGGTGCGCGGCGTACTGGCCGTTGCTTTTTATGTTTTCTTTCGTTTCAATACCGTCACGGGACGGCCGAGATACAGCCGTGTGGCGTTATCCGCCAACGCCAACACCACACAGAATGTGCCGACCAACGCCGGGAAGGTAAACGCGTATTCCACCATGGCCTGCATACCATAGGCCGCCACAAACGCCAAAAACGCAAATCCGAGTTGTTCCCCTTCACGACGTCGTATCAGCATAAAGCCGCTGTGTATCAGATGGAACGCGAGATAGAACAGCAGACACAACGCCACAATACCGCCCTCCATCAGGATCTGCAGAATGGTGTTGTGTGCGTGGGGCGCATTGGTACCCGCCGCCGAAAGCACCTGCCACGTATAGAAGATGCCGCAACCCGTACCAAACATCGGATGATCGGCAATCACTTCCAGACAAATATCCCACGCCGAAATGCGTTCGAGTCCCGAGATGTCCAACGTACCCAGCGACGCCACACGGTTCCACACCGCATCGGGAATCAAAAGCAACGCCGCAAGCGCCGACATCAAGATCGTCACAATGCGGCGACGGTTGGCGATCACCAACACCACCACCGCGGCTACCAAAGCGATATACGCTCCGCGCGAGAACGTGAACGCAATACACCCCACCGCCGCAAGCAAGCAAAAACGGCTGATACCGCGGCGCGACGGGCGCGGTGCGTGGAAGGCATGATACGCCGCAAACGGCAGCATCATCACGAGATACTGCGAGAGAATGTTCGGGTTACCGAAAGTGGAACACACCCGCACACCGTCAATACGCAGATCCACGCGGAAGGGGAATCGGGCGTATACCCGCGCATCCAACCACGCCCAAACCTGCAACGGGGTGTCGTATCCGATAAAACGCAAAAAATATTGTACACAACCGATAAGACCGACCACGCCGAGCACCAATGTCATCAAAAACAACGTATCGTCCAGGCGGCGTCGTTCGACCAATACCGTTGTCAGCGCCAAATACCCGCCGAACATCATCACCCACAACCCCGTTGAAACGAGAGCGGATATCGGTTGTACGGCAAACGGCGCCGATATCGCAAAATAGGCAACAAACGCCAATAACACCCAGCCGATCGTACCCAGTGTGAGGGGACGGCCGTTCTTTTTGGCATCCCGCACAGCGGCGATGATCGACACCCCCGCCAATACGGGCGAAATGTATTCGGGAAACAGGGGGATCACGCAAAGATACAGCACCGCACGGAACCACGGTTCACACAGCCGTGTTGTCACACGTCGAAAAGACGCCGCCATGCACTCCCCTCCTCTACACGCAACATAAAGTGACACCTTAACAGTATAACTATACACTATTTCCCTGCAATTTGCAACCCCCGAAACCGCCTTTTCGCTCCGCACGGTGTTTTCATCGATCGTCTCGGCGGAAGAAACTTGTTTTTTACACCTTTTCAATGCTTTTTCACCTTGCTGTGCCGGCGGAAAACTGTTATAATGGTATTATCGAATTTGATGTAAAGGCAGGTAATAGCTATGAAAATGCGTGTACCCTCCATTCCGTTGATTACGGTAGATCCGTACTTTTCCGTGTGGACACACGACCGACTGAACGACCGTTTCCCCACTCACTGGACGGGCGCGCGCAACGCCATGCTCGGCACGGTAACGGTAGACGGTACATGCTACCGTTTCCTCGGCCGCTCACACGACGCCGCACTTGAACAGATCTCGTTGGATATGGATGTTTTCTCCACGACCGCCGTATTCCACGGTGCCGGGATCGAGCTTACCGCCGTCTTTTCCACCCCCATCTTGGTGACCGATCTCTACTATGCCTCCCGTCCCGTCTCCTATTTGAAGTTGAGGGTCAAGTCGCTCGACGGCCGAAAGCACACCGTCACCGCCAAGATCGCTTGCAGTGAGGAGTTTGTGTTGAATGCGACGGGCGAAGGTCGCGCTTGGTCCGAAACCGCAACCGTAGACGGCGCGGTCGCCGTGCGCATGGGCAAAGGGGATCAGAAACCGTTGTGGCGTTCGGGCGACCTTATTCGTATCGACTGGGGCTATTTCTATCTTGCCGCCAAGGGGGACGGCGCCGTCGGCAACGGCGTGTTCGAAAACATGTATGCCGTGTGGGCCGAAACGCCGGTCGACGAAGAGGCGCTGTTCGCCTTCGCCTTCGATGATATCGACAGCATCGAATATTTCAAAAAACCGCTGAAAGCCTACTGGAAAAAGGACGGCAAGACCATTGAACAAGTTATTACCGAAGCGTTCGGCGATTACGACACCATCCTTGCCCGTTGCCAAGCGTTCGGCGATTCCTTCGTTGCGCAAGCAAACGAAAAAGGCGGCCCCTGTTACGCCGAACTGCTCACCCTCGCCTACCGCCAGGTCATGGCCGCACACAAACTGGTGCTGGACGAAGAGGGCAACGTGCTCTATATTTCGAAAGAATGCAACTCGAACGGTTGTGCCGCCACGGTGGACGTGACCTATCCGTCCGCACCGATGTATCTGCTGTATAACCCCGAAATGCTCAAAGGTATGTTGCGCCCCGTCTTCCGCTATGCCCGCACAGCAGAATGGACCTATGACTTTGCCCCGCACGACGTAGGGCAGTATCCGCTCGTGAACGGGCAGGTCTATGGCGGAAACCAATTGGAATATCAGATGCCGGTGGAAGAATGCGGCAATATGATCGTGTTGTGTGCCGCGTTGGCGGAAGTCGAAAACGACGCCGCCTTTGCCGCGGAAAATATGGATCTGCTGGCTGTGTGGTATCGCTATCTTGTGAAATACGGTGACGATCCCGAGAACCAGTTGTGCACCGACGACTTTGCGGGACATTTGGCACACAACTGTAATCTTTCACTGAAAGCGATCATGGGCATCGCGGGTTACAGCCGCCTTTTGGCGCGTCTCGGTCGCGAGGCGGAAGCCACCGAAGCAATGGAGATCGCCGAAACCTATGCCGCCTCCTTCCTGCGCCGTGCCGAAAACCCCGACGGCAGTTACCGCTTGGCATACGACCGCGAAGGCACCTTCAGTTTGAAATACAACGCCATTTGGGACAAGGTATGGAACACAGGTCTGTTACCCGATTCCTTCTTCGAAGCGGAGATCAAACGCTATCGTGAAGAGAGCCTGCCCTACGGTGTGCCGCTGGACAGCCGCGAAAAATACACCAAATCCGACTGGACGATCTGGGCGGCTTCGCTGACCGGCAAAAAGGACGATCTCGCCTTCTTCGCCGAACGCCTGTGGATGGCGTATAACACGATGCGCACACGCGAAGCCATGACCGACTGGTACTATACCGACACCTCGGAAATGCGCTCCTTCCGTCACCGCACGGTACAGGGCGGCCTGTTCATTCGTTTGATGTTCTGAACACCATACAAAAAGGACGGTTTTGCATAACCGTCCTTTTTTTGTGCACAATAGCGATACTACGTTAGGAGGGGATCGTTTTGTGCGGTATTGTAGGGTATGTGGGAGAAGACAACGGCACCGAGCGTCTGCTCGGTGCCCTGGACGACTTGGAATATCGCGGATATGATTCGGCGGGTATTGCGCTGTTCCGAAACGGTGATATACGGGTAATCAAGACCCGCGGGCGTCTGCAAGACCTGCGTAAGAAACTGGCGTCGGAAGGTATGCCCGCCACGAAATGCGGCATCGGACACACCCGTTGGGCGACCCACGGCGAACCGTCCGACCGCAACGCCCACCCGCATCAAAGCGGGCGGGTAACACTTGTGCATAACGGTATTATTGAAAATTACAAAGCCCTGAAGACCGAGTTGATAGCCGCGGGGTATACCTTTCAAAGTGAGACCGACACCGAAACGGTCGTGCATCTGTTGGAATCGCTGTATCGCGACGATCCCGTAGCGGCACTGCTTTCGATGCTCGACCGCCTGGACGGTTCGTTTGCACTGGGGGTGTTGTTTTCCGACCGCCCGAACGAGGTGTACGCCGTGCGACGGGAAAGTCCGCTGATCGTCGCCGCCGACAGCGGCGCACACTATCTTGCGTCCGATGTCACCGCCGTTCTCCCCTTTACCCGCCGCTACTATCTGCCCGAAAACGATGAAATCGCGCTTCTCACCCCCACATCCGTCACCTTTTACGGGCGAGACCGTCGCCCGCTTCACAAACCGTTGCTTACCGCCGATTGGGAACGCACGGCGGTCGAAAAGGGCGGATACCCCCATTTTATGCTCAAAGAAATTCAGGAGCAACCCGCCGCCGTACGCGCCACCCTCGCACCGTATGTGAAAGACGGCATGCCCGATCTCCCGCTGTCGGCACTGTCGTTTTCGGCTGTCCGCCGTCTGCACATCGTAGCCTGCGGCACCGCTATGCACGCCGGGCTTTCGGGGAAAAAAGCCATCACCGCGCTGACCGAACTGCCCGTTTCGGTGGACGTTGCCTCGGAGTTTCGCTATGCCCTTCCCCCGCTCGGCGAACGCGATATGGTAATGGTCATCTCGCAGTCGGGTGAAACCGCGGATACACTTGCCGCCTTGCGGGCGGCCAAGGCGCGCCGTGCCTTTACGGTAGCGGTGGTGAATGCCCGAGGCAGCACCATTGCCCGCGAAGCGGATGTGACCATACCGACGGCTGCGGGGCCCGAGATCGCCGTCGCCTCCACCAAAGCGTATATGGTGCAGCTGGCCGTGATGTTTCTGTTTGCGTTGCAGTTAGCCCATGCGCGCGGTTCGATCGACAACGCGGAATGCCGCCGTCTCACCGCCGAGCTTCTTGAGATGCCCCGCCGACTGGAGGAAGCGCTTACGCTTGCCCCGGCGTGTGGATCGCTGGCCAAAACGATCGCCAAGGCCGAGAACCTTTTGTATATCGGGCGCGGAGCGGACTATCCTCTCGCATTGGAAGGCGCGCTGAAGCTCAAAGAGATCAGCTATATCCATGCCGAGGCCTATCCCGCCGGCGAACTTAAACACGGTACCATTTCGCTCATTACCGAAGGCATGCCGCTTGTTGCCGTTGTCACCGAGCACCGCCTTTTGAAAAAGACAGCGGGCAACATCAAAGAAGCCAAAGCACGCGGCGCATACACGGTATCCATACACGCGGCGGATATGTCGGTAGAATCCGACAGCGCCCTTCCCGTTCCCGTCACCGACGACCTTTTCGCGGCCATGCCTGCCGCCGTACCGTTGCAACTGCTCGCGTATTATACCGCCGTTGCCCGCGGGTGCGACGTGGATAAACCGCGCAATCTCGCTAAAAGTGTAACGGTGGAATGATCCCCGAACCCAAACAGGTCCGTGACGATTTGTCGTATCGTCACGGACCTGCTTTTATCGTTATTTTTCGTGAAAAATCGGCAAAAACCATGCATCGTTGATCTCGAAGGTGCGCCCGTTCAGATAGTCGAGCAGACCGGTCGGCTCTTTGAACGCGAAGGTCAGTTTATACGAACACAGCGCTTGGCGGTTGCCGAAGCCCGCTGCACGGTTTTTCGCGTTGGTGCCGTATTTGCCGTCGCCCAAAAGCGGATGTCCGACGGACGACAGATGCGCACGAATTTGGTGGGTACGCCCCGTAAGCAGGGCAATTTCAAGCAGTGACATATCACCCCGTTCCTCAAGCACGCGATAGCGGGTCACGATGGTGCGCGCCCCGTCTTTCGCGCGATCGGAAATATACACACGGTTTTGCTGTTCGTTCTTTTCGAGATAGGCGGTGAGCGTATCTTCCGCTTTGGGCATACGCCCGCTCACCACACAGAGATAAAACTTATGAATACGGCGGGCTTTCAACTGCTCGTTCAAAATGCGCAACGCTTCCGCATTTTTCGCCGCCATCACGATCCCGCAGGTGTTACGGTCGATACGGTTGACCAACGCCGGCGCAAAACTGTTTTCTTCTTCGGGACGATACTCCCCTTTTTCATAAAGATACCGCTGTACGCGGGTGATGAGGGTGTCACGATACTCCTGCTCATCGGGATGTACGAGCAACCCGGCCTCTTTGTTGAGCAGCAGAAGATTATCGTCTTCATATACCACGGAAAGTCGCTTGCCCGCCGCCAAAAAGTCGTATTGCGGGGCACTTTCCTCCAAAAATTCATCTTTTACGTATAACGCGAGCACATCTCCTTCCGCCAGACGCGTCGCGATCTCACACCGTTTGCCGTTTAGTTTGATGTTTTTTTTGCGAATTTCCTTATACATCACCGTCATGGGCAACGAGCGAAAGGTCTTTTGGAGAAATTTATCCACCCGCTGACCCGCATCATTTTTGCCGACTGTCACCATCTTCATCCGGAGCACCTCCTCTCGCCCGTCCATCATACACCAAACGCCGACGTTTTGCAAGGATTTTATAAAAAAGGGGATTCCCAAACCCCAAAATCTATGATACACTATAGAGGAAAAAACGACACGGGAGGACCCGTATGAGTACAAACGACAATTCCCACGCAGGACACCGCGAACGTGTGAAGGCCCGTTTCTTGGAAAACGGTATCGGCGCCTTTGCGCGACATGAAATGATTGAATTTTTGCTGTTTTACGGCATTCCCCGCAAAGATACCAACGAACTGGCCCACCGCTTGCTCGACCATTTCGGTTCCCTTTCCGCTTTGATGAGCGCAACGTATGAAGAACTGGTCACGATCGACGGTATGACTCATAACGCCGCTGTGCTGATCTGTCTGTTTAACGGATTGCAAACGGAATGTCAACGGGAACGCTTTTCGACCGAACGGTTTCTCACAACCCGCGAACGAATCCGCGATTTCATATTGCCGCTGTTTATCGGGGTGGAAACCGAACAGGTACGGCTTGTGTGCCTCGACAACAATCGGCGGGTGTTGGCAAGCGGACTTCTGTCGGAAGGAAGTGCCGCCGCAGTTGAGATCAACACCCGTCAAGCGCTGCAACTGGCGCTGCGTTGTAACGCGACCTGCGCGGTGCTCGCACACAATCACCCGGGCGGTCAACCGATGCCCTCTCGCGAAGACGTAGATACCACCGCCTCCTTGGCGAAAGCCTTGGAACTGGCGAGCGTGCAATTGATCGACCATATTATTGTGGCAGATAACGCCTATCTGTCGATGCGGGATGTGCCGTTGTGTGCCGCGATTTTTCGATAAGAGGTGGTTTTATGATTCGCAAACTGCAAAGCGATCTTGCCGCGCTGGGCATACGGAACGGCGACACCGTGATGATGCATTCCTCCTACAAATCCATGGGCGTTTCGATCCCTCCGCAGGATTTCTTTCGCGGCTTTTTGGAACTGTTGGGCCGCGAAGGTACACTCGTATTGCCCGCCCTTTCGTATGCCTCCGTTACGTATGACCAACCTTTTTTCGACCGTGAGAAAACCCCTTCTTGTGTGGGGTTTCTTTCGGAATTTTTCCGTACCGAAGTGGCGGGTGTGCGGCGCAGTTTGCACGCAACACACTCCTGTACCGCCATCGGACGACAGGCCGATTTTTTGCTGAACGGTCACGAAAACGATCTCACCCCCGTGGGGAAAAACTCCCCCATTACCAAACTGCCGCAGGCAGAAGGTAATATTCTGATGCTCGGCTGCAGTCTCGACCACAACACCGCCCTACACGGAGTGGAGGAAATGGGCGGTGCGCCCTATATCTTCGACCCCGCAAAAAGCATTCGCTACACTCTGAAAGACGGCGATCGGACGCTCCACCAGACCGCGCAACGCCACGACTTTCATAAAGCAGACTGTGATTACGAGCAAAAATACGCCCGCATTCTGGATTTGTTGACTGAAGGAGAAGATTACACCCGCGGACGCGTGTTTGCGGCAGAGTGTTGTCTTCTATCCGCCCGCGCCGTATGGGAAAAAGGGCTCGCCAAATTGAAAGACGATCCGTATTTCTTTGTAAATAAGGTCATGAAATAAACAGGCACAAAAACCCCGACGAAAATCACTGCTTTTCGTCGGGGTTTTTTACGTTGCTTATTGCAAAAATACGATGTCCTTAACCGCTTGCTGTATTTCGCGAAGCACCGCCTCATCCGTCTTCACACCCTCTTCCGACGGCACATAGGTCACCGCCGCGGGGTCTACCCCGCACAAAGCGGCAAGCCAGGTGAGGGCGGCAGCATAGCGTCCGTAGACGAGCGAGAGATGAAACCCGTCGCGGTAAAGCAACCGTTCCGATTGCGGGCGCAACGCCTGCACCACGTCCCCCGTGGGAATGAGTGACGCCTCTACGAGCTTTGCCGCCATTGCGTATCCGTCCCGCACACGGCGGTACATCTCGTCGGGATCGCGGTTGTAAGCAGGGAAATCGGGGTGTTCGGAATACGAGGCGTAACACCATGTCTGCTGTAACCACAGTTTGGCGGTGGGGCATTCCCGTCGGATCACCTCGCACAGCCACGGCAACTCGGGCAGAAAACTTTGCGGGCGTCCCGCCTGCCCGCTCACCTGCTGGATCGTCACGATATCCCACATGTTTTCCCGCAAGGTGTCGAGCAAGGTCGCGTGCCGCACGTATTCGCCGTTCACTTCGTATTCGTACGCGGGCTCGTTGTTCTGTACGTTGTTCCAATGGCGCACGATCGGACAACCGCCGATGCACAGATTCACGCAGGTGAGTTCCACCCCTGCCGAAGCGGCGCATGGATGCAGCCATCGCTGGGCATCCTGTGAAAAGCTGTTGCCTATACTCAAGATCTTCATCGTTTACACCTCAAAGCCGAACAACACGCCGTGGTAATCCTCTTCCCAACCGCAACCGCGATTGTCGCGTCCTTGTTCATCGAACTGGGTGAAGTTACCGGGCGAGGTCACCCAGAAATCACCCGTTTTCAGGTGATGCGGGCCGAGCGCGTTACGCAGACCGCTGAAGAGGCGGATCTCCACCGTATTCTCGCCGTCAACCAGCGCGTCGGTCACATCCATCACATAGGGAGCAAACGCGAGTTCGCCCACGTTCTTGCCGTTCACGATCACCTGGGCGGCCGGTGCATACAATTTGGAAAGACGCACTTCATAGCGGACACCGTCTTCCTTCCGTATGTTGATCGTCTCACCCACGGTGGCTTTGCCCGCAAAGAACCAAAGCCCTTGTTCGGTCAAATTGCGCACGGCAACCTTTTCCGGCGCGGCGCCGAGTTTGAAGGTATGACCCGTCTTCACCGTGCGATAGTCACCGTAGGAGACGGCGGGCGCGCACACACCGAAATCACCCACCAAGTAGATGCTTTCCAGTTCGGTATCCACCGTCAAACGGTTCCACTCCACCTCGTGCACATCGGGGTTGTTATACAAGTTATAGGTATGTGCCGACTGCTTGAAACGCGTCGCAATCTCAATGGTGTTTTTACCGGCGCACAACAACGGGCGAATATCCGACGTGCGGAAAGATTTGTCGATATAGTAACCCGTATCCTTGAAAGTATACGGTTGTCCGTTCACCTTGAAGGTGCAAGTATCCGGCATTTCCGCCGCCAGCGCCATGGTCTTCACGCCGTCGAGATCCTCCACATCGAAATCGAACGCCATCGTAACGTCGCAATCCCGTCCCTTACGCACACATTCCAGCCAGACATAGAGCGTCGGGGCGGCCGGCTGCCATTCCCCGCCGTCCACCTGCCAACGGCAGTAGTCGAGGGTGAGACCGTTATCAGTCAAATCAGTCAGCGCCATTTCTTCTGCCAGCGGCAATGTCACCGTCTTCGGGGCGGCAAGCACCGTTTCCGCATCGGCAGGGGCGGTTTCAAGGGTGCAATCGGCATAGGTAGCAAAGGTGTACGCCACCACCGTGTGCGCATTTTCAAAACGGGTGGGAAGTGCCGTACGTTCCCCGCTTAAAAGATCGACCGCCCACACGCGGCAGGTTTCGGGCAGGGCAATCGTCGTCACCTGTTCGTCGGTAGTAAGATTGGCAAAGTAGTAACGCATCGCACCGCCCGCGAGTTTACGCACGTTCACATGTACCGCCGTGCATTCGGTGCCGTCCACCTTGACGGTGGGTGCCGCCGTCAAGGCCTTCACATCGGCAACTGTCGCCGCTTTTACAAACGCGAGCAGTTCCTCTATGCGGCTGTCCGTGCGACCGTCAATGCAAGTCGGGCGTTCACCGAGCGAAAGAATGGTACCGCCCGCCTTAGCAAACGCCAACAGCAGTTCATACACCGGCTCGGAAACGGTGGTCATGTCGGGCATAACGACCGTATGGTAGGTACAACGACCCACTTGGATACCGTTGCCAGTGACCTTACCGTGGCGAGTCATTAACTCTTCGTCGCCCAAATGATACGGTATATGCGCGTTGTTCAGTGCCGTAACGCTGTGGATGAATTCCTCGTCGCGCTTACCGCAGGCTTTTTTATCCAACGGATTATATACCATATATGCCGAACGAATAGTGTGAAGCAGCAACACGTCCGCCGCATCTTCGCCTTCGCGCAAAGCTTCGCCCAAACGGGTAAAATAATCGTTAAACGGGCGATACGCTTCGTCGAACCACGGTTGTTGAATAAACAGCGAAGCCGGCCAATCGCGCTTGCGCAGACCGCGCAATGTATAGCCTTCCAGATGCTGACAAATATCGGTCACACCGTTGACAAACTGCCACTGCGCGATCCATTTGAGTTCGTTCATACTGACGTCCCAACCGCAACCTGCAAAGGTTTCGGTGATGGTGGGACGATCGAGCTGTGCCGCCGCACTGCTGAGCTGTTTGGGAAGCAGGGGCGAGTTCACCACACGGCACAGATGGTCGATACCGGGTTTGTGGAAAAATTCGTAACACGGCATCGCTGCACCGATGGAATAGATCTGCTCAAGGAAGGTGTCTTCGCGCATCATATGACCCGTTAACTGGCAATTGTGTTCGGTGCACCAGTCATACAGCGGTTTCATAAAATTATGGACAATCAAGTGACCCATCAGGGTGTAATAGCGATAGCGGAAGGTGCCTGCGCCTTCGGCCTCGGTAAACAGAAGCGGCAGACCGTCTACCATATCTTCGCCATACGTCTCCTGCCACAAAGCTTCCAGATCCCACGACCACGGCAGATTGAGGTTGCCGTATTGCGGCTCGTCGGTAAAGAACCCTTTGATCCGTCCGTCGAAATACGGTTTCAAACGCTCGTAATATTTTTGGTGGGTCGATTCGATGAAGCGCTCGGTCGCCTCTTTGCACATTACGTCTATGTAGTAGGGATTCGCTTCGTACCACACAGCAAGCACACCGTCGAAGGTGGCTGCCACACGCGCCGCTTTGCCGTCTTCCACTTGGTACAGACCAAGCAGGTTTTGAGGCAGTTCTTCCCCGTCTGCCAACGTCTTCCAACACAGTTTCTTCTGCTGATATTTCTCGCTCTGCGGCGGCACAACACCGTTGCCCGAACCGCTCGGCCAGCCGTTTTCATCATACAGCCACGCTTCCATGCCCAGTTCGTCAGCCTTTTTGATACATGTTTCCATGCGGGCAAGCCAATCCTCGCTCATATACTCGGTCTCTAAGCCGCCGCGCGCATGCAAAAAGAACCCTTGGATGCCCGCTTCATGCATACGCACGATCTGTTCTTCCAGTTCGGCATCCACCAATTTATCGTTCAAACTCCAAAAAGGGATCATAGTTTTCCTCCTAATTTTCAGTAATCTAATAAAACCGGCAAAAGCCGAGACCGCTTTGGCAGTCTCGGCTGTGCGCCGTTTCAGATATTCGTTTGGATCGCTTGGCCCGTGCGATCCGACTCGAATGCCGCTTCCATGATCTTCATCACGCGCATCGCCTCTTCCGGCAACACGCGCGGCGCGGCGGTGCCATCCAGCACCTCGGCAAAGTTGCGGTAATAGATATCGTAATCCGAATGCGGATAATCGTCCGCTTTCAAAACGACCTCTTCCACCGTATCTTTGGCGCGGGGACCCATCGTTTTGGTCGGGCCCGCTTTGGTGTGGATGATCTCTTCTTCAAAAGTGACCTCATGCTTCGTCGCATAGATCATCTTGCCGTTGCAGTTCCAATCGGTCACGGTGATGGCACCGCGATCGCCGAAGCAGAACCAACGCGGCGTGGGAACATAATGGCTCGTGCCCACTTCGACCATGGCGTTACGACCGCCGCTGGTCTTCATGATCAGCTTAAAGCCATCGTCACACTCGTCATACGCCACGTGATACATGTCACAATAGACCGAAGTGACCGTTTCGTCGGGGAACAACTGCACGATCTGGTCGAGCAGATGTACGCCCCAGTCGAGCATCATGCCACCGCCCGCGACGGCGTACTGGCGCCAGCCCTCGGGGATACCGCGGCTGCCCGTCACGCGGCTTTCGATCTCGTTGATATTGCCGAGTTTCCCGCTGGCGATCGCTTCTTTAATGATGAGATAATCGGTGTCCGCGCGGCGGTTTTGGTGCACGGTAAAGAGTTTTCCCGTCTCCTTTTGCACCGCCATGATCTCGGCGAGTTCTTCGCTGTTCATCGTCACCGGCTTTTCACAAATGACCGCTTTTCCCGCACGCAGGGCGGCAATCGAAATGTCCTTGTGAAAATTGTTCGGTGTGGCACAGAGAATAAAATCGATCGAGGCATCCGCCAGCACCTCGTCCAGCGACGTGTACGCACGTGCAATACCGTCCGCCAAAGCCAAGTCCATACGTGCCGCATCGATATCGTATACACCGACATACCGCACGCGGTCGGTCTTCAAAATATTCACATTGTGGTGTCGTCCCATACCGCCGTAACCGACGATGGCCCCTTGATAGGTCTTCATATGCCTAACCCTCTTTTACGTTAGATCTCCTCGAAATTCGGGATGTCCAGTTCGATCTCGCGACCGAGTTCCGCCGACTTCACGATACCCGAAATGATCGCCTGATTGTAATAGATCTGGCTGGTCGGCACGGGCGCCGCGCCGTCGTTCAGGATCGCATCCATAAAGGAACGGATCTTCGCGTAGAACAGACCCTTTGCGGCAGCACCCGTGTTCTTCACCAACGGGATCTGATATTCGACCTGCGACGAGCCGACATTTTTGTAGACCGTCATCGGGGTCGGGAAGGTGCCGTTCCAGCAATCGGTCGAAGGAATGCGCAAGCCGCCTTCGGTGCCGAGAATGATGGTATCGCCGGGCGTGTTGATATTCATCGCCCACGAAATACGGAAATCGAGAATAACGTCGCCGTCCAAGCGCACGAACGCCGCAGCAAAGTCGTCCACGTCAAAGCGGGCGGCATCGACAGCGCCGACCGTCTTCGGATCGGTGCCGAAATACTTGGATTTATAACCGCTGACGGTGAGCGGCTTCGGATAGCCGATCGCGTTCAGCACCACGTCGAGCGAATAGCAACCGATGTCGCCCAATGCGCCGACACCCGCCGTCTTCTCTTCGATAAAGGTCTCGCCGGAAACACCGCGACGGCGCCCGCCACCAGTCTGGATATAGTAGATCTTACCGAGTTCACCCGACTGCACGATCTCTTTGATCTTCTGCATATTGGCGTCCATACGGGGCTGGAAGCCGACGGTCAG
>JAZNTV010000087.1:0-20020 GCA_045591985.1 Acutalibacteraceae bacterium
GCGTATGTGAAGAACAAGCAGCAGATCCTGGTGAACGTGAACAACAGCGGCATTGCGAAGAATGCACGTTGCTACTTCGACGAGAACGGTCATCTGCTGACCAACGTAGTCGTGAACGGCAAGTACTACGGCGAAGACGGCTCGGCACCCACCTATGCGGGTGTCGTGAAAGCGGCGGACGGTAACTTGTACTACGTCAGCGGCACCTACGGTGCGCTGACGATCGGCAAGACCGTCAACATCACCGCGGCGAAGACCAACGGTCTTTGTGCGGCGGGCAAGTACACGGCGGATGCGAACGGTGTGTTGACTCCGGCGGCGTAATTGCTGAAACGTAAACCTATAAAAAACAGGGCAAGCGAGAAATCGCTTGCCCTTGTTTTTTGTTTATTCCGTTTTACTACGACTTTATTCCGTTACGGCGGGGATGTCCGTTTCCGCTTTACCGTCGGTCTGCAATATGTCGACCACTTTTGCGCCGAAATCGGTAATACAACGATCCATACGATCACATCCCTATGTGCGCAGTATAGCACGCCCCGTTGGAGATACAAGAGATGCACGCTCAAAATATTTTCGAAAACCACCGCTTGTAAAGACAAGGATGGATGTGGTATAATCAGACCATACCAAGCAGTAGGAGAAACGATATGGATATCATTAAAACCTTAACCGCAGAATTTTCGCTGAAAGCCTGGCAGGTGGAAAACACCGTGGCGCTGATCGACGACGACAAGACCATTCCGTTCATCGCGCGATACCGCAAAGAGCAGACAGGTGCGCTGGACGACCAGTTGCTTCGTGAATTGTGCGACCGTTTAAACTATCTGCGCGGGTTGGAAAAACGCCGCGAGGATATTTTAAATGCGATCGAGGAACAGGGGAAACTGACCGACGAATTGCGCGCGGCCATTTTGGCTGCCACGGCACTGGTGGAACTGGAAGACCTGTACCGCCCGTATAAACAAAAACGCAAGACCCGCGGCAGTGTGGCGCGGGAACGCGGGTTGGAACCGCTGGCGACCATATTGCTTGCGCAGGAGGAGAATACCCAGCCTGAAACGGAAGCGGCGGCCTTCCTGAACCCCGAAAACGGTGTGGAGGATACGGCGGCCGCGTTGGCGGGTGCCTGTGACATTATTGCCGAAGACGTGTCGGACGATGCCGAACTGCGCCGCGCGTTGCGGCAGATCCTGGCCCGCGCGGGGCAGATCGTGTCTGTCGCGACGGATAAAGAGAAAAGTTCGGTATACGACAACTACTACGACTACCGCGAACCGCTTGCCCGTGTGGCCGGTCACCGTGTGTTGGCGCTGAACCGCGGTGAAAAGGAAGAGTTTTTGCGGGTGTCGGTGGAACTGCCGGAAATGGCGGGCGAAAACGCGGTGCTGCGCCGCTATGTGAAAAATGCGTCGCCTTGCGGCAAACTGGTGGAAGCGGCGTGTGTGGACGGTTACCGTCGTTTGTTGTTTCCTTCGCTCGAACGGGAGATGCGTGCCGAACTTTCTGCCGCTGCCTCCGAAGGTGCCATCAAGGTGTTCGGACAAAACCTGCGTCAACTTTTAATGCAACCGCCGCTCAAAGGGCAGGTCACGTTGGGGTTAGACCCTGCCTACCGCACGGGATGTAAGATCGCGGTGTGTGATCCCACGGGTAAGGTGCTCGAAACAACGGTGGTGTATCCCACACCGCCGCAATCCCGCACCGAAGAGGCGGCCGCGAAACTTACGGCGCTCATCAAAAAGCATCACGTAACCGCCATTGCCATCGGTAACGGTACGGCCTCGCGTGAGTCGGAGGCATTTGTGGCGGGTATGCTCCGCGACCTGCCGCATAAAGTGAGTTACATGGTGGTGAGCGAAGCGGGGGCATCGGTGTATTCCGCATCGAAACTCGCGGCGCAGGAATTCCCCGATTTCGACGTGTCACTTCGCTCGGCGGTATCCATTGCCCACCGTTTGCAGGATCCGCTGGCGGAACTCGTGAAGATCGATCCTAAAGCGATCGGTGTGGGACAATATCAACACGATATGCCGCAAAACCGCTTGCACGAAGCGTTGTCAGGCGTGGTGGAAGACTGCGTGAACAGCGTCGGAGTGGATCTGAACACGGCTTCGGCCTCTTTGTTGGAATACGTGGCGGGTGTGAGCGCGGCCGTAGCAAAGAATATTGTGGAATACCGTGAACAAAACGGCGCGTTTCGTGATCGCCGCGAATTGTTAAAGGTGGCCAAACTCGGCCCGAAAGCGTTCGAACAGTGCGCCGGCTTTTTGCGGGTGGCGGGTGGCAAGAATCCGCTTGACAACACCGCCGTGCACCCCGAAAGTTATCCGATTGCCGAAAAACTGTTGAAGAAATACGGTGCCGCCGTGGGGCAGACGGCGGGACTGCCGACTCCGACCGATAAAACGGCCGTGGAATCCCTTGCCGAAGAGCTCGGGGTGGGCGTGCCGACCCTCACGGATATTTTGGGTGAACTACCCAAAGCGGGGCGCGACCCGCGCGACGAGTTGCCGCCGCCGCTGATGCGTGACGGGAATATTATGGAACTGAAAGACCTGAAAGAGGGCATGGTATTTACCGGCACGGTGCGCAATGTGATTGATTTCGGTTGTTTTGTGGATATTGGAGTGCACGAGGATGGGTTGGTGCATATTTCACAAATTTGCGATCGGTTTATCAAGCACCCGCTGGAAGCGGTGAAGGTGGGACAGATCGTGAAGGTAAAAGTGCTGACGGTGGATGTGAAACGCCGTCGCATCGGTCTTACAATGAAACTGTAAAAAGGTGTCCCAACGGAACCCGTTGGGACACCTTTTGTGTTTGTCATTCTTGCACAAAAAGGCTGCTCAAAATATAGGCATTCTTTCCCTTGATATTTCCTGTGCCATCCTTTATAATATTTAATGATATATTGCCCCTCTGTGTGCAGTAACGGGTAATAAGAAAGGAGCATAACATTATGTTAGGCAAAAGAATCTTAGCAGTTTTCCTGTGCCTTTGTCTGATGATCCCCTGCATCGGCTTGCAGTTGGTATCGCCGATGAAGGCCTCTGCTGCGGCTTCCGATTACGTGATCAAGGACTTCGGTCTGTCGATCTCGAATCTGTCGGAAGCCACGGCAGCCACGACCGACTTTATTCCTCCTACTTCTACCACGTTGGATACACCGCTGGATATATCGGGGTATTCCAACCTCGGTATTCAGCTCGACCTCTATACGGCGGGCGATGAGGGATTGGTCTCCTTGCTCGAATCGACGACCGGCGGCCTCAGCGGTCAGATCGAGCTGACCTCCGGCGGCACCTGCGACGTTGAGGAACGCGCCGTTGATGTGGGAGTACTGAACTTCCAGCGTAACAGATGGGTGCGTCAGGTCGTTCCGCTGTCCTCGTTCTATGATACGAGCGACCCCGGTCTGGATACGACCGCGCTCGACTACGTGCGTGTTTACGCGCTCAGCCCCACGGCGTATGCGGGCCAGAAGGCGACGGTCAAGATCTGCAAGGTGCGCCTTGTGAACTTGGATGTGGCGGCGCCTTCGACCGCGGAAGATCCGATCGGTGACGGCACGTTTGCGCCGGAAGCACCGGTGTGGGAAGCGGTGACCTTCGGTGCGGAGTATGCTCCGTATTCCGATATGCTGGTGGCAGGCTACAACATGAAGGAATATGCCGAACAGCATGCGGCGGAGCTGGGTATCAACCCCTCCGACCCGAACTTCGACTGGACGCCCGTGTTCCGTTCGTTGATGGACGGTTTGCAGATGGCCGGCGGCGGCACGCTGTTCATTCCGGCGGGCGAGTACGTCTTCCATGGTGAAGTGACCATTCCGCGCGGTGTGCAGGTGTACGGTGAATGGGCGTCCCCCGAAGAGGACCGCACCGTGAAAGGTACCGTCTTGAAGGTGTATTGCGGCAAGGGCGGCACCGTGCCGTTCATCACCATGGCCTCGCACAGCCAGATTCAGAATGTGAGCTTCTGGTATCCCGAGCAGAAGGCGGATGCCGTCACGGCATACGCTCCCACCGTGCTGATGGAAAATTACGCAAACGTGGAGAACGTGACCTTCGTGAACGCGTATTTCGCGATTCAGCAGAAGAACGCGGCGAATGCGCCGAACGTGAGCAACATCTACGGTACCCCGCTTTCCAAGGGTATGGATTTCGATATGGTCATCGATATCTCCCGCTTGGAGGAGATCCATTTCTCCCCCGACTACTGGATCCATTCCGGCTTGAAGGGCGCGCCCGCTACCGATGCGGCGGCGGCGGCGTTCCGTGATTACATTTACAGAAACGCCATCGGCGTGACCCTGCGCCGTGTCGACTGGTCGTATCTGACCTACTCCACCTTCCACGGCTACAAGATCGGTGTGGAGCTGACCAAAACTTTGAATACGAGCGAACCCGATTTCTGGCCCAACGGTCAGTTCACGGGTCTGGAATTCTACGACTGTCTGATGGCCATCGCCGGTGACGGCGTGCAGCCCTCCACCATCTCGATGGCGGATATCAAGATCGGCGGCTGCGACTACGGTATCTACATGTATCGCAGCTCGCTGACCGACTATTCGCGCTACGGTTCGCTGCGCGGTATCAATCTGGATATTGCGGCGAAATCCTATGCGCTCTGGATGAACAACAACGTGCAAGTCTCCCTTTTGTCCTCCACCATTCAGAGCGGTAAAGTTGTGGTGTCTTCCGGCAACTTGTTGATCGTGAACTCCACGTTCCCCGACGCCACCCCGCAGGCTATTCTGCAGTCGGGCGCACAGAACGCGATGTTCCTCGGTTGCAAGACCGCTTCGGGCGGCACCATCACGGTGACGGACAACGCCGGCATCAGTGAAGTGAACAGCTCCACGGCAGTGACCGTGACGGAGTACGACGCCCTCACTGCAACCGAGGCAGGCCCGCAAAAGAAGGGCCCTGCAAAAGAAAATTACTACATCGCCGATGTGGATAACACCGGCGCGACCGACGTGACCGAAGCGATCCAGACGTTGCTCACGCAGGCGGGCAACGCCGGCGGCGGTCTCGTGTACCTGAAACCCGGTAAGTATTTGGTGAACGGCACGCTGACCGTTCCCACGGGTGTGGAACTGCGCGGTGCGGGCGACGTTGCGACGATCCCTGCCCCCGTGAACACCATCTTCCTGGTGACCCGTGCGGACGGCGCTTCGGCGGCGGCTACGGTGAATCTGTCTGCTTCGGCAGGTATCCGCGGCATCACCTTCCACTATCCCGAGCAGATGAAGAACAACGGCAGCAATGCCTACACCTTCACGGAATACCCCTACATGATCCGCAGCTTGGGCAGTAACGTGTACGTGATCAACGTCACCTCGCACAATGCCTGCTACGGTGTGGACCTTGCGACCAACCGCAGTGACAACCACTATGTGGACAGCCTGTGGGGTCACTTCTTCCGCCGCGGTATCGTGGTCGGTAACGGCTCGACGAACGGTGTGCTCCGCAACTATCATTACAACTACAACGCCATTCTGAACGCCAACAACTACCCGTGGGGCAGCTGGGGCGTGGCACCGCTGACGGAGGATGAGAAGAACAACTACTTCCATCTCGCGATGCAGGAGCAGATCGGTCAGAACATGATCGCTCTGCAGGTCGGTGACGTCACCAATCAGTTGGTGTACGACTCCTTCAACTACGGCTGTATGTACGGCGTGCAACTCACCACCGATGCGGTCATCGGTTGCGGCACCGGCACTTCCGGTGCGAACGGCATCCGCTTGTTCGGTCACGCGGTCGACTGGTCGCGTGAAGCCATCCGCGTGGAAGCGGGCTCGAACATTCAGATGCTGAACATCCAGGTGACGGCGTGTGACCAAAAGGGTCACGACCAGAGCGTCAATCTCGGTTCCGGTGCTTTGGGTAACGGCAACATTTACAACCTGCACATGACCAGCGCTTTCTCGGGCACGCTTGCCATTCACAACTTTGTGGAATGGGGTCCCAAGAACAAGGCGGGCGTGTGTGTGGACGGCGGTACGCTCACTCTCTATAATGTGGCGTGCAACAACAACGACGGTTACGAAGCCGGTTATTTCTTCGACGTGAACAACTCGACGAATATCAACATTGTCGGCTTCACCACCAACCGCACGAACACGCCGCGTGTGACCGACCGTAACGACAGAAACTACGTGAAGATCAACGGCGGCTACTATGCGTCGACACTGAAATACTACAGTTATATTTCGGAATCGAACTTCAGTGGCATGAGCAATGGCAAAACGTGGTCGACCACGGCGCCGACCGATTTCGTTTCGACCTCGAACTTCACCGTCACCGATAACGGTACGACGGTGACGCTCTCGGCTTCCGGCAACGCGGCGCAGACCATTCCCGCGTACTTCAACGGCAAGCCGGTGACCAACGCGCCGAACGATATGGTCTGTGCGCACGGCACTACCGCTTTGAAGAACTACAAAGCGGCAACCGTCGACAAGGCGGGCTATACGGGCGACACCGTCTGCTCCGCTTGCGGTACCGTGACGGCGTACGGTCACTACGTCCCTGCGACGGGTTATGCCTATTTTGATACGATAGGCGGTACCCTTTCCACCAGCCATGCGCTGAACGTGAGCGGCGGCAACACCGATGTGGTCGCTATCGGATCCACCGGTGAATACGGCATCGTGCTGACGGGCGACTGGCTCGGCTTCAGCTTCACGGGCGACCTGCTGCGTAACGTGCCCGAAGGCAAGTCGATCACCATGGCGATCGAATACTACATTGACGGCACCATTCCGAGCGGGGCGCAGATGTTCCGTTACCAGGCAATGGACGGCTGGACGGGTGGTCAATACGACGGCAACGCGTGGAACAACGTGTTTGAAAATCAGCACAAGTTGGTTGCAAACCAATCGGGTCTTATCTTCTATACCTTTACGGCAGAAGAGATCGCACAACTGCGCGATACCTCCTTCAACTTCACCATCAAGGGCTGCGGTGCCGGTGCGAATATCACCTACATTCAGTCGGCTCGCGTGGTAGATACCGTATACGTGTACGGCGGTGTGGATCGCGGATACGATTACGGCTACTTCGAAGAAGGCGTGCTGTGCGAGTACTATCCCGATATCACGGGCTACTGCGGATACAACGTCGAGTATACCGATGCCGATTTCCGTTACATCAAGGTGTTCGGCGACGCGCTGGCGAAGGATCAAAACAAGTGCCAGCCGGTGCTCATCAAGTTCTATGCCAAGAGCGGCTATGAAAACAGCACGCTCGTCGTCAATGCCTACGAAATGCTGAAAGACGGTGAACGCACCTTCAGTATTGATCTTACCGGCAAAGAAGAAACGGTCACTTTGAAGAACGGTGTGGGCGAACTGTATCTGCCCATGGCGTGCTTCGCGAACGGTCTGAACAGTGAGGGTTCCTTCCGCTTGGCGTATTCCGAGTGCGAGAAACTCGACCATTTTGAAGTGTACGACGTGGCGACCTACTGCGCCGAGCCGATGGCAGAAGCGGCAATGGTTGCGCGTATGCACGAGTTGATGCTCGAGAGTAATTACAACGTCACCGTGACGGGTACGGTGGATCCGTCCCTCGGCACGGAAGGTTTTTCGGGTGACACCGTGTGCGCCACCTGCGGTGCTTTGCTGAAGGAAGGCGAAGCCACGGCGGCCGAAGCCTATGCGTGGATGGAGACCGACGGCGGTAAGCTTACCACCAACTACTCTGTGTTGACGCAGGGCGCGGGTAATATCAATGTTGTGAGCATCGGTTCCACCGGCAAGTACGGTATCAAACTGCCGAGCGATTGGGCCGGTTTCCGCTTGAGCGGTAAGTTGTTCGAAAACGTACCCGAAGGGCAAAGCGTGACGATGGCGATCGAGTATTATGTCGACGGCGACGCGAAGGGTCAGCTCTTCCGTTATCGCACGAACGACAGCGCCACCCACGTGGACCTGTATACGAATGATCAGAGCGGCACGGCGGGCAAGTACGTGCTGGTGAACAACAAGTCCTATCTCGTGTTCCACACCTTCACGGCCGAAGAAGTAGCAGCTTTGCGTAATCAGAGCTTCAACTTCGCGGTGATGGGTTGTGTCGCGGGTGCAAACGTGACCTACATTCAGTCGATGCGCTTGGTCGATACCGAATACGTGCACGATGGTGTAGACAAGGGTTGCACCTACTACAGCTTCGAGGAAGAACTCCTGTGCGATTATTATCCCGAGATTCTGGGCGCTCCCGCCTACAATTTGACCGCTAAGATCCACGAAGCGAGCAGTACCTTTAACGGTTACTACTACTTCTGGGTGACGGGCGGCGACACCTTGATTGCGGACCGCAACAAGAACAAGCCCATCTTGATGAAGTTCTATGCGACGGATAAAGGCTATAACGGCACGGTGACGTTGACGGCGAACTTTGACCAAAGCAACGGCAGCGGCGGCTATAACTGGGCCAGCTTCCCCGTCTTGAACTTCGAAGACGGTGTGGCGACCGTGATGGTCGAAGCGGGTCTTGCCAACCGCTTGAACAGCGTTGGTTCTATGCGTATTGCGGTGGACGACATTTCGAAGGTGGCGCGCGTGGAGATGTACGATCTCGCGACCGCTTGCACCAAGCCGCTGGCGGATGCCGCGACCAAGGATGCGGTGCATGCTTGGATGCTGGAAAATAACTACAACGTCACGACGGGCGGCGCTGTGGAGCCGACCTACGAAGCCCCCGGTTACACCGCGGGTGTGGTCTGCTCGCTGTGCGGCGACACGCTGGTGCAGGGCGAAAAACTCGACCGCGTGCCCTATGCGTGGATTGAGACCGAAAGCGGCGAGCTTACGAGCAGCCACACGGTCGGCGTGCGTTCGGGCAACAAGGACGTTGTGGCGATCGGCTCGACCGGCAAGTACGGTATCAAACTGACGGGCGACTGGCAGGGCTTTACCTTGAGCGGTAAGCTGTTTGAAAAGGTGCCTGCCGGCCAGAGTGTAACCATGGCGATCGAATACTACATCGACAGCGACGTCAAGGGTCAGATCTTCCGTTACGAGCCGTTCGGCGGCAAGGGCATGATTGACCTGTTCACCACCGATCAGACGGTGCCGTATCAGACGACATTGGTCAACAACAAGTCTCACTTGGTGTTCTATACCTTTACGGCGGCGGAGATCGCGGCCCTGCGTGGCACCGACTTCACCTTCACCGTGCTTGGTTGCGGCCCCGGTGCAAACGTGACCTACATCCAGTCGATGAAGCTTGTGAAGACGGAAGACGTCCACGGCGACACCGATTACGGCTATTCCTTCTATGACTTCGAGGAAAAAGTGCTGTGTGACTTCTATCCCGATATCGTCGGCACCTCTTCCTATCAGTTGATGCCCACCATCCGCGAGAATAGTGATTCGTTTACCGGCTTCCACTACTACTGGTTGACCGGCGGCGAAGCGAAGATCGCGGATACCAACGCGAACAAGCCGATCGTCTTGAAGTTCTATGCGGCGGAAGGCTACGAGAATGCCACCATCGGCAACATCAAGTACGATCAGAGCAACGGCAGCGGCAGTTACAACTGGGCCGACCTCAACGTTACGATGCAAAACGGTGTGGGCACCGCCATCGTGAATGCGGGTATGGCGAACCGTTTGAACGGTCTTGCTTCCGTCCGTGTTCCCGTGGATGAAAAGGTCAAGTATACCCGCATCGAGATCTACGATTTGACTACCTACTGTGCGGAAGAACTCGCGACTGCCGAGATGGAAGCGTTCATGCACGATTATATGCAGAGCAATTCCTACAACCTGACCGAAACGGCGGGTAAGGATGCCACTTGTACCGAAGACGGCTACACGGCGGGCACCTCTTGCGCGACCTGTAACGAATTCTTCACGGGCGGCACCGTCATCACGGCACCGGGTCACACCGAAGTGATCGACAAGGCGGTAGCGGCAACTTGCACGACCGACGGTTTGACCGAAGGTAAGCACTGCTCGGTCTGCGGCGAAGTGCTGGTGGCGCAGGAAGTCATCACGGCACCGGGTCACACCGAAGTGATCGACGCGGCAGTCGAGGCGACCTGCACCGAAACGGGTCTCACCGAAGGTAAGCACTGCTCGGTCTGCGGCACCGTGATCGTGGCACAGGAAGTTATCCCCGCAAAGGGTCACACCGAAGTGATCGACGCGGCGGTTGAGGCGACCTGTACCAAGGACGGCTTGACCGAAGGTAAACACTGTTCGGTGTGTAACACGGTGATCGTGGCACAAGAGACGGTGAAGAGACTGGGCCATAAATCGACGACCGATCCCGCTGTGGATCCGACCTGTACCGAAAGCGGTCTGACCGAAGGCAAGCATTGCTCGCGCTGCGGTATGGTCATCAAGGCGCAGACGGTCATTCCGGCGACCGGTCACGAAAATACGACCACCACGACGGTGGAGGCCACTTGTACGGTGGACGGTTTGGTTACGGTAACGTGTGATAAGTGCGGCGTCGTGGTTTCGACCACGGTTATCCCGAAGACGGGTCACACCGAAGTGATCGACGCGGCTGTGGAAGCGACCTGTACCGCAACCGGTCTGACCGAAGGCAAGCATTGCTCGGTTTGCGGCACCGTGACGGTGGAACAGCAGATCGTCTCCCCGAAGGGTCACACTGAAGTGATCGATGCGGCTGTGGAAGCGACCTGTACCGAAAGCGGTCTGACCGAAGGTAAGCATTGCTCGGTTTGCGGCACCGTGACGGTGGAACAAAAGGTTGTGCCCGCAAACGGCCATACCTATACCGACGAAAACGATAATGTGTGCGATGTGTGCGGTTCGGACGTGGCGTTGCAGTATTATGTCTACGTTATCGAAAACGGTAAAGCGACCATTACGGACGTGAACACCGCCATCAAGGGCGATGTTATTGTCCCGAATGAATTTGAAGGTGCTCCTGTGGTGGCGATCGCGGCGGATGCCTTTGCCGATTGTGCGAACATCACCAAGATCACCCTGCCCGTCACCATCCAGAGCGTGGGCGCAAACGCCTTCAATAACTGCACCGGTCTTACGGCGGTGAATGTCACCGATCTTTCGGCGTGGTGCGGCATTACCTTCGGCAGCTACAATGCGAACCCCCTGTACTATGCAGGCGCACTGTATGTGAATGAGGTATTGGTGACCGATCTGGTCATCCCGAACGACGTTACCGAGATCGGCTATGCGACCTTCTATGGCTGCAACAGTTTGGTTTCGGTTACCATCCCGAGCAACGTTAAGACGATCGGCCGCGGCGCTTTCTATGGTTCCTCTGTCGAAACGGTGACGATTGCAGACGGTGTGGAAACCATTGAATTCGGTGCCTTCTACGAGTGCGAAGCGCTCAACAATATCACCATCGGCAATACGGTGAAGACGATCGGCAACTATGCGTTCTACGGTTGCGACTCGCTTGCCGAGATCGCATTGCCGAACAGCCTTACCACGGTGGGCGACTATGCGTTCCGTGATTCGGCGATCGCGAGCATCGTGATTCCGGACAGCGTGACCGCTCTCGGCAAGGGTGTGTTCTACGATTGCGCATCGTTGACCGCAGCTACTCTGCCGAACGGCATTACGGCGATCGGCGACAAGTTGTTCTACAACTGCGCGGCGCTCGAAGCCATCGTGATCCCGGATAGCGTGCAGGTGATTGGTGACAGCGCGTTCCGTGGTTGCGCGGCGCTTGCCGATGTGACCATCGGTGCGGGCGTGACCACCATCAGCGCCAATGCGTTCCGTGAAGCCGGTCTGACCACGCTCACCATTCCGGCGGGTGTGACGGCTGTCGGTAATAATGCGTTCCGCGGTTGTGCGGCGCTGACCACCGTGTATTACAACGCGGCGGCGGCTACCATGGGTGTGGCGGCATATCCTGTGTTTGCGGATTGCACCGCGCTCACCACGGTCTATGTGGGCGATACCGTTGCGGCGGTGCCGGCACAGGCATTCCGCGGTGCGACGGCACTGACCACGGTGTATCTGACCCGTAACACCACCGTGATCGAAAAGAACGCATTCTATCTGTGCGATGCCATTGCCGATGTGTACTATATCGGTACCGCGTCGGATGCGCTGGCACTGGATGTTAAGTCTTTCAACACGGCGCTGACCGATGCTAACTGGAACTACAACACGCCTTGCGTGGGCGAACACACGTGGAGCGCCGATTGCGATGCGCAGTGCGATCTCTGCGGTGCGACCCGTGCGACCACTCATGCCGATATCGTAAATGATGAGGCGGTTGAACCCACCTGTACGACGACCGGTCTTACGGCGGGCAGTCACTGTGCCGCTTGCGGTAACGTTATCACGGCGCAGAAGGTGCTGACAGCGCTCGGTCACGTGTGGAACGAGGGCGAAGTCATCACGGCCCCCACTGCCGAAACTAACGGCGAGAAGATCTATACCTGTACCGTGTGCGGCGATACCAAGACGGTGGAAACCACGTTGGCGGAGATCATCGATGGTTACTACTACTATGATGGCAGCATCGTAAGCGAAGCTGGCTTGGTGTGTGTGGAGGGTGACTACTACTATGTGGTTACCGGCGGCAAGGTGAAGACCGGCCGTTACGCGATCAGCAAGACGAACGAACTGCCCGTCGATACCGGCATCTACTACTTCTTTGAAGATGGTAAGATGAACCTGGCAGAAGGCGTGTATGACGGTTACTACTACAATGCGACCGGTAAGACCGAAGCCTATGTGGGCTTGATCGAATGGAACGGCGCGAAGTACTATGTGAACGATTACGGTAAGGTGATCGTCGGCCGCTACTTCGTGAGCAAACTGAACGGTTTGGTTCCCACCAAACGTGCCTATACCTTCCATGAGGATGGCCGTATGTTGGAAGATACCCGTATCCATACCGACGGTTTCTACTACGAGAACGGTATCCGCATTCCGTATGCGGGGTTGGTCCAATATGAAGGCGCGTTCTACTACGTGTCTGATAACGGCGCCTATGTGACGGGTACTCGTCAGATCGTCGCCAACGTCAACAATACCGACAAAGTGAAGAACGGTCGCTACTACTTCGACGAGAACGGCACGATGCTGTTCGACGTGGTCGTGGATGGCTACTACTACGGTGCGGACGGTGCGGCACCTTCCTATGCCGGCTTGGTGGAAGTGGATGGCAACTACTACTATGTTAAGGGCACTCACGGTCAGCTGGCTGTGAATGAGACCTACAAAGTCACCACCACCAACGGCTTGATGGAAGCCGGTACCTACACCTTCGACGCCACGGGTAAACTGATCGGCTGAGAAATACGATAAACCCACAAACACCCCCGAAGAAGTTGTGCTTCTTCGGGGGTGTTGCTGTTTTGAAAGGGAAACAAGCACGAATTTTATGCGTTTTTTGTCCGTTTTTTATGCGCTATTGACATTTGTAAAGAACAGGTATATAATGGTATCTGTATGTGAGTCTCTACAATGAAAAGGAGAGATAGGAATGTTAGGAAAACGTATGTTAGCCGTGCTGCTTTGCTTGTGCCTGATGGTGCCTGCTGTCGGTCTGCAACTCGCAACGCCGATCACGGCAGCAGCCGAAAGCACGAATGACCAATACGTCATTAAGGAGTTCGGCTGTTTCATCAACGGTGTCAAGACCGCGAGCGAAAGCAATTTGGTGCCCGGCGTGGCGACTGCATTGCCGGAGCCGTTGGATCTTACGGCATTCGGATATTCTGCCGATGCCGCCGAAAACACGCTGGCGTTGCAGTTCGACATGTACGTGTCGGGTGATGACGGGCTGGTTTCGGCACTGGAATCGGGCGGCGTCGCCGGTCAGATCGAACTTACCTCTGCGGGTACGTGCGACGCTGAGGAGATCCATACATCTCCGTCGTTGTTGAATTTCCAGCGCGATACCTGGGTGCGGCGCGTGTTGCCGCTGTCTTCCTTTACGGGCAAGACGGGCGACGAGCCGTTCGACCCTACGGCGTTCAACTATTTCCGCATGTATTACGCTGCGCCCAACGCTTCGCTGAGCGGGCAGCAGGTGGTCATGAAGGTGTGCAACATCCGCTTGGTGAATACGGCAGTAGAGGCTCCGTCCATCGCGGAAGATCCGCTGGGTGACGGCACCTTTGCGCCCGTGGCACCGCAGTGGGAAGAGGTCAAGTTCGGCGAAGGATTTGACGACAGCACGCCGATGGTGGCGGGTTACAACCTGGCGGAATATGTGAAGGAACACGAAGTGGATCTCGTGGACCGCAACGGCAACATTGACTACGGACCTGTGGTCAACTCCCTGCTCGACGGCCTGGACGCTGCGGGCGGCGGTACGTTGTACATCCCTGCGGGTCATTACAGTTTTTATTCCCCTCTCCGCATTCCGCGCGGCGTATCCATCATCGGTGACTGGCGTGCGACCGAACAGGATGGCGTGATCGAAGGTACCGTGTTGGAAGTCTACTACGGTCATAACGACGCGGGTCTCTCGCCGTTTATTACGATGGATACCCACACGAAGATCAGCAATCTGACCTTCTGGTATCCGAAGCAGGATGCGCAAAACGTGGTGCCGTATCCGGCAACCGTTTTGACAAATCACTATACTTTTGTGCAGAACATCAATTTCGTCAACCCCTATTTTGCGGTGAAGCAAAACAGCGGTGCGAACTGCCCGAACGTGTGGAACGTGTACGGCACGCCGTTGAAGCAGGGCCTCGATATTGACGTGGTTATTGACATTGCGCGTTTGGAAGAGATCCACTTCGCTCCCGATTACTGGATCGATTCCAACCTGCCGGGTGCGCCCGTGTCGGCGGCGGCGCAGAAAGCGTTGCGCGACTATGTGTATGAAAACGGTGTCGGCGTGACCTTGCGTCGTATCGACTGGTCGTATTTCACCTATTCGGATATCCGCGGTTACCGCACGGGTCTGGAATTTGCCAAGTGCGCGTTCTCGGATTCCTATCCGAACGGTCAGTGCGTGGGCCTGTATTTCAAGGATTGCTACAACGCCTTCCTTTGCCATAACGTAAGCGGTTCGACCGAATCCTTCCTCGATATCGTGATCGAAGACTGCGTGAACGGTCTGCATTTCTCCAACCAAGAGTCCTACTCATCCTACGGTATGGTGCAGGTCTCGAACATCGATATCGAAGCGACCGGTGCCGCCGTCTTGATGAGAAACGGTGCGCGGTTGTCCATCTTGTCCTCCACCATTCGTCAGGGCGCGGTTATCGTGGACGAAGGCTGGCTGATGATCGGCGAAACGCAGTTCAACACGCCCGCCCCGCATGTGGTGCTGAACGCAGATGCCAATGCGGCGATCCTGCTCGGCAACACCAACGCTTCGGGCGGCGAGATCACCTATATCAACCGCGGCGGCTGTCCCGTGTCGTATGATAAGACGGCGCTGAATCTGAACGGGTTTACCCATCTTTCGGCGGAAGAAGCCGCCCAAAAGGTGACCGGCCCCGCGAAAGATACCATCTACATCGCGGACGATCTCGACAATACCGCCGAAACCGACGTGACCGAACAGTTGCAGGCGTATCTCACGAGAGCGGGCGAGAACGGCGGCGGTATGGTGTATGTTACACCGGGTAACTATCTCGTAAACGGCGCGCTCACCGTGCCCGCAGGTGTGGAACTGCGCGGTGCGGGCGACTTCGGTACGATCCCTGCGCCCGTGAACACGATCTTCTTTGTGACCCGTCAGGGGGACGAGGACGATGCGGCAACCGTGACGCTGGAAGCGACGGCGGGTATTCGCGGCATCACCTTCCACTATCCCGAACAGTACAGCGTCTACACCGAAAAAACGGTGAACGACGTACAGACCTACGATTTCACCTTCTATTCCTACCCCTATGCCGTGCGCGGCGCGGGCAGCGATGTCTATATCGTCAACGTGACGATGCACAACGGTTACAACGGTGTGGATCTGAAGACCTACCGTTGCGATAACCACTACGTCGATTATATGGCGGGCCATCTGTTCAACCGCGGTATTGTGGTGGGCAACGGTTCCGAAAACGGCGTGATCCGCAACTATCAGTTCAACTACAACGCCATTTTGAACAGCAACAACTCCATTTGGGGCCCGTGGGGTAACGAGCCGGGCAAGAGTGCACTTACCTCCCACTTCCATTTGGCGATGCAGCGTCAGTTCAACAACAACTCCATCATTTTGCAGTTGGGCGACGTGAAAGATCAACTCGTCTATAACTGCTTCAACTACGCCTCCTACATCGGCGTGCATTTCGTGGAAGAAAACGGCAAAGAGCCGACCAACGTGCGTCTGTACGGTCACGGCGTGGACTACGGCACGGTCTCCATTCAGGTGGAAGCCGGTACGGGCATTGAACTCGTGAACTCGCAGTTGACCTCCTTTAACCAGCAGGGCTCGAACGTCACGGGCGAATACGCGGTCACCGATAAGAATATGTACGACATTTGGCTGACCGAAACCTTCGACGACGAGATCACCATCACGAACTTTACCGAATGGGCGCCCTCTCCCACGGCGGGTATCCGCGTGGACAACGGTACCCTCAACATCTACAACGCGATGATGAGCCATACCAACTCCCAGTTCTTTGAAATGAACGGCAGTAAGGGTAAGGTCAACGTGATCTGTCTGTCTTCGGGACGTTCCGACGAACCCATTCTTACGGCGTACGATCGCCGCAGTCAGATCACGGTCAAGGGCGGTTTCTACAACACGGCGTACAAATTGTACCGCACGTGGTTCGGTTCGTATGCCTCCAAAGTGAGTTTGGACGGCAGTAACTTCGCCTATCTGCATCAATGGGCAAAGTATACCGGGTCGGACACGTATTCCGACTTCTCCTATACTACCAACGACACCGGCCTGACCATTACGGGCTACAGCGGTTCGGCAACGGCGGTCGCCGTGCCCGAAGCGATCAACGGCACTCCCGTGACCGCGATCAGCGCTTCGGTGTTTGCGGGCAAGAACGTAAAATCGGTCTCTTTGCCGTCGGGCATAACGGCGATCCCCGACAGCCTGTTCAGCGGTTGCACGTCTTTGACTGACGTGGCGATTGCAGGTAACGTGACCGCGATCGGCGCCAACGCTTTTAAGGGTTGCACCGCGCTTGCGACCTTCTATCTGCCGAAGTCGGTGACGAGCGTTGCGACCAACGCTTTCAGCGGTTGTTCGGCGTTGAAAAAGGTCGTATATATGGGCAGCCACGCCGACCGCAACGGTATCGCGATCGCGAGCGGCAACGAGCCGCTTACGACGGCGACATGGGAATACCGTGAGTGTGCCCACGGCAATACGAAGGTGGAGGGCTACGTGGCTCCCACCGCACACGAAACGGGCCGCACGGGTATCACCGTTTGTTTGGAATGCGGTGAGACCATTGCCCGCAGCAAGGTCATCTCTCCGCTCGGTTACGCCTATTTTGATACCGACGGCGGTGTGCTCACCTCCAACATTTCCGTTTCGGCGCATCAGGGCGGTAACAAAGATGTTGTCGCGATCGGCGATACGGGTGAATACGGCATTCAGCTGACGGCGGATTGGGCGGGCATTCGCCTGAGTGGTGCGTTGTTCCAAGACGTCCCCGCCGACGAAAGCGTGACTTTGGCCATCGAATATTATATTGACACCGCTATGAACGGCCATCAGCAGATGTTCCGTCTGGTGCCGCAAGACGGTGCCGCTCAAGTCGATTTCTTTGCCGATACCCATAATCTCGTGAGCGGCAAGTCGGGTCTCGTGTTCTACACCTTCTCGGCGGCCGAGCGCGAGGCGATCGGCACGGACGCCTTTAACCTCTATCTGCTCGGTTGTGCCGGCGGTGCCGGTCACGTGTACGTGCAGTCGGCCAAGCTGGTGCCCACTGCCGCCGTCCGTAGCGGTGTGGATACCGGTGCGGCGTATGCGGTCTTCAACGAAGACGTGCTGTGCGATTACTATCTCGAAGTGCTCGGCAACGCGACCTACAACACGAAACTCACCGACGGCGAGACCAGCACCAATCATCCCGGTGTGGAGTGGCTGTATCGCTACGTGAAGGTGTTCGGCAACGCCCTCTCGTCCACCACGACCGCAAACAAACCCGTTTATGTGAAGATCTACACCAACACAGGGTATGAAAACACGACGGTCAGCATCAACGGTTATGAAGTGAGCAACGGTACCAAAACAGGCTTCAGTAACGTGTTGGGCTTCCCTGCCGTTTCGGTAACGGTGAATGACGGCGTGGGCGCGGTTCTGATCGATGAAACCTGCTTTACCAACGGATTGAACGGTCTGGGATCTATGCGCTTCTGGTATGCCGACGTGCCGAAGATCGCCCGTGTGGAGATCTACGACGCCGTTGCCGATTGCGCGAATCCCGCGATGGCGTCGGACGTGAAAGAATATTTGCACGCATGGATGATCGAAAACGATACCAACCTCGTGGAAGACGGGGCAAGCACGCCGGCGGTCGGTGTGGCGGGTCAGACGGATGACGTCCGTTGCGCCACCTGCGGCGACGTGCTGATCGCAGGCGACGTATTGTTGCCGACGACCTATCTCTCGATGGATACGGCGGGCGGTAAAATTACGTCCACCCATGTGACGGGTGTACAGGGCGACAGCGGTTCGACGGCGGTGACGGCGATCGGTTCGACGGGTGAATACGGTATTCCGCTGAAGGCGGATTGGTCCGGCTTCTGGATCGGCGGTAAGATGTTTGACGCCGTCCCCGCGGGACAGAGTGTCACGATGGTGATGGAATACTACATCGATGCCGATATCACGGACAATTTGCAGGTCTTCCGCTACCGCCCGACGGGCGACGCTTCGCATGTGGATCTCTTCGTGAAGGGCAGTAACCTCGCGTGCGGTGAATCCGCGTTGGTGTATCACACCTTCACGGCGGATGAAGTCGATGCTCTGCGCGGAAACGACCAGCGTTTCTATGTAATGGGTTGCAGTGCGGGTGTCGATAAGGTATATATTCAGTCGATGAAACTGATCAACACCGAATATATGCACTTGAACGACGACATCGGCTGTGCGTATATCGAATTTGAAAAGACGCGCGTGTGCGACTACTATCCCGATATTCTGGCGACCCACAGTTGTAATATGAGTTATACGGACGCCGAACAGAGCGATACCTATCCCGATGCGGATTACCTGTACCGCTACATGAAGGTGCAGGGCGCTGCCTATTCGGATACGGAAACCAAAAACAAGCCGCTTTATGTTAAGGTCTATACGACCGAAGAGCACGCCAACAGTATTGTGAACCTCAATGCCTATCAAGTGAGCAACGGCACGACGGTGGGCTTCAGCAACAATTACGGGTATGCGGCACCGCAGATCACGGTAAAGAACGGCGAAGGCGGGTTCTATCTGTCGGCGACCTGTTTCCGCAACACCTTGAATTCGTTGGGTTCGTTGCGTTTGTGGTACACCGAAGTGCCGAAGATCCGCCGTATTGAGGTGTATGATCTGAACACCTATTGTACCGAAGCCAATGCTACTGAAGAAGGCCTTGCCGAGATTCATCAGGTGTTGAAAAAGAACACGGCGCGTATCGTGGCAAAAGAGGCGGTCGCCGCGACTTGTAAAGAAGTGGGCCGCGAAGAAGGGCGCATATGTACGCTGTGTAACACCTACGTTTCGGGCGGTGCGGAGATCGCCACGTTGCCGCATACGGTGGTGATCGATCCGGCAGTGGAACCGTTGTGTAACAAAACGGGTCTTACCGAAGGCAGTCACTGCGATGTGTGCGGTGAAGTGATCGTGGAACAAACGGTTGTGAACAAGATTGCCCATAAGGTGACCACCGTCAAGGGCTATGCGGCAACGTGTACCGAACCCGGTATGACTGACGGTAAGAGTTGTTCGATGTGCGGCATGGTGATAAATAAACCCAAGGAGATCCCCGCCACAGGGCACGTGGAAGTGATCGATCCGGCGTTGGATGCGACGTGTGAAGAGGACGGCTATACGCAGGGATCGCACTGCAGCGTGTGTGACGAGATCCTCGTGATGCAGGAAGACATTCCCGCGACGGGTCA